>JAPLNP010000119.1 GCA_026401055.1 Planctomycetia bacterium
CTGCGCTCACTACGCTCCGCAACGCCCCCCAACAGCAACCCTAGAATCCACCTTAAACACTCCGCTTTTCTGTCTTGACAACCCCGACCACCTCATTCCCTTCGGGCCTTTCTTCGGGCGCTGACGATCGACTTTCTCAGATCATGAACGCCAAAAGGACCTACGCCGACAAAATTGTCAAGAATCTCCGATGGCGTTTCGACCTCGGTAGCCCGGGAAAAGCGTTTCCAACGGCCCCTGACTTTCTGTGGTCCGAGGATGGGAAGTCATGGACGACTGTACCACGGACGATGTACGGTCATCCAGAGGTCAGGCGTGACATCATCGCAACAGCGCTGGGCACGGAAGTTATCTCTGACATCCTTTCGGATGAACGTTCGGAACCTATTGCCCACGGACTCTTTCGGGACGCATGGGCCCAGAGGCATCGAGATATCAAAGCGGCACTAACCCAAGGTGTGTCCGCTCTGGAAGTTGCGGTGAAACATTGTATCGTTCAACTCGTTCCAGATGCCGAGTACCTGATATTGGAAATGCCGTCACCTCCCGTGGTGACGCTGCTTCGCGACTACCTTCCAAGATTGCTCGCCAGCCGTCACTCGGCTGTTCCGGCGATTTCGCCCTCGTACCTTAAACTTGTCTCCAATATGGTTCACCAGCGCAATCTACTGATTCACAAGGGCGAACTCACTGTTGATGGTGAGAAGGTCACTGAATATCTTGAACTAATCCACGACTTACTCTATTTCCTTGATTTCGTCTCAGGCAATGAGTGGGCACTCAAGCTGACAAGCAAGGAGTTCAAGGCTTGGCTGAATCAGGAACTTCCTGGGATTGACTTAGCCGATCCATTGGCAATCGCATCGAACGCTGACAGCTCGGATGCGTCCTAAAGGCGAACAATCGATTGCAACCGAGCGGCGGATCGGGTCGGTCCTGAAGTCAAGCCTTTTTGGCCGCCGCCGGTTGAATCGTGACGTTCTGACAAGTGAATCCTCTAAGGCCACTCTCATGGGCGCTATCAAGGACCTGGTTGACCTCGTCACGCAACTCGACGCTTCGCGGCTGGAAACACGAACTCGCGAAGCTGTTCTTCCAATCAAGCAAGCGGCATTGGAGGTTCAACGCGAGTCGTTCCAACTTGAGCAACAACACAAGGAAGAAATGGACCGCCTTGAGGCGCGACATGCGGAAGAAATGGAAGAGCTTAAGGCCGAAAATGCGGCACTTTGCGCAAAGGTACACAGCACCCCAGAAGCAGACTTCCTCCCACGAACCGGGACGTGGCTCGAACGGTCGTCTGGCATTCATTATTGTCCTCGCTGTCGTCAAGATGGTAAATGGTCCCCAATGCAGACCCATGAACATGGGTGGACATGTCCGTCATGCGAGAAGTTCGTCCCAAATCCGGAGAATCCCCTTCCCAAAAGACCTCCTCGACAAACGAAACCAGATTGGTAGCCCAAACGGTCAGAACCATCGGATGCACGCGAGGCGGGCTTGCGCGCGAATTCAAGCGGACAATCACGCGTCCCGCCCGCGTGATCCGTAACGTTCTGCTAACACGAAAGGACACAACATGTCGAGTTTTCAACCCATCCGAGATCCCCGCCCGTGGGACGACGATCGATTCCCGATGTGCTTCATGGAATCTGGCAACAACACAACCGTACTGCTGACTGGCGGAAGAATAATCGGGTCCGAAGACGCTATTACTTCTGCCTATGAATCATCAACATCGCTCAAAGACTTCATTGACAAATGCCGTCAAGCTGGACTCAAGGTTCAGACCAGTGAATTGTTTGAGTTCGAACTTGATTCTCATTCGTGAATGAAATTCGGTCAATCGCTGTCGACTTACCGGCGTCTTTCCTTTTGTCGATCAGTTCCTGGATGCCACGCAATAGCAGTTCGATAGCTCTCCAAGCATTATCCGAACACATCGTTTGCATGGTATTGGGACCTCGATTGGTTAGCAGCTTCGGCTTCTCGCTTGTGGACGTATCCATTCAAAACCTCGCAGAACAATCGGATGCACGGGAGCGGCGGTCGCCGTGCTGGATTGTGGTAAGGTCACGGGCCGCCGCCCCTTGATCCGTAACGTTAACTGGCAAAACCCATGTCACCCGCAACTATCCGAGCAGTCGCGAACGATAAATTCATCGGGTTCAGCATTCGTGGCAAAAAATACGACGAAATCCAACGGAAGAAGGCGCGTCTGACACGCATAACGTCATCGCAAGAAGACGTAGCGCTTCCCGATTTGCCTTCATCATCGCACCCGCTGTATGACTCAATTCTCACGCTCCGTGTCGCTAACGACAAACTCGATGAGCTGCGCCGGGACATCGACGGTGTCATCAAATCTGATCTCAACACTATCCGGTTTGAGGATGAGCCGGGTGGCACGCACAAGCTCATACGCCTCGTCGTCGGCCAGCCTCCCAACCCAAAGTGGGATGTTGAGATTGGCCAGCTTACCGTTTCGCTTAGATCTGTTCTTGACATCGCCATTACCAAGCTGTCCAGACGGCGACCTGGCAGGCCGAGGAAGCCCCAGTTTCCGATCTTTGTCTATCGAACGTACCGACGACGAAGGTCCACTTTTGCCAACGGCGGAGCCCGAAGTATTGCCCACCTGCGATCTGGCGATCAAGCAATCATCGAGAGGGCGCAACCATATCATGCTGGGAATCTCCGTTGGCGTCACCCGCTTTGGATTCTTCACGAGTTGAGCAACACTGCCAAGCACAATGCCCGTACCGAAGCCTCCATGTCGATTGGGGGCTCGACTTATTTGTTCCCGACCATTCCATTCTGTTACACCAGCGGCATGGAACTCCGGGCAGGCGTTCCGTTTGAAGACGGCGCAATACTCGGCCGCGTTGGTCGCGAAGTGAATGTGAAACCACACCACGCCGTCTCGATACGCTTTGTAAAAGGGTGCCCCGCTGCGGGTGATGAAACGATCGACACCCTCACGAGCATTGAAGAACAGGTCCGAAAGATAGTCACAGAGTTCCTGGTGCTTCATCCGCCCAGATGAAAAGCCAGTTAACAAATCGGTGAACCGGAGTCGATTCGATTTCCGGCGATTCAAGCCGGAATCCTTCGGCAACGGTTCTTGGGAATTCAACGGTTTATTCTGTTGGTCCATCGGCCCGGTTACCTTTAACGTTAGACCGCCAAGGGAATTTCGTGCCACTCTTCCGAACCAGAATTGCGCCAGCCGTTGCGCTTGAAAAGGTCTTCGCTGCGGTGACGGATCATCCGGTGCCGACGGCGATTATCGGCGTTCCAAACGAGCGGGTGGTACGCGAACAGACGCAAACCAGCGCATTGAGGGTTTGCCGCTCCAGCAGCCCATCCACGGTCCCGCTAACCCGGGTGGTTCCACGGTTGGGGCGGCGTGGCAAGCTGGTGCATTGGTTGCGATGATCGAGTATTCCTCCATGCAGGCGTGTCGCGTGTGCAAACGCCAGTTGAGACGTTTCCGTCTCATGTGGTATTGGCATATGCCCCAGTCGCGGGGACTTGTGCAAACGCGCGGGGCACAGTAAGGTGACGGGTTGAATGTCCGCGGTCCGGGAGCGGTCTTGGACTCGCGGCGACTGCTGCTTGCTGGGGAAGGACGCCCTTCGCTCGCCACGGAACGGAGCGACCCCGCCTGGGCTTACCCCCGGTTATTTGCTGTCACCCTCGAGTCACTGTTGCCATGATTGTCGCTTTATGTTGGTTCTTGTTGGGACTCGTCACGCTGGTCGTGCTGGCGCAGATTGTGGGTTGGTTGGTCTACGTGCCCGTGGTTGCCCGGCTCATCGGCGAGACGCCATGGTTGCCGGCCGAGTGGCGGGAGCCGCTTGGCGAGGGGGAGGACGTCGAGTTGTTCACGGACGACGGGGTTCGATTGTCGGGCACGTACCTGGGGACGACCGGCGCGCGCCGCAAGGGCGTGATCGCGTTTTGTCATGAACTGAACGGGGACCGTTGGGCCTCGATTCCTTATACGGAGGATTTGCGCCGGCGCGGCTACGACATCTTCACGTTCGACTTCCGCAATCACGGCGCCAGCCAGCGGACGCCCGCCTACGAGCCGATGCCCTGGGTGACCGAGTACGACGTGAGCGACGTTCGCGCGGTGATCGACTATCTCTGCGACCGCCCGGACGCCGAGCCGGGGGGAATCGGACTGCTCGGCGTGAGCAAGGGCGGCACGGTGGCGTTGTGCGCGACGGCCGCCGATCCGCGGGTGCGGACGCTGGTTCTCGACGGGGCGTGCCCGACCGAGCGGATGCAACTGCACTACCTTCGCCGGTTCTCGAAAATCTTCGCCCGGTTCTCGTGGCTGATCACGCGATTGCCCGACCCGGCGCTACGGACGACCTGCGCCTTGGCTCGAGGCGTCGTCGGCCGCCGGCGCCACTGCCGCTTCGTCGGAGTGGATCGGTCCGCGCGGCGGATCCGGCAGCCGGTCCTGATGATCCACGGCCGGCGCGACGGCCATATTCCCTTGGAAGTGATTCGGGCGTTGCGCGACAGCATGCCGTGCCGGCCGAAACTCTGGGTGACGCCCCGGGCGAAGCACAACGAATCGATCACGCTGGAGCGGCTCGAGTATCACTGGCGGATCGGGCGATTCTTCGACCGCCACCTGGCCGCCCCCGCCAAACCCGATGCCGACGCCGCGCCGACGTCGCCGCTGCCGTCGGAATCGTGCGTTTGACGAACAACGCGGGGTGCCACTGGCTGCTTGTCAGCCCGTGCGATGCGTTGGCACTGCTGGGCAAGCCAGCAGTGGCACTCGACGCACACGCGCCGACTACGAGTCCGCTTCTTGCGACGTTTGCACGAGTCGGTCGACGTAGGCGGCCAGCAGCCCCTCGGCGTGTTCGGGCGCGAACCGGCGCGGGTCGCAGCGAAGGCTGACGGTCGTCTCTCCGGCGCAGCGAGAGATCATCACCGCCGCGGACGTCTTGGGCCGGATCGGCGGCGCGCC
Organism: Planctomycetia bacterium; assembly: GCA_026401055.1. GTDB lineage: Bacteria > Planctomycetota > Planctomycetia > Pirellulales > Thermoguttaceae > JAPLNP01. Next base: position 4,997 of record JAPLNP010000119.1, read on the forward strand.
GGTGATCCCTTCCAGCACCAGGTTGCCCGCCATCAACCGGCCCGATCGCCTCGGAAACGTCGCCGTGAACCATCGCGCGGCGTCGCCGACGTTCGACAGCACGGCGGTGGCGACGCAGCGATCTGAGACCAGTAGCCGCGGCATTCCGCCGCAAAGCCGCTGGGCCCATTCGATCACGTGAATGAATCGCAGTCCCCGCCGCGTGCGCTTGACGTGGAGCGTCTCGCGGCGGATGCCGTCCAGGAGCCGCCGGGCGTCGTCGCAGGCGCCGGCTCGCCGCGACAGGAAGCTCATGCCGACCACGTTGGCGGCCGGCGTGGCCCGCTCGCCGACAACGCGCAGGTTCGCCGGCATCAAGACCCGAAGCCACGCGCGTCGCGACCCTCTTCCCCACCGCGCGTTCCACGCGGCGATCGTGAGGAACATGTCTCGCAGCAACAGATCGTTCACGGTGGCGCCGCGCCGTCGGGCGACCTCGCGAAGCCGCCCGGACACCTCCTCGCTCAACTCGCGCCGGCACATGCCCGAAAACGGCTCGGGACGCGACGAAAGCGGCGCGGCCGCCGGGGGCGCCGCCAAGGGCGTCGGGCGCTGGTAACTGAAGCGAGCCGCGTGACTGAGCGTGCCGAAAAGCCGCGCCAGGCGTCTTCTCCACGGGACTCGCCCACGCCCCAAATCGCCGCGAGCGCGGAGGCGCTCGATCGCCGACGGTTTCAGCGCGGGAAGGTCGTCGCCCTCGGCGACGCGCATGGCATAGCAGGCCAAAACGTCGCCGAGAAACACCAGACCTCCGATGCCGTCGCAACACGCGTGATGGAACTGTCCGGTCACCTCGGCCCTGCCGTCGCCCTGGCGGACCCAAAGACGCAATCCCGGCTCGCGCGCCAGATCGATGGCCTCGCCTCGCGGGCAGCGAAGCGGCGCGGCGAGGCCGCCCCAGTCCAGCGGCGGTCGCCGCGCGCCGGAGGAGACCCAACGGGGCCGCCGCCGCGAGGAGCCCTCGACCAGCGCGACGAGCAACGGATGCCGCGCGAGGGCCTCGTCGACGCCCGCCTCGAATGCCTCGCGATCGACCGTGCCCGCCAACCGCAGCGTCAGCGTGAACGTCATCGGATACTCCGGACGATCGTCGGCCAACATGTATCGCTCGAAGGCGACCAGCGGCAAGGGAAAGATCGAGGCGGTCTTCGAGTCGGACATGACGTCACGCGCCCGGGGGGTGATCGGTTCACCACCATGATAGCCGCGAAGCGGGAGCCACGCAAACCCGAGTGCGACGCCGGGTGTCCATCGGGCGGCGTGAGAATGCGGCGGCTGGGGCGACTTTGGCGGTCGCGCCGAGCGGGCCAGTCCGTCCGGCGCGGTCGTAGCGGTCCATCCGCCTCCGCGCGCGAGTTGCGGGCGACTGGAGTAAAAATAATGCTTCCCAGAAATGGAGATCCTTGTTAGAGTCGAGGTTAAGGCAGGCGCGATTGATGGGCAGGGATGGTTGCATCTGGGTTGTTCGATCGAAGGGTACCGGGCACATGGTCGATTCTCGCCGTTCCCGCGATGGGGAAGTGGAAGAACTGATGCTCAACGCCGAGCTGCGCAACGAGCTCGAGCCGTTCTACGACGAGTCGATCAGCCGGATCGACGTCCGGCACTGGCCCTTGGCCCTCGAGAACGAATTCCTCGCCTCGATGTTGGCCTGGGAGCAGGCCCCGGTGCTGCCGATCTACCGTTGGTTCGAGCCGGAATTGCGGCCGCCCCGGCCGGGCGTGCTCAACGACGAGTGCCTGCACGAGATCCTCTGGGACGTGATCCAGAAGCTTTACGAGAAGCGGATCGTGCTGGACTTCACCGATCATCTCAGCGATCGCGAGCTCTACTGTCTGATCTACCGCGACATCCTGCCCTCGCGCGAGAAGAAGATCGAGTCCGCCCGAAACTATCTCCACTGGGACTGCGCCGGCGCCAGCGGCGATCCGGAGGTCTGGCTTCGCTACTACGCGACGGAAGAGGAGCGCGACGCCTGGGCCGAGACGTACCACTTGGCGCTGCCCGAGTCCAGCGAGCCCCCGTTCCCCCGCCAACTGCCGCGCGAACTGTAAACCGAGCCGCCTCAAGCCTCGCCGCGCATCCGCCGGACGAGCGCGACGATGTCGCGATGCCCATTGGCCAGCGCTAATTCCAGCGGCGTTTGGTTGCCGGCGTTGACGGCGTGGACGTCGGCGCCGCCGTCGACCAGCGCGCGCATGATTTCGACGTTCCCGTCGCTGGCGGCGAAATGGCAGGCCGTCCAGTTCGATTTGGTCTTGGCGTCGATCGCCGCGCCGTGTTCGATCAGGATTCGCAGCACGTCCGGTCGATTTTTGATCGCGGCCGTGTGCAGCGGCGTCGAATCGTCCCCCTGGCACGCGGCGTTGACGTCGGCTCCGTGGGCCAGGAGCATGGCGACCATCTCGGGGCGGTCCTGGGCGGCGGCGTAATGCAGCGGGGTCCAGCCGCGGCCTTCGTTCACCTCGGCGCCGCGTGCCAGAAGGATTTCGGCCGCCTCGATCTGGCCCCAGTACGCGGCGTACTCCAACGGCAGCAATCCCATCAGGTCCTTGGCGGTCGCGGCCTGGGGGCTGGCCAGCAGGAGTTGCTCGATACGAGCCACGTCGCCCCGGGACGCCGCCCGGTGGATCGCGCCCATGCCCCGCCGCACGAATCGCCAGGCCAGATAGAACACGGCCAGAAGCAGCGCCAAAGGCAGCATGACGACGAGCCAGGGAGGCATGGTGGGCATGGTCGATTCCTTTGCGCGTTGCGAGGAGGACAGTCCCCCGTGAACCGTCAGCGACTCAAGACTCCAGCGTTCGTGCGAGGAGGGAAGCCAACTCGTCGGGCGTAATCGCGCGGACGAGGAACTTCTTCTGCCTCGACGTCTCTCCCGATACCAGGCTGAACCGCGACTTTCGCAGCCCCAGCCGTTTGCTCAAAACTTCGATCATCGCCTTGTTGGCCTTGCCTTTTTCGGGCGCCTGGGTGACCGACACGCGGAGCATGCCGTCCTGCTCGCCGCGGATCTCGTTGGAGCGCGCGGCGGCGCTCGCCCGAACCGGCAGGATCGTCCCCTCGGGATGCGGCTCCAGTTCGATCACGGCAGGACTCCCTCGAACAGCGCGGAGCCGACGCGGACGATCGTGGCGCCCTCTTCGATGGCCGCTTCGTAGTCGCCGCTCATGCCCATCGACAGCTCGGACAAATCGACCGCCGCCGGACAGCTTCGCCGGAGCCGGTCCCGGAGTTGGGAAAGGCGGCGAAAATCGCGGCGCGCGGCGTCCGGCCCTCCCTCGAGCGAAGCCATGGCCATCAGCCCGCGAATCTCGACGTGGCGAAGCTCGGCCGCCGCGGCGAGAAACCCCTCTACGTCCTCCGGCGCGAAACCGCCCTTGTCGGCCTCGCCCGAAACGTTCACCTCCAATAGCATCGGCATCCGGAGCGACAATTCGCCGGCAATTCGATCGACGGCCTCGACGAGCCGCGGGCTGTCGCCGGAGTGGATCATGTCGACCTCGGGCAAGGTTCGCCGGATCTTGTTTCGTTGCAGGTGCCCGATCATGTGCCACCGGATCGGCTCGTCCCGCAGCAACCGGGCCATGTCGCAAAGGTGCTGCGCGCGGCTTTCGCCCAACACCGTGCAACCGGAGCGAACCAACGCCCGAATCTCCTCGACCCCGACGTACTTCGTCACGGCCACGAGCCGGACTTCGTCCGCCGAGCGTCCCGCGCGGGCGGCCGCCTCGGCCATTCGCCCGCGGACGCGGCTGACGTTCTCGGCGATTTTCGCGGTCAACTCAGTCATGGTTCGACTCGACGGTGACCGACGCATAGGGCGCGTTGGCCAGCAGGATGCACGACCCGTGGCGTGAAAACAAACGGCTCACCTCGTCCGCGTCGGCCATCGGCGTGATGTCCAAGTCCTCGACGACCGACGGCTCCAGACGGCTGAGCAAGTAGACGCTGCAATGGTCCAATGCCTGGGCGAGTTGGATCGCCGGCACGGCGTCCTCGGGGCGCTCGTCGCGAATCCGCGCGACGGCCTCCTCGCGTGTTCGCGAGGTGGTCAAGCATTGCACGGCCGGCCCGCGGTCCGCCGCCAACTCGCAGCAGACGGCCAGCGCCCCGCCCTCTTCGACCAGGGCGGCGCCGGCCGCCAAGGCGCGACCGAGGTTCTCCCAGGTCTGCTGCCCTTGGCCGCCCTCCAAGGAGGCGAGCACCAGTTCCGCGCGGCGTGGAACCGTCCGGTGCCAGGCGGCCCAATACCGCCGCAGCGCGTAGTGCCGGACCGCGCTGACTTCGCCGGCCAAGACGTCCAAAACCCCCTCGCCGGGGCCGGGAATCACCTGAATCGTGAAAGTCACCCCCAGCAGCCATCCCACCTCGTCCGCCTCCTTCACCAGCCGCTTCTGACGCCGGCCACGAGAATCGAGCATCTTGGGCGAGTGGAATCGGGCGAGCGTTCGGGCATCGGAAAAGGTGGGGTAAACGGGGCTGTGGATGCCGTGGTATCCCGCCGCCCACCCGTCACGCACGCAACCAATCGGCAACACCAGGTCGGCGTCGATCAGCGCGCGGTTCAACTCGATCTGGTGCCCCTCCTCGGTGGTCGCCAAGTACGCGAGATTCCCCCGGTCGCTCGGGTCGTGGGCGATCGAGGCGACGCGGCTCCGGACTTCTTCGGGCAGAAGCCGGCAGGGGTCGTCCGGTCCGCCCGATGGGCCGGCGCGGGTGTGTAGCACCCCAATGCCGTCGGGATCGACAGGACCGTCGGTCAGGCTTCGGACCACCCCGGCGACCATCTCCGCCGCATGGGGTACCGACTCGCCCACGGCAAGGACCACGCGGTCTCCCGGCACGACCGACTGACCCAATGGGGGGTAGTCCAGCGGTTGCGACAATGCCCGGACGATCGCCGCCGCCGGGTCCTCCAGCGGTTCGATGTTCGGCACCCCACAGTGGCCCAACAGTTCCGTGCCCGGCGAATCGAGCCGGACGGACTCCTGGGCGCCGTATTTCAAGACGGGGGTCATGACACGGTTTCGCAAGCCGGGACAGATAGGCAATTAAGGGGACGGACCCTCCCTAAATACTATCAGCCCGGTCTATCGTCGGTCAAGAAGTCGAGCTTTACGCGGAAGGCCGGTTTGCGAATAATTGCGGTTCGCGCGACATGCTGAACCCATTCTCAGAGAAGGAAGGCAAATAAAGAATGAAATATCTTGAAAAAATCAACAAGCCCGCATGGCACAATGCTCCTCTCTTCGCGTTGGGGCTGGCGATGTTGGGTTGGCTCGGATGCTCCTCGGCGTCGAACTCGGAGAAGGGGACACCCAAGTCGGAGGCATCCGAGAGCGAGACGGCCTCCACCGCGCAACCGCCCGGCGCCGCGGCCGAGCAGATCGACAAGCCGGTCGTCAACGAGCCGGCGGCCCGGGCCGTGCTCGACGCGATGGTCAACGCCTACCGGACGGCGCGAAGCTATGCCGACGAGGGGCAGGTTCGCATGACCGGCAAGCTCGACCAGGGGCCGATCGACGAGAAGGCCAACCTCGTCGTGGCGATGGTCCGGCCCAACAAGATCCGGCTGCAAGCCTACCAGGGCATCGCCATCTCCGACGGCCAGAAGCTTCGGGCGTACGTCGCGATGATTCCCAACCAGGTGTTGGAGGTCCCGGCGCCGGCCAAAGTGGACATCGGTTCCATCTTCGCCAGCGGCATCCTGGCCGACTCGATGGCCCAGGGGCCCACGCGGGAGTTCTCCTGGGTGCCGTTGCAGGCGGTCCTCCTGATGGCCGACGACCCGCTCAAGACGCTCCTCCATCAAGTGACGCAAATCCGTCTCTTGCCGCCGGAGAAGATCGACGAGCGGCCTTGCGATCGGGTGGAGATCGCGCGTCCGGACGGGAAAGGCGTGTTCTGGATCGACCAGAAGACTCGCGTGTTGCTGCGGTTCGAGTATCCGACCGAGGAACTCAGGAAGACCCTGCCCGGCAGCCGCGCCGAAGGCCTGTCGCTGGTGGCCGATTTCCGAAACGCCCAACTCAACCGCGACGTCGACCCCAAGGCGTTCCAGTTCGAGCTTCCGCCCGAGACCAAAACGGTCGCGTCCCTGACGCCGCCGGGCCTCGCCTTGCTGGGCAAACCGTCGCCCGATTTCTTCTTCGTCGGGCTCGACAACAAGCCGGTCACGATGAAGTCGCTGGCGGGGAAGGTCGTGGTGTTGGATTTCTGGGCGACCTGGTGCGAACCGTGCCGCGAGTCGATGCCGGAACTGGAACAGGCCTATCAGCACTTCAAAGGCAACGACAAGGTCGCCTTCCTCGCCGTCAATACCGAGCCCGAAAGCGTGCCCCGCGCCGACCTCGAAAAACGTCTCGGCGAGTGGAACGTCCACGTGCCGGTGTTTCGCGATTTGCAGCATCACTCCGAGACGGCGTTCGGCGTGCCGGGCCCCCCCGCCACGTTGCTCCTCGGCCCCGACAGCGTCGTCCAAGCCCTCGATCCCGGCATCCCGCCCGGCGGCAGCGCCGGCCTGGTGCGACAGATCGATAAGCTGCTCGCCGGAGGGAACCTCCATGACGAGACGCTCCAGGTGTACGAGGCCATGCAAAACGACTACAAGCGGATCTTCGACGAGATGCTCAAGCAGGACCTCTACGTCAGCCCCACGGCCATCCTCCAGTTGCTACCGCAGTCCGGCATCGCCGAAAAAAGCGAGCCGACGGCCATGAAGCTCGCGCCGCTCTGGGCGAACACCGATCTGAGCGCGCCGGGCAACGTCCTCGTCGTGCCGGGGCCCGACGCCGCGCCGCGACTGCTGGTGATCCACGGCGGCAAAGCGGTGGTCGAACTGGACGCGGGCGGCAAGATCGTCGCCAACCACATCCTGGAGATCCCCGAGCGGGAATACGTCACCCTGCTGCGCGCCGGCGTCGGCGCCGACGGCCGGCGCTACTTCGCCGGCACGACGCCCGGGTTGCAGCAAGTCCACCTGTTCGACGACCAATGGAAGCTTCTCTGGAGCTTCACGCCCGACGCCGACAGCAACCCACACGCCGGCGTGGGCGACGTCCAGATCGCCGACCTCAACGGCGACGGCGTGCTGGAAATCGCCGTCGGCTACCGCGGACGGCGAGCTGCTCTGGAGCTACGAACTTCCGCCGGGCGCGCCGGGCCAACTGGTCGAACGGGTATCGGCCGCGAAACTGTTGCCCGACGCTCCGGCCCAATGGCTCCTTGCGGGCACGGACGGCTCGATCCACGTCGTCTCGTTCGACGGCAAGCCGATCGACCGATTCAACTACGGCACGCTCGTCGGCGGCCTCGCCGCGACGCAAATCAATTCCCGCCCCGCCCTCGTGATCAGCACCCGGCAGGGCGTCACCGCCTACGCGGTGCAATGGCCCGGGGCGTCGAAGTAGGCCGGGTCGTGACGGCTCGCTGAAGAGCGTGCTTTGGCCGGGCGTCTTTTTTCTAGCCCAGGCGTTTACGCCTGCGGTGACAGGCGAATTGTCCCGAGAGCCTTTTGATCGCGCGCCCCTTTCTACCTGAAAATGGTTGACAAGGCCCCCATGGTCGCGCAGAATGGTCACAGGGCGCTGGATGACTCAAAACCACTCTTCCAGGCGGGGAATGCATCACGGGCACGCGAAGGCTGGATCGAGCGCGGTCGGCTCGCTAATCGTTTGGCGACGCATCCGCGAAGCGGTCCCCACATCCGCGCGGCGTTGCCGTAGCTTCGAGTGGCGCGGATCGGTTGTTTCGCTTTTGTGCCGCTCGGTAACCGTTCACGGGCCGCTGCTGGCTTACTGGGGATGTGGCGTCGAGAGTCGCCTTTCGCTCCGCGAAAGCTGCGCTACTTTCGCGGAGCGAAAGGCGACTATGGCGGGCTAGACTTCAACTCTGTTCTGACCAGAGCGTAGTATCCTTGAAGAAGCAGATGGGTTTTTACATGATCTCATCGTCGAAAGAACGTATCCGCGAAATAGCACTGGTCTTTGGCGCGGCCGTGGCGGCGGTGTTTTGCGGGCCTTCGAACGCCTTCGCCGGCATCTTCACCGCGCCGCGATCGTTGCAGGTCGGCGCGCTGGTCGATTTCGTGGACGATGCCAGCGGCAGTCCCAACATCGCGGCCTCGCACATCAATGACATGATGGCGAAGCTCAAAACGGCCGGTGTTTCGGATGTGAGTTGGGGTTACTACGCGGACGCCCAGGGCGGTCAACTGATGCCGAACACCGGCACGACCGGAAACATCCGCACGGTATACAGCCGGCTGGGCAACCCCTTGGCCGAGGCGGTTCGCGCCGGGCACGACCAGGACCTCGAAGTGTTCGGCTATTTCAAACCCTACGAGATGGGCGTCGATCTGGTCTACCCCGAAGGATCGGACCAAGCCCGCGACTGGGGGCTCTATGAACGTATCGGAGGAAAGCTCGCCTGGGCGGACCCCTATATGGCCGCGCACCCCGAGCTCTGCATCCAACACCGTAGCGTGACCTTGCCGGAGCCCGAAAACAACAACCCTATCGCGACCATCAAGCTCTACAAGAGCGACAATGCCTCGACGCGAATCACCGGCGGCAATTTGCAGATATGGACCAGCCCGAACAACTATCAGTACCAGCAACAGCCGCTCAGTTTCCAGTTTCAGGAAACGACGGAGACTGCCGCGGAAGACATCAGGGACATCAACAACACCCTCATCACGCGAGCAGGCGATCAGGTTCGAGTTCTCACGCTAAGCGGCCTCAACCTTTCGGACCCGTACGTGCTGGTGACAACGGACTTCACGAGCGGCAGCGGCGACTTCGTCAATGCGGCCACCCACATGCTGCGCGCTTACGATGCAAGCAATGCGGCGATCGAGGGCGTCTATTCAAACGGCTCGGCAATCTACAACGCGGAGCAGGCCAATTTCCGCAACTGGGGGCTGATGTACGACCATGGATACGGCCTCCGAACGGGATCGCTGGACACTTCGAACGCCTCGGGCAAGACCGGCTTGATCGCTTTCACTCGCGGGAAGGCGGACCACCTCGGGGCGCCCTGCGAGACCGAGCCGCTCGTGCGGCAGTACTGGCTCGATCAGGTCAAGGCGATCCTCGACACGGGGGCCGACGGCGTCGAGTTTCGCATCGAGAATCACAGCACGCATACCGATTTCCCGGAGGAATACGGCTACAACCAGGTGGTCTTGAATCTGCTCGCTGATCCGGCCAATCCGACAACCGCTCAAATCGCCAAAGTGCGCGGCGATGCGTATACCGACTTCCTCATCGCGGCAAAACAGATGATCGCAAGCCGCGGGAAGAAGATGCGGATCAATTTCGAGTTGGACAAGCTCAGCGGGTCGCTCCCCCCAAGCCGGAATCTCGCGTATCCGGCCAACATGGAGTTTCAATGGCAGCGCTGGGTCGATGAGGTGTCGCCCGACGAAGCCGTCTTTCGCTCCTATGGAATCCCGTTCAACCAGATTCTGGCCAACCCGACCACCAACGCCATCGCGGACGCCCTTCATGCGAAGGGGATCCCTCTCTACTACAACCAATACGTCAATCAAGCGAGCGACATTCAAGCCAACATTGAAACCATTCGACGGGACTCTCGATTTGACGGATTCGTCTTCTATGAAGCCGCGGACTACCTGAGCTACAACGCGGACGGAACGACCAGCTTCAGCAACGCGAACATCCCCGCCGCGATGACGTCGGCGGCGGCAGCGCCTTCCGGATCCGAAGACGCGACCATATCGATGCTGGCCGACATGGGCCGGCACGGCTGGAAGGAAGTTGCCACGGGGACCGCGTCGTGGTCGATCGGCGACGAATCGGAATATGGCGAGCCCGCGAACGGCGTATTGCCGTCGCCGGGCAACGTTGCCCACGGCGATATCTCGGCGGGGAACCGCGGGTATATCTTCAAAGAGCTGAGCGCCCAGGAAGAAGCACACGCCCTGGCCAAGGGCTGGAAAATCACCATGCGGGCTCGATTCTACCAATCCTGGAACGCCGGCTATAGTCCGGACGGGCCCGACCACGAAATCGGCTTCGGGTTGAAGACGTCCCAGGGCGACGTGATCGTCGGCCATAAGACGCAAAGAGACTTCAATGCCACGCCGAACGACTATGCCACGGTCGTTGTCCTGTTTGGCAGCGATGAAGAGGGCAGCGTCGACAGGGTGGAAACGCCCCGGATGGGCGAGCCCGGGGCATTGTTTCCCACGTACATGGACTACACGTTGTCCTATGATCCGGCGACGGAGATGGCGACTCTCACCGTTACCGATGCTCGCACGTTTGATGGCACCAGCCACACGCTGGTCAACAGCATGTCGCCGGCGACCGGCCTGTGGGATGGAGTCGAAGTCGCGGCAGGCGAGGACCAGAACATGCTCCCCGCCGCGATTTACATCGGTTATCCGGCGGCCGCGGTGGCGGGCGGTCACATCTATATCGACTCCTTCAGCCTCGAGATCAACACGCCGATTCCCGGCGACGCCAACGACGACGGCTGCGTCAACGACGCCGACGCGAGCATCCTGGGCGCCAACTGGCAAACGCATGGCGACGCCACCTGGGCCATGGGCGATTTCAACGGCGACGGCAAGGTGGACGACGCCGACGCCGCCATCCTCGCCGCCCATTGGCATCCGGGCCTGGGCGACGCCAACGGCGACGGGCGGGTCGATGACAAAGACGCCTCGATCTTGGGCGCGCACTGGCAACAGCAAGGCGGAGCCCACTGGTTCGACGGCGACTTCAACGGCGACGGCATTGTCAACGACGCCGACGCCGCCATCCTCGCCGCCCACTGGTACGAGGGCGTCGAGCAGAACCCGTCCGTCCCCGAGCCCGGCACGCTCGCCCTGCTGGCCGCCGGACTGACGGCGCTGGCGTTGATCCGCCGCCGGTAACCGTTCACTCTGCTCCGTCTACTCGATAGTCCAGAGCGTCACCGCGTCTTGATCCTTCACGAGGATCCGGTTGCCGGCGACCACGGGGTAGGCGTAGGTCGCGGTTTCGCAGACCTTGTACCGAGCCAACTCGGTGAACTGTTTGCCGTCGGGGGCGTAGACGATCAACTCGCCGCTGCTCGGCAAGGCCAGGAGGACCGAGCCGGCGTCGACGATCTCGCCGAAGCCGCCGCGGTCCAACGACGCTTGGTCCGTCCAGAGCGTCTTGCCCGTCGCCGCGTCGAGACAAAACAGGTTTCCTCGGATGGAAAGCCCGAACAGCAGGCCGTCGTGGAGCACCGGGCTGTTGAACTGGGGGGCGGTGTCCGGGTTGCTCCAAAGCTCCTTGGCGGCGAAGGCGTCGCCTTGCTTCTCGATCTTCACGGCATAGGTGCCCCGGCCCGCGCCCGTGTAGATCGCCGTCTCGCCACTGACGATCGGCGTGGCGGCGTTGTAGGCCCTTGACTTGGGCACGAACGGGATCTGCCACAGGAGCTTTCCATCGGCCAGGCCGACGCCGACGGCGCTCTTGTCCGTGAGCGTGACGAGTTGCTTCGCGCCGTCGGCGGTCAAGACTACCGGGGAAGCGTACTCGGGGCACTGAGCGTCGCATCGCCATTTCTCCTCGCCGCTGGCCAAATCGTAGGCGATGATCGCTCCCTTGCCGTCGCCGCCGAGTTGCGTGATGGCCATGCCGTCGACGATGATGGGCGAGGTGGACGTGAAGAACCTGGGCACGGCCTTGGGGAACGGGTCCTTGCGCCAAACGAGCTTGCCCGAAGCGGCGTCGATGCACGAGAAGACGCCGTTGACGCCCAGCGTGACGATCTTCCCCTCGGCCACGGCGGGCGAGCTTCGGGGTCCGGGATGCCGGGCGGCCGGTCCGGTGACGGCATCGGCCGCGTACTTTTCGCTCCACAGTTCCTTCCCGTCGGCAGCGTTGAGGCACAACGTCACTTCATCGTCGCCCTGCCGCGTGAAGACGTAGAGCTTGTCCCCGACCAGCGCCGGCGTCGCATCGCCCGAGCCGACTGTCACCTTCCACTTCTGGACAAGCGTCTTCGGCCACGTCTGAGGCGCCGTGAAGCCGGTCACCTTTCCATCCCGATTCGCCCCTCGCCATTGGGGCCAATCCTGCGCCGCAGCGCCGCTGGCGGCGAACAACACCACACCGGCGACGATCGCGCCGAGCGATCGATACGCATTCTTCCACGGACATGCTGCACTCATGACATCTCCTCCAAAGCGGCGTAGGCCGGGTCGTTGACCCGGCATGTTGAAAAGCGTGATTGAACCGCGCGCCGCCGGGTCTCGACCCGGCCTACGGTATTACTGGCTCAATTCCTCCAGTGCCGCGGCGAAGGCGGCATAGGCGCCGGCGTCGAACAGGACGAAGCGGACCAGCGACGGACGGCCGTGCTGGCGCAGAAACTCGATCGCGGTGGAGAGGCCGACCCGGGCGGCCTGGTCGATCGGGTAACGATAGGCCCCGGCGCTCAGCGCGGGCAGCGCGATGCTCTGGCAGTCGTGCTCGACGGCCAGTTCGAGGCAGCGGCGGTAGGCCCCGGCCAACAATTCCGCCTCGCCGCGACCGCCGCCGCTCCAGACCGGTCCGACCGCGTGAATGACGTACCGGGCCGCGAGGTCGCCGGCGCCGGTGATGACGGCGGACCCGGTGGGGCAGCCGTCTGGATATTTCTCGGCCGTCTCCTCCATGATGCTCGGGCCGCCGCGGCGGTGGATCGCGCCGTCGACGCCTCCCCCGCCCGCCAGCCGGCTGTTGGCGGCGTTGACGATGGCGTCGACCTGTTCGAGCGTGATGTCGCCCTGGTGCAGCTCGACGGATTGGCCATTGATTTCGACCCGCATGGACCCCCTCCGTTGTGTGGCGAGACGTGAACGGGCCTAACCGGATATGCTAGACTTGTAGGCGGACAAAGGGTATCCCCCCACGGTGGTAAGCAACGGGACCATTCGGATGCGATCAGTTCTGTATTTCCTTGTCGTGGCGCTGTCGACGGCGTCGTCGGGCATGGCACGCGACATCTTTGTGAGCAACACGCGCGGCGACGACGCGGCTACCGGCGAAGGACAACTGGCGGGATCGGGCGGCGTCGGGCCCGTGCGGTCGATCGCCCGGGCGCTGCGGCTGGCCGGGCATGGCGACCGGATCGTGTTGGAGAAGACGGACGAACCGTACCGCGAGAGCATCAGTCTGGTGGGCGGCCGGCACAGCGGCGACCCCGGCCACCCGTTTGCGATTGTCGGCAACGGCGCGATCCTGGACGGTTCGGCACCGGTACCGCCGGACGCTTGGGAGCACCACCGGGACGCGGTGTACCGTTTTCGGCCGTCGCACGCGGGCCATCAGCAGTTGTTTCTCGACGGCCGGCCGGCGCCGCGGGCGAGGACGGAAAACCAGGCGGCCGCGCCGGGTGAGTTGAAGGAGGGCGAGTGGTGTTTGCACGACGGGTACGTGTACTTCTGCGTCGCCCCGGGCAAGCTGCCCCGGGATTACGCCCTCTCGTTCACGCGGCAGACGGTGGGCATCACGCTGGCTCACGTCCGCGACGTGGCGATTGGCGATCTGACGGTCCAGGGGTTTCAGCTTGACGGGATCAACGCGGCGAACGACGCGCGGGCGATTTGGCTGGTGCGCGTGGTCTCGCGGGGCAACGGGCGGAGCGGAGTGACCGTGGGCGGCGCGTCGGTGGTGAACCTCGAAGACAGCCTGATCGGCGACAACGGCCAGGCCCAGTTGCTCACGTTGCCCTGGTCCGAGACGCACGTGATCAAGACCGAATTGCTCGGGAAGACCGCCCCGGCATGGGAAGATCGGGGGGGCAAGGTAATCGTTGACGGCAAGGAAGTTAAAGGAGGGCTGGAGAAGGTGGCGCCGTGAGGAGCCTTTAGAACCAAGGGGGGGTGTCAAAAGTCACGCCGCGCGGATAGACTTCCTTGGCGGCCCGCAGGGAAGGGAACACGCCCGCGTCTTCGGGCAGCGTCAGCGTTCGCTCTTTTCAATGGGCCGTTGGCCCAGGGGGTTCACCCGTCATGCGTAGCGACACCGTGGGACGACCGATGGAGATTCTCCTGGTCGAAGACGATCTGGAGGACGCCGGTTTGACGATCGAAGCGCTGGGCCGCGGAGACGTCGCCTGCCGCGTGAGTCTGGTGCGCGACGGGGAAGAGGCATTGGAGTTCATTCGCCGGCAAGGCCGGTACGCCCGGGCGCCCCGGCCCGATGTGATTCTGCTGGACATGAGCCTGCCCAAGCTTAGCGGGCGGGAGTTTCTGGCCGAGATCAAGAACGACGGGCTGTTCGACCAGGTTCCGATCGTGGTCCTGACCGCCTCGCGGAGCCACCGCGAGTTCCTCGAGCGCGCCCGGCTGCACGTCGAGGATTATCTGACCAAGCCGGTCGACGTCGAGCAATTCATCTCGGTGGTCAAGTCGCTGCGGAAATACTTGCTGGCGGACGTGATCCTGCCGCAGTAGTCGGCGGCTTGGCAAGATCGGCGCAGCGCCGGTCGTGGCGCCGTGAAGTGGATGACCCACGACGTGGGCCTCAAACCTTGCCGGCCGGCGGGACGACGAACGGCTCGCGGTAGTCCCGCGTGAGCATCTTGTTGGCGGCCGGATTGTCGATGAACTCCTCCTTCGCTGGGTCGAAATCGAGGAAGGGGCCCAGGGCCAACTGCGGCTTGTCCATGTCGACGCCGTTGTCGCGGAGGTACTGACACGCGCGTTCGAGCGTGTCCACCGCGTTCTCGTCGCCGTGATAGTCTTTGGCGAACGTCTTCAACTCCTCCAGCGGGACCTTCTTGCCGAGCATCCAGGAGATATTGCCCATGTGGCATAGCGCGGCCGACAGATGGCCTTCGAGGACGTCGGCGTGGAGGTCTTCTCGCTTGCGGCTCTTGACGGCATTGAGGAAGTTGACGTAGTGGGCGGGGTCGTCGCCGGCATTGAACGTCTTGACGACCTTCATGTCCTTGTCCAACGCCACGCCGGTGGTGTAACTCTGCAGGACGACGTAGCCGTCGCTGCCGTGGAAGACCACGCCGACGTGGGCGTCCATGAACTTGGGGGTCTTCATGTTGCGAACCTCGAAGACGAGGGTCTTGTCGCCGAACTCGTGGATCACGACCTGGGAGTTGGCCGTGTCGCCGGCGTCCTCGTCCCAACCCGCCCCCAGACGCCCGCCGTAGCTGATTACCCGATTGCTCAAGCGATCGAGCTTCAGCCCCCATCGGGCGAGGTCCATCTGGTGCGGGCCCTGGTTGCCAAGGTCGCCGTTGCCGTAGGGCGATTGCCAGTGCCAATCGTAGTGGAACTGCGGCCGGGTGACCGGGGCCATCTGGGCGGGGCCAAGATACAAATTGTAGTCCACGCTCGCCGGCGGCTCGAACTTGCCCGGCTTGCCAATCGGACTGCGCGGCCGGTGGCACAGTCCCCGGGCGAGCTTCACTTCGCCGATCTTGCCGGAATGGACGTAGTCGATCGCCTGGATCGAGCCGAGCATCGAACGGCACTGCGTTCCGGCCTGGCAGATCCGGTTGTACTTCCGCGCGGTTTCGACCATGCGGCGGCCTTCGCTGACGTTGTGGCAGACCGGCTTCTCGACGTAGACGTCCTTGCCCGCTTGCATCGCCCAAATGGCCGCCAAGGCGTGCCAATAGTTCGGCGCGGCGATCGAGGCGATGTCGATCGACTTGTCGTCAAACGCTTCGCGCATGTCGCGGACGAACTTGGGCTTGCGACCCTGCTTCCGTTCGATTTGCTCGACGCGCTTCTGGCCGACGGCCTCGTCCGGATCGCAAATGCACGTGATCTCGGTGTCGGGAAGATCGAGGTAGGCGCCGATGTGGTCTCCGCCGCGGCCGTTGACGCCCACCACCACCACGCTCAACCGGTCATTGGGGCCCACGGGCTTCGCCGGCGCTGCTTTCTCCTCGGCGAAACCCCGGCTCGCCGGTCCGACCGCCGCGGCGGCGGTTGCCAGAAGCGTGTCCTGCAAGAAACGACGTCGCGTGTAGTCGGCCATGGTTCTCGATCCTCCTGCGAATTGCGAGGGTAGGTGGTTGGGCGGGCAAGTGGGATGGCTGCGCCACCTTTCCAGTCTAACCAATCTCCGGTGGCGTTGCCAAGGGGAGAACGCCAATGCGCAAAAGGGGACTGGCTCCATCCCACTCGGTGATACGGCCCTCGAAACCGCGAACTGGGTAGAACGTGCTTTGCGTGTGTTGTTCAGTGACTCTCTGCAACTGCGCGCTCGCCATGTACGTCTCTGTCGTGGCGTTTCTCCAAGGCGGAATGATCGCGTGGTTGCGGCGAACATCGTTGTCGCGCAAGTGCTGATGACGTAGCACGCCAGGAACCCAGACCGCGGAAGTCGGCCGCCAACCGCTACCGAAACCGGATCGAATACAGATCCGCGTCGCTCATGACGAACCGCAGCCGGATCGGCTTGCCGGCGAGTTTGGCGAGGTCCGGGCCGCCTTTGAAGGCAACCACGCGCTCCAGGTCGTCGCCGTAAACCTCCTCGCAATCGGCCAGGGCGAAGCCGGGGATCGGCCCTCCGGCGTTGTCTTGGATCTCGACGCGAATCGCGCCGGCGGCCGACGTGGCGAAGTTGATCACCAGTTCCTTGCCCTGGAAAAGGATCGGCTTGGTGAGCATCTCGCCGCCGCTGCCAGGGGCCTGGACGGACACGAACCCGTCGATCCGCGACGTGTACCGGCGGATCGAGCAACTGGTGGGCGTGTAGTAGTGCTCGGTCGAGTAGATCGACAGTTCGTCGGGCGTGCCGGGAATGGCCGACTTGGTGACGAGAATGCCCCAGGCGGTCATGTTGTTGCGGTTGACCCAGCGTTCGGGCTGTGGGCCGGGGCGGACGAGGGCCTCCTGCCAGCGGTGAAACGTCCGCCCGTCGCGGCTGGTCATGAACAGCCCGTCGGAGAGCCCCGGCTCAAGGTTCTTCGCCGGGTGGCGCGACTCGATAAATCGCTTGGGAAACCCGAAGTAGATGTGCGGCGCCCGATAGTACGGCGCGATCTGGTTCGTGTAGAGATGCTCCTTGGGCGAGCCGGGATACTCCAGCCAGACCGGGTCGGTCCACGTCAGAAAATCGTCCGACGTACAGGTCATGATGTCGCGAACGCCGTCGCGGAACCCGCGGTGGAAGTCGACGTAGCATTTTCGGGCCGGATCCCAAAACGCCAGGTTCTGGGAGTCGAACGCCCCCTTGGTGATGACCGGCTTGTCGCTGGAGAGCGACCAGTGGACCGCGTCGGGCGACTGAAATGCGTACAACCCGCCCTCGCCCGAGGCAATCGCCTTGTACTTCGCCTCCGGCTTCGCGGCCGGATTGCCGTCCTTCATCGGCGCGAAGTTGTGCGACCCGATGCCGTTCCAGATGATGTTGTTCTTCTTCGAGCCGTTGAACTCGACGAGCCCCAGTTCGGGCTTGGTCCAGTGGATGCCGTCGGGGCTTTCGGCATAGCAGACCACCTGGTGCGGAGGTACTTTGTTCTGGGGATCCCAATTGGCCCCGCGGTAGTACATCCGAAACAGGTCGCCGTCGGCAAACACGGTGTGGTAGCACGAGACGCATCCTTCCCACGGCGCGTCGTGCACCACGGCCACCTCGCGCGGAGTTGGCGGATGCAAAACGAGCCGGGCGCCGTCAAGTTTCTCGATCAGGGCGTCGTCGACCATCGGCTCCAGCCGCGCGCCGACGTCGATCGGCTCGGCCGCCCTCGCGGCGGCGGCCAGAAGCATCGTCAGGATTGTCAGGCTCTTGAGTCTCATCGTTTGTCTCCCTTTCGGCAAGGCACGGGCTAACAGACAGCCGGTGGTACGCGGTGTCGAAACATATTCCCTTGGATAGCACGAGTATCGGGGCGGGATCCCAGCCCGTCAAGAAGACAATCCGTGACGCGAGGAAACGAGCTCGGGGGTTTGCGTCGCCCCGGACGAACTGCTATCCTGGCTGACATTCGCGGGGGCTCCGGGCGTGCAAAGAAAGCCACGTCCTGTTCATTTGAACGAGTTGAAATCATGTCGAAAACGAGAACGGTCCTGGTCATCGGCGTCGGTTCCATCGGCGAGCGGCACCTGCGGTGTTTTCAGAGCACCGGTCGCGCGCGGCTGAGTCTGTGCGAGATCAACCCCGCGCTGCGGGAGAAAATCGCCGCGAAGTACGGCATCGACCGGGCGTACGCCGATCTGGACGCGGCGATGGAGGACCCGCCCGAGGCGGCGGTTGTTGCCACGCCGGCTCACCTGCACATCCCGATGGCCACGCGATTGGCTCGCGCCGGCGTCCACCTGTTGATCGAGAAGCCGCTGAGCACGAGTCTCGACGGGATCGACACGCTCGGGGAGATCGTCCGCGACAAGGGGCTCGTGGCCGACGTGGCCTACGTCATGCACGCGCATCCGGCGCTTCGGGCGATGAAGGCGGCGATCGACTCGGGCCGATTCGGTCCGCCCGTCCAGGTCGTGGTCCAATGCGGCCAGCATTTTCCCACCTACCGGCCCGCCTACCGCGAGATCTACTACAAAGACCGCGCCACCGGCGGCGGCGCGATCCAGGACGCGATGACGCACATTCTCAACACCGCCGAATGGATGGTCGGGCCGATCGACCGGCTCGTGGCCGACGCCGCCCACCAGGTCCTCGAAGGCGTCGACGTGGAAGACACCGTCCACGTCCTCGCGCGGCACGGCAACGTCCTGGGCTCGTACAGCTTGAACCAGTACCAGGCCGCGAACGACTGGACGCTCACCGTGGTTTGCCTTGGCGGCACCGTCCGGTTCGAAGGTCCGAAGATGCGATGGCGATGGATGACCAAGCCCGAGGAGCCCTGGCACGACGAGCCGATCGAGCCCTTCGAGCGCGACGCGATGTTTGTCACCCAGGCCCAAGCGTTTCTCGACGCCGTCGAGGGCAAGGCCGAGCCGTGGAGCACGTTGGACGAGGGCCTTCAGACGCTCCGCTGCAATCTGGCCGTTCTGGCTTCGGCCGACGGCGCGTCGGGCTGGCAGAGGGTCGGGCGCTGAATCAGCGGCCGGCGGCTCGCAGCAGCGAGGTCCTTCGCTTGAGCGTTCTGAGGACGAGGTAGCTGACAATCCCGACGCCGCCCAGGACGGCCCAGAACACGCCGCCGTAGAAGCGGTGTTCGAAGAAGTAGTGCTCCGAGTATTCGAGGCCGCAGTGAAGCAGGATGATCACCAGCAGTGTCGTGTGTTCGTGTTTGAGCACCTTGCGCATCGAGAAGGGCAGCGCCGGCGCGCTCCATGCGAGCAGGTTGGGAATGAAGGCCGGGGTCTTCGCCGCCCAACGCACGAAGGCGTCGTCGAACCTCACGCGGAGGAACGCCTCTTCGGCGCACATGATCCGCTCGTAGTAGAGCCAGAAGGCGAGCGTGTATAGGACCGGAAACCACCACACCAGCGGCACCAGCGTGACGCCCAGGGCGATCAGGTAGTTGCCGAGATAGATAGGATGCCGAACGATCGAATACGCGCCGGTCACGTTAAGTGTCTCGGCGAGTTGGCGCTTCGTGTTGCGGCCCGAGGTCGCCGCCGGCGTACAGCCCACCGTCAGGCACCGCACGGCCAGTCCCAAGAGCGAAATCCCCAGGCAGAGGAACTCCCAGACTTCGTGGATCGGATAGTCTCCCGACGGCCATCGGGATTCCTGCATCGCCACGGGCATGAGCACCAGTAGCAGGAACGGCAGTTGGCCGCGCCACCGGAACAGCCAGTTGCCCTGCCTTTCCATCTCCTCGCGCATCGGCATCGTACGAATCTCCGGAGTCCCCGGCCCGGGGACACTAACGATGGTTGGTCCGCGGCGGCGGGCCGGACATAACACCACGAAAGACGGGGCGATTGGTCCAACGTGTGCGCGGCAGGTCCGGGCCGCCGGAAGCAAATGGGACCTGTCCCCCCCGTCTTTCCGAAATCACGAAAGGTTGCCTGGTCGGAGGGGCGAATCATAGAGAGTCCGCCGGGCGAAGTCAATACGAGAAAGGAAGCCTCACAACAACGGCGATATGCCGACCTATCGGAAGAGGGGAAGGAGAGAAGGTTGCGGGAGGAGAAAAGGTTCCCGAGACCGTCTTCTCATCGGGACGGAAACGGCTACCGATACTCCCAGTCGCGAACGTCGACGAAATGTCCGGCCACGGCGGCGGCGGCGGCCATGGCGGGCGACACGAGGTGGGTGCGTCCGCCCTTGCCCTGGCGGCCCTCGAAGTTGCGGTTGCTGGTGGCCGCGCACCGCTCGCCCGGCTCCAGCCGGTCGGGGTTCATCGCCAGGCACATGCTGCACCCGGGCTCGCGCCACTCGAGTCCCGCCTCGGTGAAGATCCGGTCCAGACCCTCGGCCTCGGCCTGGCGTTTGACCGGACCGCTGCCGGGCACGACCATCGCGCTGACGCCGTCGGCGACCTTTCGCCCCCGAACGACCGCCGCCGCCGCCCGCAGATCCTCGATCCGCCCGTTGGTGCAGGAGCCGATGAACACGCGGTCGATGCCGATCGAAGTGATCGGCGCGCCGGCCGACAAGCCCATGTACTCCAGCGCCCCGGCGGCGCCCTTGCGGTCGATCTCGTCCTCGAAGTCGTCCGGATCGGGGACCTCGCCGGTCACGGCGACGACCTGGCCGGGGTTGGTTCCCCAAGTGACTTGCGGTTCGATCGCGGCGGCGTCGAGCACTTCCACCCGATCGTAGACGGCGCGGGGGTCGCTGGGCAGCCGGCTCCAGCACTCGACGGCCGCGTCGAAATCGACGGGAACGAAGTCGCGGCCACGGAGATACTTATACGTCGTTTCATCCGGCGCGATCAGCCCGGCCCGGGCGCCGGCCTCGATCGTCATGTTGCACACGGTCATCCGTTCTTCCATGCTCAAGGCGCGGATCGCCTCGCCGGTGTACTCGATGCAGTAGCCCGTGCCGCCCTGGGGCGATATCCGGCCGATCACGTAAAGGATCAAGTCCTTGGCGGTCACGCCGACCGGCAGCCGGCCGCCCGCGCGGACCTCCATGGTCTTGGGCTTGTATTGCAGGAGGGTTTGGGTGGCCAGGACGTGCTCGACTTCGCTCGTGCCGATCCCAAACGCCAGCGCGCCAAACGCGCCGTGCGTGGCGGTGTGGCTGTCGCCGCAGACGATGGTCATGCCGGGTTGGGTCAGTCCCAGCTCGGGCCCGATGACGTGGACAATGCCCTGCTCGACGTCGGCTAGGTCGTAAAGCCGGACGCCGAACTCCCGGCAATTCGCCCTGAGCGTGTCGATCTGCCTGCCGGCGATCGGATCGAGGATCGGCAACGACCGGTCGGTCGTCGGCACGTTGTGGTCCACGGTGGCGACGGTTCGCTCGGGCCGCCGGAGTTGCCGCCCGGCGAGGCGCAGCCCCTCGAACGCCTGGGGGCTGGTGACCTCGTGGACCAAGTGCAGATCGATATAGAGGATCGTCTGCTTGCCCTCCTCGGCCTGAACGACGTGGTTATCCCAGATTTTCTCGAACAGCGTTCGAGGATTTTTTTTGTCAGTCATGACGCCATGTTATTCCTATTCTTGTACCGCCTCCCACCAGGTTCGGGCGTCCGCCCGGCTCCAGCGGTCGGCCGACTGGCATCCGGCCAGGGCGTCGGCGAGGCTTGCGGCGTCCTGATAACGGTCCGCCGGCTTCTTCGCCAAGCACCGGAGGATCACCAGTTCGAGGTCCTCGGGCACGTCGACCCCCCTCTTCGACGGTGGAACAACCTCCTCGTGGACGTGGGCAATCATTACTTTGATCGCCTTATCTGCCTCAAACGGCGGGTGGCCGGTCAGGAGGAAATATCCCACCGCCCCTAGTGAATAGATGTCGCTCCGGCCATCGGGTTCACCGTCACCGATGGCTTGCTCGGGCGACATGAACAGGGGAGAGCCGGTAATGGCTCCCTCGGTCGTCAATTGCACGGGCTGCTCATCGTCCGATCGCGTGACCAGGCCGAAGTCGAGCAACTTGGCCACATCGTAGACCCCGCCACGGTGGGCCGCGAAGATATTGCCCGGCTTGATGTCCCGATGGATCAACCCGGCCGCGTGGGCTTCACCCAACGCATCGCACGTCTGCCACAGAAGATGGACCACCCGCGCCGGCGGCATCGGCCCGAAACGCTCGACCAACTCGGCCAGGCTCATGCCGGGCAGGTATTCCATCACGTAGTAGAACGTCCCCCGCTCGGTGCTGCCGTAGTCGAAAATCTCGACGGTGTTCCAGTGGCTAAGCTTGGCGGTGGCGCGGACCTCGCGCTGGAACCGGGC
Organism: Planctomycetia bacterium; assembly: GCA_026401055.1. GTDB lineage: Bacteria > Planctomycetota > Planctomycetia > Pirellulales > Thermoguttaceae > JAPLNP01. The sequence goes on from JAPLNP010000119.1 coordinate 27,306, forward strand.
GAGAGTCCTGGCATCGCCGGCCTTGTCCGGGCGAATCAGCTTGATCACGCAGGGACGCTTCATCAACTGGTGCTCGGCCAGATAGACCTCGCCCATCCCGCCGGCGCCGATCCGCCGCTTGAGGCGATATTGGCCCAACTGCCGGGCCTCGAAGGCCTCGCGTCGCAGCGTGCCGATCGTATAAACCCCGAAGACGCTGCCCGCCCAGGTCAGCCCCAGCATCAGCGGGAGCCGCGTCCAGGTTTCGATCATCGTCACGTCGGCAACACGGGGGTCTGTCAGAACGATGGCGATCACCAGAACGAGCGGCGTGACGGCGATCGCCCCGATCACCACGGCGGCACGCCGCCACGTGTTTGGGATAAACATGGCATAGACGAACATCAGCACCAGCCACGGACCGGGCTGAAAATCGAAGTAGCCCAGAGGCAAGTGCCCTTCGATCAGGTAATAGCCCAGGACCATGAAGAAGAGGACCGGCATTCCGAAGATCACCAACTCGGACGCCCGGAGCCACCGTAGCGGAATGTCGCAATGGCGGCACATCATCCCGCCAACCGCGGCGAGCATCGCCACGGTCGCCACATGCAGGGAGAACAGAAACAGGCCGGCGGGCGCGGTGAACTCGGCCCGATAAGCGTGCGCCACGAGAAACACCGCGTAGCCCACGCTCAGAAACAGCGCCGCGGCCCGCAATCGGGCACGGAGCAGGACGTTCGTCTCATGCGAGAGTTCCGGGGTGCTCCCCTCGATGACGGCAACCGGGACCCCTTGTACTGACGAGAGGGAATCCTCGCTGCGTTGCGTGGTAGTGAGATGTTCCGTACCGGCGTCGATGGTCACCGCCAGTGGCGACACGCCGCCGGACGGACGGGGAGCTTCTGAGTCGGCCATGGTCGGGATCCGATCGTTGCTTGCTGCCCACGCGGGGGTGCTTCCCGATCAAGACCATCATATACGTCGGCCGGACGTTTGACGACCAGGAAATCCCATCAGCTACGCCGTTTCTTCCTCGTCGTCCCAGCTTTCCGCCGCTCGAGACCCGGCCCACACCCCTACGCCGCCTTCTTTGCGGCGGCGAGCGCGGCGATCTCGGACGGGGGGATCCGCCGTAGCTCAATTCGGCCCCCGGCGTGGGTCGTCTCCAGCAGGACCCGCGACTCGGGATGGAGAACCCGAGGCAGATAGCACCAGGCCGCAGCCAGTTCGGGCGTGTTTTGCCGGGCGGAAATCACGACCAAGTCGGTGTTGCTCAGGGAGTTGGCCGCTTGGGCCAGCGCGGTCGTCACGTCGCCCGGGATCAGCCGGACCGTCGCGTGCGTGCCGGCGAGCAGCCGGTGGGTCATTTTGAGGGTCATTCCCGGCCCGTCCGCGGCCGTGCGGCCCTCGAAACGGTCGATGCCGGCGTAATGGATTTCGGCGTCCGGCGAGGCCAGTCGCGCGATCTCGATCATCCGCACCGCCCGTTGGCCGATACCGATCCCACATTCGAGGATCGAGCAGACCTTCTGCCGGCGAATCGTCTGGTAGATCAGTCGGTCGCTGGCAGGGCTGGAGAAATAAGAAAGATACGCGGTTCTGAGAAACGTGGTGACAGGCAACTTCGCCTCCTTGGCGATTCCGTCAAGCTTCGGGAAGAGATTCTCTTCCATTGAGTTTCGGCGTCCGGTCCGCGTCGAGTCGAGCAGAACCGGCCGCAATTCTCGCATTTCCGCGCGATCCGTTTTCGGGTATCCTTCGTACCGTTGCCTGAATGCGACGTTGTGGCCGAATCGGGCCGCGGACGTTGCCTTCTCGCATCACAGGCGGCACCGAAACGGATTGTCCACCGTGGCCGCCGGCGCGCGACGGCGTTTTCCCGCCCTGGCCGTCCGCGAAGCGCCGGGAACGTGACCTATATTAGACTGTTGCACGCCCGGGACGTTGGAGACGCCCGCGGCACGACCTGATCGCCATTGGCTTTCGCCACCTTCGCGGCCGATCTTCCCCTCGCCGGCCGCGCCTCCACCATCGAGGAGACGCTTCACATGCGCTCATCCCGCCGGCGCGGCCGCCGCGCGCTTCGCGTGACGCGACTGGAACCCATGGAACCGAGGCTGCTGATGTCGGCCGACCCGACCGGCAGCCTGACGCTCGACGACTTCGTCGAATGCTCAATTGACAGCCAACTGGAAACCTCGTCGGTCGACGCGCTGGATCTCGCCGGCCCGGCGGCGGTTCGGGCCGACTACGGATTCACCGGCGCCGGGCAAACGGTCGCCGTGATCGACTCGGGCATCGCCTACAGCCACGTCGCCCTGGGCGGCGGCTTCGGCAGCGAGTATCGCGTGGTCGGCGGCTACGACTTCACCGGCTCGGGGGATGCCGATCCCTACGACGGCGGGCCCCGCGGCTCCCACGGCACCCACGTCGCCGGCATCATCGGCAGCAGCAACGCGGTCAACACGGGCGTCGCCCCCGAGGTCGACCTGGTCGCCCTGCGGGTGTTCGACGATCAGGGCCGAGGCAGTTTCACTTGGGTCGAACAGGCCCTCGAATGGGTCCACGACAACCGTAATGCGTTCGAGAATCCGATTACGACGGTCAACCTGTCGCTCGGCGGAAGCTGGAACTCCAACTCGCTGCCCAACTGGGCAATCCTCGAGGACGAGTTGGCCCAACTCGAGGCCGACGGCATCTTCATCTCGGTGGCGGCGGGCAACCAGTTCACCACCCACAACTCGACCGGGCTGGCCTACCCGGCCGCGAGCAGCCACGTCGTACCCGTCGCCTCCGTCGACCCCAACGGCACGTTGAGCTACTACTCGCAGCGCAACGCGAGGGTGATCGCCGCCCCGGGCCGGGCGATCACCAGCACCGTGCCCGACTATCGCGGAAACGGCAACGGCGTGGACGACGATTTCGCGACGTACTCGGGCACGAGCATGGCCGCGCCGTACGTGGCCGGGGCCAGCGTGCTGCTGCGCGAAGCGTATGCGTTTGCCGGCGTCGAGAACGTCGATCAGGCGACGCTCTACGAGTTGATGTCGAGCACCGCCGACACGGTCTACGACCCGATCACCAGGCTGAGCTACTACCGGCTGAACCTCGACCGCGCGATCGCGGCCGTCATGCCGAAGGACGATTTCGGCTCGGTCGCCGCCGACGCCTTCGCCCTGGGGTCGCTCGTCGACACATTGTCGTTGGACGGGGCGATTGCCTCGAAGGACGACGCCGACTGGTTCCGATTCACCGCCGCGCGAAGCGGCAAGGTCACCTTCGACGCCGACGTAACACGCGAGATGAAGGCGCAATGGGACGTGGCCGGCACGGTCGCGGGCCTTGCCATCGACGCCGGCCGGCTCTCGTTCGACGTGGTCGCCGGACAGACCTACCGCGTCGGCCTGGCCACCGCCGCCGGGCTCGGATACTACACGATCGACGCCTCCCTCGAAGCCAGCTCCACGGTGAACGACTTCGGAGCCATCGAGCAAAAGACGTTCTCCGACAACCGGATCACCGCCGCGGGCGAGTGGTTCTCGATGACCGCCACCACCAGCGGCATCTTGACCGTCGAAGCTCTGCTCGCGCAAAACGGTGCGAAGGTGACGCTTGAACTGTACGACGCCAACCACCGTCTGCTCGGCCGCAGCCAGGCCGGCGACGGCGAGCCCAGGGTCGACGTTGCCGTCTCGGCCGGCGACCGCGTGTTTCTCCGCGCGGTCCGCGAGGGTTCCGACACGGGCGCAGCGGTCGATTTCCGGGTCACCAATCTGGTCAGCCGGACCGGCTCGACGGTCAAGGTGCTGGGAACCGACGGCGACGATACGTTCGACTTCGCGGCCGGCGGCACCCATCGCGTTGTCGTCAACGGCGTCGGGTACAACTTCGCCGGCTCGCAGGTCACGACGATCCGGTTCGACGGTCGCGGGGGCACGGACACCGCCGTCCTCGCCGGCACCGCCGCCAACGAAACCGCCGAGATTCGCGTCGGCTCGGCCGAAATGCGAGGCACCGGCTATCGCGTATCCACCGCCGACGTCGAGAACCTCACCCTGCGGGGCGGCGCGGGCGCCGATACGGCCACATTCTACGACTCCGCCGGAAACGATACCTTCGTGGCCACGCCCCGCGAGAGCACGCTCCGCGGAGACGGCTTCTCGAATCTCGCGGAGAACTTCGAACAGATCCGCGCCGTGGCGAGCGCCGGCCTCGACACTGCCGATTTCTACGACTCGGCCGGCAATGACACGTTCGTCGCCACGCTCCTCTACGGCAAGCTCTACGGCGCCGGGTTCTATCTCCGGGCCGAGGGTTTCCGTTATCTCTACGGCCACGCCACCGCCGGCGGCGAGGACGTCGCGTACCTCCGCGATTCGGCGGGCGATGATACGTTCATCGCCACGCCCGACGCGGCGCGGCTCGAGGGCGCCGGCTTCCGCTTCCAGACCGAGGCGTTCGAGCGCGTGTACGCCTACGCCACCGAAGGCGGACGCGACACCGCGCGGCTCTTCGATTCCGCCGGAAACGACGCCGTTCTCGTTTGCCCCACCGAAACCCGCATGTCCGGCTCGGGCTTCGACAATCGGGCGAAGTTCTTCGAGCAGGTCTACGCCGAGAGCGACAAGGGACGCGATAGCGCGACGCTTTACGCCTCGGGCACGACGGACCGGCTCCAGGCTTCGGCGGCCCTTGCCCGGCTGCTCGGCGAAGCGGCCACCGTCGATCTGAGCGGCTTCGAGCACGTTCGCGCGTACGCCAGGCCGGGCGGCCTTAACACCGCCGAGGTCGCGGTGTTAGACTACGTGCTGGAATTGCTCGGCGCGTGGGACGCGACTGCAAGATCGTAAGCCGGGTCGCGACCGGCAATCCCACTCGACGTTCCACCGATCGGTGACCCCATGAAAAACCCAGGGAGGTATCCAACCATGACCAGACTGTCCCCACGGTTCGCGTTTCGCCGGGCGGGCGCGGCGATCCTCTGTCTCGTGCTCGGTCCGCTCGTCCCGAACGCCTTCGGCGCGGAGGCGGCCCCGGCAGGGCAGCTTTACCACAATGAAGACTGCACCAACTTCTTCTGGTTCAACGACAACCCCGAGGGCAAGGCCGGCGAGATCGTCGACCGCTACGTCGACGTCATCGCCGACGCGGGCGTCACCGTGCTCCTGTGCAACACGAACGCGCGGCGAACGAATTACCAAAGCCGTGTGTGGGAAGCGTTCTGGGACGGCTACGATCCCGCCGGCCCGGACGATCAGCCGTTCCTGGCGCCGATGCGGCGCGACGCGGTGGCGGCCTATCGCAAGGGCCTCGGCAACATGCTGGCGGTGCATCGCCGGGGAATCGACTACCCTGCCCGGGTCGCCCAGCGGTGCCGGCAACGCGGCATCTCGCCGTGGATCTCGCTGCGGATGAACGACTGCCACGAAAACGACATCGCGGACCATCCCTTCCACGGAAGCTTCTGGAAGAAAAACCCGCAGTTCCGGCGGCAGAACTGCCCGGGCTACTTCGCCACGTGCCTCGACTATGCCCATCCGGAGGTCCGCGATCTGTATAAGGCGCTCATCGTCGAGACGCTCGACCGGTACGACATCGACGGGCTGGAACTGGACTTCATGCGCGAGCCGTACCTGTTCAGCGCGGGCAAGGAGGCCGAGGGGGCGCCGATCCTCACCGCGTGGATTCGCGACGTCCGCAAGCTGACCGAGGCGGCCGCCGCCCGGCGGGGACACCCCGTGCGACTCGGCGTCCGCGTGCCCTCGCGGCCGGAAACCGCCAAGGCGATGGGCCTGGAGGCGATCGACTGGGCCAAAGAGGGGCTGATCGACCTGCTGGTCGCGACGCCGCGTTGGGCCACCACCGAGTTCGACATGCCGCTGGAGGAGTGGCGAGAGCTGCTGGGGACGTCGAAAGTGACGCTGGCCGGCGGGCTCGAGGTGCTCTACCGGCCCTGTCCGGGCGGAGAGGCGAACACCGTTTCGCCCGAGCTTGATCGGGGCGCCGCCGCGGCGGTTCTCTCGCGGGGCGCGGACACGGTGTACCTGTTCAACCACTTCCAGAACGGCGTTTGGCCGCCGGACGTCTACCGCGACTTGCTCAAGTCGATGCGGTCGCTCGACACGCTCTTGAAGCTGCCGCGAAGCGTCGGCATCACGTATCGCGACATCACCGGCCCGGGCGAGGCGTACCAACCGCCGCTGCCGGCCGCGGGCAAGGAACTCGCGTTCCGGATGCGGCCCGGCCCGATCCCCGAAGGCCGCGCGACGAGCGTTCTCTTGGAATTCGCCCCCGGCGAAGGCACGGCGATGAGCGTGCCCACCGTGACGGTCAACGGCAAGCCGTGCGAGGTCGCCAAGGACGAGACGCCCAAGCCCGGCGTCCGCGTGATCCGCTTCAACGTGCCGGCCGCGGCCCTAGCGGGCGCCGACGTTCACGAGATCAAGGCCGTGGCCAAGGATGACAACGCCCTGACGATTCGGCGCGTGGAGATGAGGGTTGGCGAATAGGGTGGGCTATGGACGCGTGTCTAGCGTGGCTCGCCGCTTGCGGGTTTGCGGCGTCCAGATTGATGAAGCGACTATCTCGGACGTCTGACTCCTCACGAGTTGCCGTTAAGGTCGGTTGACCGGGTAGTCCCGAGAATCGGAGGTTTTCTGGGATAGTGGCGGTGGGATGTTCGCAGTCCGGTTGGCGGTCTGTCTTGGCAGTCCGTTGCGCGTTAGGCGGAAACTGCCTATCACGCAGAAAAGGCGTTGCAATACAGCAACTTCCTGCTAGAATGCGACTTGCGAAAAGCGTCTATCTGCGCGTTAGGCCGCATATCTGACGCCTACAGGTTATTGGCAGAGACTCCCTATACACAAAGCAACTGAGGGATCGATTCATGGATACGTGGAAGTTCTACGACATCACTCATCGTAAGCACGTGGTATGCAATCCTACGAACGAGGAGAAGCTCGCACGCTTGGTGGACCTCGTGCAGCTTCCGACAGCCGCACGTGTGGTCGACATCGCCTGCGGGAAGGGCGAATTCCTGATGCGTCTGGCGGAGGCATACGGAGTGCGCGGCGTAGGCGTGGACCTCTCGCCCTTCTTCATCGCCGAGGCAGAACGAAGGCTCCAAGCGCGCGTGCCACAGGCAGCAGTCACCTTCACCCAAATGGATGGCGCTGATTTCAAACCTGACAAGCCACACAGCCTCACACTGGCTTCGTGCATTGGGGCGAGCTGGGTTTTCGGCGGGCACGCGCAGACGCTGGACGCGCTCGTCGGCATGGCCGAGCCCGATGGCTGGGTGATCGTGGGGGAGCCGTACTGGTTGCAGGAGCCGCCGGACGAGTACTTGCAGGCGATTGGGCTACCAAGAGACGCCTTCGGAAGCCACGCGGAAAACGTTGAAGCAGGCCAGCGGCTAGGGCTCGACCTCGTGCATACTCTGGTGAGCAGCAAGGACGACCGGGACCGATATGAAGGTCTTCAGTGGCATGCGATGGCGGACTACGCGCGCACCGACCGAGATGACGCTGATCTTCCAGAACTGCTTGAGCGCGTGGCGAAGGAGAAATCAGCCTACTTGAGGTGGGGTAGAGATGTCTTGGGCTGGGCGATCTACGTATTCAGATGTCCACCCGCTCGGGGTGCTGAGGCGGTGTCGGGTGCCTTAAATAGCGGTTGCAGCCGACGGATCGCCCCTGGCGCCCGCGGCTGAACCGCAACACGTTCCGGCCACTGTCCCATCAAACCACCGTTTTCCGGGACGCGAGTTGCCGCCGACCGCGGCTCATGGGCAGCGCGGCACCTGTGAAAAAGATGGACACGCCGTACCGCAGGATCTGCCAGTGCCGTCGGCTTTGTTGACGGAGGATGGGTCCCCTTCGGATGCTGCCGCGACTTGCCTGCCCGACCGCAGCATCCTGACCTGGCGATGATCTACGGTGTGCCGGAGGGGTCTATCTGCCGAGGTACTCCGAGGTGGCACTGGCGGTGCCATACGGCGACAGTGCCCGGCCCGCCCCGCCGCTCTTTTCAAGCCTCCCCTGGGCGGGTATGATTGTGCCCGATGTATCATCGGATGTCCTTCCCGAAGGAGAAGCCATGGCCGAGCCGACCAGCAGCAATGCCGAATCCTCCCCGCCGCCCGCCGGGCACCAGCCTTACGTTCCCGACGGCGCCACAGTGCCCGAGTTCACTTGGCCGGCTGTCCTGGTGGGGGCACTGTTGGGGATCATTTTCGGGGCCTCGTCGCTTTACCTGTTGCTCCGGGTCGGCATGACCGTCTCGGCGTCGGTGCCCATCGCGGTGTTGTCGATCACGCTGTTCCGGGTTTTCTCAAAATCGTTCGGCTTCCGCAACGCTTCGATCCTCGAAAACAACATCGTGCAGACGACCGGCTCGGCGGGCGAGTCGATCGCCTTCGGCGTGGGCGTGACCATGCCGGCACTGCTGCTGTTGGGCTTCGAGATGGACATCACCCGCGTGATGACGGTCTCGGTCCTGGGCGGCGTGCTGGGCATCCTGATGATGATCCCGCTGCGAAGGGCGTTCATCGTCAAACAGCACGGCACGCTGACCTACCCGGAAGGCACCGCCTGCGCGGAGGTGCTCGTGGCCGGCGAAAAGGGCGGCTCGACCGCGCGGATGGTCTTCATCGGCTTCGGCATCGCCGCGGTCTACAAGTTCCTCGCCGGCGCGTGCAAGCTGTGGTCGGGCGAGCCGTCGCAACTTCTGTATCGCCAGGCGGCCGACGGGACGACGCACGGCCTCAAGGGGGCCGCCATCAGCGGCGATCTGGCCCCGGAACTGCTCGGCGTCGGCTACCTCATCGGTCCGCGGATCGGCTCGCTGGTGCTGTCCGGGGCGGTGATCTCGTATTTCGTCCTCGGCCCGCTCATTGCCACGTTCGGCGACAAGCTCTTGACGCCCGTGTCGCCCGCCGTGTCGAGCATTGACAAAGAGACGGGCGTCGACGCGGGCCTGATACGCAACATGGACCCCGACGCCATCAAGGCCAACTATCTGCGCTACATCGGCGCCGGCGCGGTGGCCGCCGGCGGCATCATCAGCATGATGCGGACGCTGCCGTTGATCCTCGCCTCGGTCCTCGCGGGGCTGCGCGACCTGCGGGCCACCCGCGCCGGCGGCGTCGGAGCGACCGCCCGCACCGAGCGCGATCTGTCGATGCGCGTCGTTCTGTTCGGGAGCCTGGGCCTGGTGCTTACTCTGATGTTCGTGCCGTCGCTGGGGCTTGGGGTGGGGTTGTGGGGCCTGCTCGGCGCGATGATGATCCTGCTGTTCGGCTTCCTCTTCGTCACGGTTTCCTCGCGGTTGACCGGCGAGATCGGTTCGTCGTCGAATCCGATCTCGGGCATGACCATCGCCACGCTGCTGTTGACGTGCCTGATCTTCCTGCTGTTGGGCAGGACCGACCGTCTGGCGATGCTCACGGCCCTGACGGTTTCGGCGGTCGTGTGCATCGCCTCGTCCAACGGCGGCACGACGTCGCAGGACCTGAAGACCGGCTACCTCGTCGGCGCGACGCCTCGCAAACAACAGTTGGCCATCGTCGTCGGAGCGGTCACGTCGGCTCTGGTGATCGGCGTGACCATGCTGCTGTTGAACGCGGCGGGCGTGCATTACACCACCAAAGGCATTGCCCGGCAGAAGCTCGAAGTTCCCGCCGATGCTCCGCTCCAAATGGTCGGCCGGCCGTACGACGAGACCGATCCGAACGAATACCGAGTCGTTCACGTGTACCGCAACGAGTACAAGGGCGTCGAGCCCGGCCGCTATCTCGTCGACGATCAGGGTTGGCCCAAGTACAGGACCGACATACCGATCGCCCAGCAATCGAAGGTCATGGACAACGGCGAGCCGGCCCCGAAGGCGTTCGCCGCGCCGCAGCCGCAACTGTTTGCGTTGATCATCGAGGGCGTTTTGGGCGGCAACCTGGAATGGGGACTGGTCATCACGGGCGTGCTGATTGCCGTGGCGGTCGAATTGATGGGTGTGGCCGCGCTGCCGTTCGCCGTCGGGATGTACCTGCCCTTGAGTTCCTCGACCCCGATCTTCCTCGGCGGGGCGATCCGCTGGCTGGCGGACCGGTGGCGGGGCAAGCCGGCGTCGGAGGCGGAAGCGGAAACGAGCCCCGGCGTGCTGCTTTCGAGCGGTTACATTGCCGGCGGCACGCTGATCGGACTGGTCATTGCGTTCCTGGCGTTCGCGCCGCGAGTGCGCGACGCGCTCGATCTGAGCCCTTATCTCGGCGACGTGTACAACGCGCCGGGTTCCCCGTACCCGAAGATCGTTGCCGTGGCAACGTTTGCCGCGATTGCCGCCATACTGTTCTGGATCGCCTCGCGGAAGGATGCCGCGAAGAGCCGCTAAAGCGGCGGGTGCCAGTGGCAGCTTGTCTGCCGCTGCAGAAGTTGACGTGTGGGAATTCCGAGCTTGCCCCATTTTTGTCCTTTTCGCTAGAGAAAAGGGTTGTGTGCCAACGTCCCGTATGTAACAACAAAGGAACCGTAATATGAAACGCATAGCGATCTCGTTCTCTCTGGCCGCCCTCGCCGCGGCGGTCTTCCTCGCGCCCGCGGCCCATGGAGATGAAGGCATGTGGCTCTTCAACAATCCGCCCAAGAAACTGCTCAAGGACAAGTACGGCTTCGATCCGGGCGATGAGTGGTACCAGCATTTGCAGCGGGCCTCCGTGCGGTTCAACAGCGGCGGCTCCGGCAGCTTTGTCTCGTCCGACGGCCTCGTCTTGACGAACCACCACGTCGGCGCCGACGCCCTCCAAAAGCTCAGCTCCAAGGACAAGGATTACCTGGCCGCCGGCTTCCACGTGAAGACCCGGGCGGAGGAGATCAAGTGCCTGGACCTGGAACTCAACGTGCTCATGAACATCGAAGACGTGACCGCCGAGGTCAATGCCGCGGTGAAGCCCGGCATGAGCATGGCCGATGCCGAAAAGGCCCGACGCGCCGCGATGAACACCATCGAGCAGCAATCGCTCGAGAAAACCGGCCTGCGAAGCGACGTGGTCACGCTCTACCACGGCGGGCTGTACCATCTCTACCGATTCAAGAAGTACACCGACGTGCGGCTGGTGTTCGCCCCGGAACACGCCATCGCCTTCTTCGGCGGCGACCCGGACAATTTCGAGTACCCGCGCTACGATCTCGACATCTGCTTCTTCCGCGTTTATGAGAACGACAAGCCGGCCAAGATCGAGCACTTCCTGAAATGGAGCCACACGGGGGCGGGCGACGGCGAGTTGGTGTTTGTGTCCGGCCATCCGGGCAGGACCGACCGGCTCGACACCGTCGCGCATCTGGAGTTCCTCCGCGACCGCGTGCTGCCGGCGACGCTCCAGCGGATCTTCCGCCGCGAGGTGCTGTTGCGGGCGTACAGCGAACGGGGCGTCGAAAACGCCCGGCGCGCATTGGACGACCTGTTCGGCGTCGAGAACGGCCGCAAGGCGCAGCTCGGCCGGCTCGCGGGGCTCCAAGACCCGGCGGTGATGGACGCGAAGCGGGCCGACGAGAAGGCGTTTCGCGCCGCCGTCGATAAAGACCCCAAGCTCCGCGAAGTATCCGGCGCGGCTTGGGACGACGTGGCGAAGGCAATCCGTACTTGGGAAAAAGTCTACCGGCGATCGGTGCTCCTGGAACAGGGCGCGGGCTTCAACTGCGAGTTGTTCCACATCGCCCGCACGCTGACGCGCATGGCCGAGGAGGACAAGAAGCCCAATGCCGACCGGTTGCGCGAGTACCGCCAGTCGAACCGGGAATCGATCGAGCAGGCGGTCTTCTCCGAGGCCCCGATCTACAACGACCTGGAAATCGTCAAGCTGGCCGATTCACTCTCGTTCTTCATGGAGCAGGCCGGCGCCGACGACGAGTTGGTGCAAAAAGTGCTCGCCGGCAAGTCGCCCGGCCAGCGCGCCGCGCAATTGATCGAAGGCACGACGCTGGCGGACGTGGCGGCCCGCCGCAAGCTGGCCGAGGGCGGACTGGCCGCCGTCGAGTCCTCGAAGGATCCGATGATCGAACTGGCCCGGCTGGTGGACGCCCCGGCGCGGGCCGTGCGCAAGATCACCGAGCAGGAGGTCGATGAGCCGCTCCGCCAGGCCTACGCCAAGCTGGCCACGGCGCGGTTCGCCGTCTCCGGCACCGACGTCTATCCCGACGCCACCTTCACGTTGCGGCTGGCCTTCGGCACGGTGCGGGGCTACACGGAACTGGGCCACGAGCAACCGCCCTGGACCACGATGGGCGGCACCTTCGAGCACGCCGCCGCGCACGCCAACCGCGACCCCTTCGCCCTGCCCCAAAGCTGGATCGACCGCAAGGATCGGCTGAACCCGGGCACGCCCTTCAACTTCGTCTCGACTGCCGACATCATCGGCGGCAACTCGGGAAGCCCGCTGGTCGACCGCCAAGGCCAGTTCGTCGGCATCATCTTCGACGGCAACCTGCAATCGCTCGTGTGGGACTTTGTCTTCACCGAGAAAGAAGGCCGCGCGATCTCCGTCCACTCGGCGGCAATCGAAGAGGCGTTGCGAAAGATCTACGACGCGGGGACGCTGGCGGATGAGCTAGGCCTTAACCAAGCGAACGGTTCACGTTGATTGCATGAAAAAACTCGAAACCTTCCGCGTTTTCCGGGGTATAAAGGGTATTCGTGGTAACCTTTGACCCGGGCACAAGGAGGATTTCGAGTGAAGGCCACTATACAGAATCGTCTGCGTCGTGCCAAGAGGCGGATCGAGCGGCGGTTGGACGGCGCGAGGGAGGATCGGGGGAAGCCGATGTTCGGCGCGGCGAGCCTGCGGGTGGAACTGGCCGACAAGGTCCGGGCCATCGGCGCCGGCGGCATCGGGCTGGTCCATCGGCTGGCCCAGGAAACCGGGTTGGTCGAGGCCATCGACCGGCGGCTGCACCTGCTGAAGATCCATCGGCCCTATCACGAATCGGACCACGTGTTGAACCTGGCTTACAACGCGATGTGCGAGGGCGTCCGGCTCGAGGACATCGAGTTGCGGCGCAACGACGAGGTCTTCCTCGACGCCCTGGGCGTCGAGCGGATCCCCGACCCCACCACCGAAGGCGACTTCTGCCGACGCTTCGCCGAGGGCGACGTCCGCGCGTTGATGTACGCCATCGACGACGCGCGGCTCGCGGTCTGGGCGCGGCAGCCCAAAAAGTTCTTCGACCGGGCCACGATCGACATGGACGGCACGCTGGTGATCACGACCGGCGAGTGCAAACAGGGGATGGACATCTCCTACAAGGGCACTTGGGGCTATCACCCGCTGTTGGTCTCGCTGGCCGAGACGGGCGAGGTGCTGCGGCTGGTCAACCGTAGCGGCAATCGTCCCAGCCACGAAGGAGCGGCCGACGAGGCCGACGAGGCGATTGCCCTGTGCCGCAAGGCGGGCTTCCGCCAGATCGTGCTCCGCGGCGACACGGCCTTCAGCCAGTCGGCCCGGCTCGACGCCTGGGACGCCGACGGCGCGACCTTCTATTTCGGCTACAAGGCCCTGGCGAACCTGGAAAACATCGCGGACGGCCTGCCGAAAACGGCCTGGCGCAAGATCCTTCGGCCGCCGCGATATGAAATCCAAACCGATCCTCGGCAGAAGCCGGAGAACGTCAAGCAGCGGATCGTCCGCCTTCGCGAGTTCGAGGTGCTGCGGTTGAAGGACGAGGACTACGCCGAGTTCGAGTATCAGCCGGGCGAGTGCGAGCAGCCGTACCGCATGGTCGCGCTCCGCAAAAACATCGCGCATGAAAAGGGCCAGCAATGGCTGTTCGACGAGATCCGCTACTTCTTCTATATCACCAACGACTGGGCGATCGACGCCGAGAACGTGGTGTTCGAGGCCAACGCCCGCTGCGACCAAGAGAATCTGATCGCCCAGTTGGCCGGCGGCGTGCGGGCGCTGTCCGCGCCGGTCGACAACCTCCTGAGCAATTGGGCGTACATGGTGATGACGGCCCTGGCGTGGAACCTCAAGGCGTGGTGGGCCCTGTGGCTGCCCGAGAACGGCCGCTGGCGTCAGAAGCACCAGGCCGAGAAACGCACCGTGCTGCGGATGGAGTTCCGCACGTTCCTCAACGCCTTCATCAAGATCCCTTGCCAGATCCTCCGCGCCGGCCGCACGCTGACCTACCGCGTGCTCAGCTACAACCCGCACTTGCCCGTGTTCTTCCGGCTTGCGACCGTGTTGCGATGTTGACGAAACCGGAAACGAAGCCGGAGTCCGGATGCTCCGGTCCGCCGCCACCCCGAACCGCACCGACGTGCAACCGAAGCCCGAGATG
>JAPLNP010000221.1 GCA_026401055.1 Planctomycetia bacterium
GCGGCGATGAATCGCCGCACTCCAAAGAGAGACAACCGACCACCATGCTCCACGCAGTCATCATGGCCGGCGGCGCCGGCACGCGTTTCTGGCCCGAAAGCCGGGCCGATCGACCCAAACAACTGCTCGGCCTGCTCGGCCCGCGGACGATGATCCAGGAGACCATCGCTCGCCTGGGCGACCTGGCTCCGCCGGATCGGGTCTTCGTGGCGACCACCGAACGACTGGCCGGGCAAATCGCCGCGCACTTGCCCGAGTTGCCGCGCGGCGCGATCATCGTCGAGCCCTGCAAGCGGGACACCGGTCCGTGCATCGGCCTGGCGGCGATCCGCGTCCTTCGCGACGACCCGGACGCCGTGATGGCGGTCATGCCGTCGGACCACGTGATCCGTCCCGCCGAGCGATTCCAGGACGCGATCCGCATGGCCGCCTCGCTGGTCGAGGAGAACCCGGCGCGGCTGGTGACTTTCGGCATCCCGCCGACCTATCCGGCCGAGTCGTTCGGCTACATCGAGCGCGGCGAGCCGCTGAAGTCGCCCGCGGCCGACGCCGAGCACGCGCCGGCCGCGTATCGGGTCCAGCGGTTCCACGAGAAGCCCGAGGCCGACGTGGCCCGGTGGTATCTCGAGGCGGGAACGTTCTACTGGAACTCGGGCATCTTCGTCTGGAAGGCCAGCACGATTCTGGACGCAATCGGCCGGTTTCAGCCGAACTTGCGCGAGCACCTCGATCGTATCGCCGACGCGTCCGACGCGTCCGATTTCGACGATGTGCTCCGCCGCGAGTTCGAGGCGATCGAGCTGATTTCGATCGACCGGGGCGTGATGGAACACGCCGAGGACGTCGTCGTGATCGAAGCGCCCTTCGATTGGGACGACGTGGGGAGTTGGCGGGCGCTGGAGCGGCTCCGGGAGGTCGACCCGGCCGGCAACGTCATTGACGCCCCGCGGCACATCGGGATCAACACCACCGGCACGATCGTCCGCGGCGCGAGGAAGGACCACGTCGTGGTCACCGTGGGCGTGAACGACCTCATCGTGATCGTCACGCCGGACGCGACGCTGGTGGCCGACAAGAACGACGAGGAAGCGATTCGCCACGTCACCCGGGAACTGGAGAAACGCGGCTGGCGGGAGTACCTGTAGAAGGCTACTCCTTCTTTTCCACGCCCTGGTCCTTCAATTGGCGGAAGGCGTCGGGGGTAGCGCCGGGCGGCGGCGGAGTGGCGCCGGCGGCGGGCTTCTCGCCTTCTTTCTTCTCTTTGGGCTTGATCACTTCCTTGCGCCCCAGGTGGATCTTCTTGTAGACGTTGTCGGAGATGACGTAGTACCAGCCGGCGAACCGCTGGTTCAGCTCGCCCACCTTCTTCTTGCCCGCGGCCAGCTTGGCGTCGTACTCGTCCTGCTTCCGCTTATTCTCCTTCTCGATCCGCTCGCGCTCGGCCTTCAGTTCCGCCTCGGTCTTCTTGGGTTCTTCGGGCGGCTTCGCCGGATCGGCGGGTTTCGCCTCGTCAACCTTCTTGGCTTCCTCGCCTTCGGGCTTCTTCTCCTCCGGTTTCTTGGCGGCGTCGCCCTCCGGTTTCTTCGCCTCCTCGGCCGGCTTCGCGTCGGCGGGCTTCGGCTCATCGGCCTTTTTGGCGGCGTCGCCCTCCGGCTTCTTCTCCTCCGGTTTCTTCGCCTCCTCGGCCGGTTTCGCGTCGGCGGGCTTCGGCTCGTCGGGCTTCTTGGCCGCCTCGGCCTCGGGCTTCTTCTCCTCGGCGGTCGGCGGCGGCTGGAGGTCGGGCTTGGGGATCCCCTCCGGATTGAATTCGGTCATCACGAAGATATATCGGTTCACGCCGGAATCGTCCGCGCCTTCCGCGGCGTCCTCCGGCTTCTTCGCCTTCGCTTTGTCCTTGTCCTTGTCCGCCTTGGTGGCGGCGCCCTTGCCGGACTCGGCGATGTTGCCGAATCGCAGGACGTACTCGACGCCGTCCTTCATCAGACAGCGGACCTCGCCTTCGTTGGAGTAGATCGCCGTCTTGTCCCCGGCCTTGGCCAGGTAGAAGCCCCGCTGCATCAGCGACATGATCGCGTCGCGGTTGTCGAGGAACGACTTGTCCGCGGCCAGGTCGGCGCTGAGTCCGGCGGGCTTTCGCGCAACGTCGGCGATCCTCAGATCGTCCAGGGCGGACTTCATCGCGTCCAGATTCCCCGCATTGAGTTCCTCGTCGGCGGTCATCGCGACCGGCACCCACTTGCCCTCCTTGCTGAACTCGCGGTCGGAGAGCATCTTCCACCGCGCCTCGCCGGTGTCTTCGTACCCCAGGCTCATCTCGCCGCGCTGGAGCAACGTGCCCTGGGCTTCGTCGATCGAGTAGTCCTGAATGAAGATGCGACTGATGTCGAAAGCGTCGAGTTTCAGCAGGTCTTTCTCGATCCAGTCGCCGAATTTGGTCGAAAGCTTGTCGGTATCCAGCGCGACGGAGTAGACCGCTTCCTGGCCGACGCGGCGGACGTAGCGCAGGCCGGGCTGGCCCTTGTCCGCCATGCCGACCACTAGCGCGATGAGCGTCTTGCCGTCCTTGTCTTTCATCGTGACCTGCATGCCCACGCCGGTCGTGCCCGCCTTGATATCCTTGTCGGTCGGGTCGATCACGCCGTAGAGTCCCTGGTCGCCGGCGCTGTCGCCCGCGACGCTGAGGACCTTGAGGTCCATCAGGCTGGCGGCGGCCTCGGCGAGTTGCTTCTTGGCGTCGGCCGGATAGCCGTCGTGCGACGGGATCGACCAGACGCCGCCGACCTGGGCGACCTGGAAGGGGATCACGTCGCCGGTCGCCTCGTCGTACTTGACGATGTCGAGGCTCGCGGCAGCCAGCGGATCCTTGAAGTCGGGGAACAAGAGCGTGCCCTGGACGGCCACCCCCTCGTCGACCAGCGCGGGTTTCGTGAGCCAGACGCCGAGCACCACGATCGCGGCGGCGGCAAGGAAAGCAATGGTCTTTGTATTCTCGTTCATCTCGGATTTCCAGAATCGGATGCCAAGGGTTCTTGTCGAAAAAAGTCCGCCGGGCCGCGGTCGGCCACGATCGCTGCCTACGATCGCAGCCGGGATCGGGACACGCCCTCGCGCTCGCGGACGCGCCGGGTGATGAAGACGGCCACCGCC
Organism: Planctomycetia bacterium; assembly: GCA_026401055.1. GTDB lineage: Bacteria > Planctomycetota > Planctomycetia > Pirellulales > Thermoguttaceae > JAPLNP01. Next base: position 3,148 of record JAPLNP010000221.1, read on the forward strand.
AACACCAACGGCGCGATCGGCGGGAAGATCACCGCCCACATCTTGTACCGGTCCTGCACGCGGCGGACCTTGACAGCCAGATCGGTGTCGATCTGGTTCAGCTCGCGGTCCCGCTTCTGCTCGAGCGCGGCGACCCGCTCGTTCATGCTCTTCTGCCCCCGGGTCAGCGCGATTTCGACCCGCTGAACGATCGCCTGTTGGTCGAGTTGTTGCTCCGCGTAGTCCTTCCGCAGCTTCTCGATCTCGTCGTTGAGCTTCTTCTCCTCGTCCTTTTGGGCCTGGGCGAATTCCTCGTTGAGCTTCTCGCGGAGCTTGTTGGTTTCCTTTCGCGCCTCGGCGGTTTGCTCTTCGATCTGGGTCAAGGTGCGGTGGATAGGGCGACGCTTGCGGATATCGAGGAAGTCGGTGCTCCCGGCCAGCGAGTCCAGGACGTTCAAGACGAAGGTGACGTTGTCGAAATCGAAGTGGACGTCGGCCTCGGGCATGTCGCCCCGTTCGCGCAGAAGGAAGAACCCCGGCGAGAGCATGTCCACGTCGGCCACCAGGACGACGTTCAACTCGGCTTTGGCCGGCTTGGTCTTGGCGTCCTTCTTGGGCTCGTCCTTCTTAGCCGGATCGGCGGGGTCGACTTTCGCCTCTTCCGGCGGGGGCGCGTCGACCTCGCCCCGGATGTGGGCGGCCATCACGTAGACGTCGTTGGTCGGGGACCGGCGCCAATCCAGATCCGGTTTGAGGCCGGACGGACCGAACGGGCTCATCTGGAACATATCGTCATGGCTGGCCGTGCCGGTCTTGGTGCCCGTCTCCGCCAGCGGCGTCATCTCCAGCACCGACTTGTTCAGCCTGGTGATCGAGCCGGGGAACGGAAACAGCACCTGTTGCAGCCCGGAACTGATCGGCTCGTCGGGATTGAACGGCTCCTCGGCGCCCGCGCCGGCGTCGATGAAGACGAATTCCTTGGGGAACTGGCTGGCCCTGGGATAGGGATTGTAGTCCTGCCAGATGATTGTCTTGTCGGAGAAGTCCACGCCCAGCAGGCTCCACAGCTTGCCGATGTCGCCCTTGGGAGGCGGCTGCTGTTGCATCATCATCATGGGGTTCATGCCGCCGGGCGGTCGCCGCTGGTCGCCGGTGCCGGGGACGTCGCCGGCCAAAAGCGGCGCGGGGTCCTCGAAAACCGCCGTCGGTAGACCCGCGCGAACCGCGCGGACGAAGTTGTCCATCTGCTCCGGCCCGAGCGACGAGGGCTGCACCGCCAAGAGCACGTCGCATGCCTTGAGGTCGATCGGCTGAGTGGCATCGATCTGGACCACTTCGTACTGTTTTTCGAGCTCGTCGATGATGGGCCAATTGCGGCCGGGCGACATGCTCTGCATGTTGAAGCGGCCGTAGAGTTGGGCGTCGGTCGCGAGGATGCCGACTTTCTTGCGTTTCTTTTCGACGACGGTGCAAATGGAGCGGATCAGTTCGTATTCGGCGGGGATGCCGCGGTCGAAGAACGGCACGACCACCCGATTCAGCCCGCACTGGACGGCCACGCCCAGGAAGATGCGTTCGACGTTGACCACGCCGCGCGATTGCGTGGCCACCTCGCGGGGCGTGATCTTGAAGCGTTGTTCGGCCCGGGAGGCCTCTTCGGTGAATTGTTCGGTTGGGATGACGCGGACCTCGACCTTGTCGCCGGCAATTGCGTCCATTTCCCGAAGCGCGGTGAGCAGATTGAGCCGGGTCTGAACGTAGGTTTCCGGGACGGTCGGGCTGACGAAGGCCTCGATTCTCACGGTCCGATCGGTCTGAAGGTCGGCCAGGAGTTGCCTGGTCTGGGGCGCGAGCGAGGTGAGCTTCTCGGTGCTCATGTCGCGGCGGAGTTCATGCCTCTGGCAAAGCAGCACCACGCCGACGGCGATCAACGCGAGCGAGGCCGCGCGAAAGAAGTAATGGCCGGCCATCGTGCCGCCGAGCTTGTGGACCCAGTGGCGACGCCCGATCAGAACCATGCACAGGTAGAGCATCACGAGCATGATGGCGACGAAGTAGGTGATGCTCGTCAGGCTGATCACGCCGCGTCCGAAGTCGGCGAACTGCTCGCTGATGCTCCAGTGTTTGACGGCCAGCGCCGGTCGGGTCGGAAGGATGATGTCGGCCATCGCGGCGAAGACCAAGGGCGAGTTGAAGAGGGCGCCCAGGATGTAAGCCACCGTGAGGTTGCGCGTCAGAAACGAGGCGACCATGCCGACGGCCAGCATGGCCAACCCGACGAACCAGTAGCCGAGATACGTGCTGAGCATCAAGCCGACGTCGGGGTCGCCCAACGTGCCGAGGACAATGGCGTTGGTGGCCAGCGAGAACAAGAGCGAGACAGTGAAGATTGCCATGGACGCCAGGTATTTGCCCAGGACGATGTCGAGATCGCCGGCCGGAATGGTCAGCAGCAACTCGTCGGTGCCCTCGCGTCGCTCCTCGGCCCAAATGCTCATCGTGATGGCCGGGATGAAGATCAGCATGATATAGGGAAACCACTTGCTGAGCTGATCGAGGTTGGCCAGATTGTCGTTGAAGAACGCATTGGGCCAGAAGGCCGCGAACGAACTCAACAGCGCAAAGACGCAGATGAACACGTAGCCCGTCGCGTTGGCGAAGTAGCTGACGAAGTTTCGCAGAAAAACCGCACGCAGCACGCTGGTGTTCATGTCAGGGGACAGGGGCTAGGGATCAGGGATTAGGGTCTTCGAGTACGACTTCAGTAGTACATACAAACGCCCGCCGACTGCGTCGGCGGGGTCGGAGATTATTGACTTTCACCAGCCGCCTCGCGGCCGTCTACCGCCTCACGCTCCCGCGCCGGTCAACTCGTGGAAACGCTGCTCCAAGGGCTTTCCGTCGATGAGCGCCTTGATCGTGCCGTCGAAAACGAGCTTGCCTTCGTCGATAAACACGACGCGGTCGGCCATCGCCTCGACTTCCTGGAGGATATGGGTGGACAACAGGATGGTTTTGCTTTCGCCGAGGCGGCGGATCGTCTCGCGGACCTCGTGGATCTGGTTGGGGTCCAAGCCGGCGGTCGGCTCGTCGAGAATCAGCACCTCCGGCTCGTGCAACAACACCTGCGCCATTCCCACCCGCTGGCGATAGCCCCGCGACAGCTTCCCGATCGGCTTGCCGACCACGCTGCCCAGGGCACACATCTGGATCACCTTGTCGATCCGCTCCGCGCGCCGGCTGCCGGAGAGTCCCCGGGCGGTGGCGAAGAAGGACAGCAATCCGCGGGGGGTCATGTCGGGATACAGCGGCCCGTTTTCGGGCAGGTAGCCCAGCACGGCCGCGCCGGCGAGCCGATCGGTGGCCATGTTGTGTCCGGCGATTCTCGCCACGCCCTCGGACGGGGCCAAGTAGCCGGTCAGGAGCTTCATCGTCGTGCTCTTGCCCGCTCCGTTGGGACCCAGGAAGGCGACGACCTCGCCTCGGTGGATCTTGAACGAGACATCCCGGATCGCCGCGAAGTTGCCAAAAAACTTCGAGAGCCCCTCGGCCTCGATCATGGCGGGGCGGTTCGCCGCGCCGGTCGCGGTCGGTTTCGCGCTGGAGGTATCACTCATGCAGAATCACCTTGAGGGTCACCGTGGAGACGGGCGTCAACTTGGGGGGAACAGGGTCGGGCCTATCCGACCCGGACGGGGGTGGAATTGCGTATTCTAACCCAGCACCGTGACGTGTCAACAGGGTCCACGCCGGAACATCCCCCCAGAAGTATTGGAACCAGCCAAATCTTGTTCATCCTGTAAATCCTGTCCAGTTACCCCCCAGTCCCTAACCCCTGCCCCCTGGCCTCCTTGCGAAACTGGCCCGGCGTCTTGCCCGTCTTTGTCTTGAAAAAATTGCACATGTTCTCGACGTGGCTGAACCCGGCCAGCCGGGCGATCTTGGCCAGGGGGTAGTCCGTTTCGGTCAGAAATCGCTTGACGTGCTGCAGTTGCACCCGGAGGATCTCCGACTTGGGCGAGCGGCCGAGGAACTTCGCAAACCGCCGTTCCAGCGTGCTCCGCGAGAGCCGGACGCTGCCGAGCACGTCTTCCACGTCGATCCCGTTGCAGGCGTGCTCGCGGATGAAACGGACCGCCGTGGCGACCGTCCGATCCGCAATCGCCAGGACTTCGGTCGACTGCCGAACGATAATGCCCCCCGGCTTGATCAGTATCTTTTCCGTCGGACAGGGCTCGCCATGGATCATCCGCTCCAGAAGGGCGGCAGCCTCATAGCCCATCTGTCGGGCGTTGGCGTCGATGCTCGTCAACGGGGGGTCGCTCAGCTCGCAGAGCACCTCGTCGTTGTCGGCGCCGACGACCGCCACTTCGTCGGGCACGGCGATGTCGTGCTTGCCGCAGGCATTGAGCACCTGATGGGCGCGGAGATCGTTGCAGGCCATCAGCCCCAACGGCTTGGGCAGCGACTGGATCCACGCGGCGACGGCGTCCTCGTGGAGCAAGCCCTTGACCTCGGCCTTCGACGCGGCGACGGCCCTGGACTGCTTGGGGTGGTCGAAAACGCTGACCTCGTAGCCGGCGGCAGACAGGTAGTTGGTGAAGGATTCCCCCGAACGGTCGGAATAATGGACCCCGGTCAGGCCACAATAGGCGAAGTGTTCAAATCCCCTCTCCAGGAGGTGGTCGGCCGCCAGGCGCGCCACGGCATCGCTATCATTGTCGAAGGACGGGATTCCCTCGATATTGTGCAGGCCAAGGAGATCGACCGTGGGCAGCCCCATTTCGCCGATCTGTTCGGCCAGGCGGCGGCTCTCGATTCTCGCGAGGATTCCGTCGCCCGACCAACCCTTCAGCCACGCCGGCGCGGAATCGCCGGTCATTTGTTCCTGGTGGTAGAACGACCAGGGGCCGTGTACCCGGGAGTAGGCGGCGATGCCGCAAAGAAGATCGCGCCGGTACTGGCGGGAAGAGCCGACCAACAACGCGATCCTCAGACGTCTGGTCATGGCGGCGATACCCGCGAGAAGCCTCGGTTGACCCGGAATGCCCGTCATTTTACCATGGACCGAGAATCGACGCAAAACGCCAAATATCGTGACGGAATTGACCATTGATGCCCGCTCGGCTCCCGTCTAGGCTGGGGGAATGGAGATTTGGGGACGAGCGGGCCCGCTCGACAACCCGGCCCGCCGAACACGCAGGGAACAACGACTCATGGCGAATCAACTGGCGATTCACGGCGGCACGCCCGTGCGAACGGCGGCGTTTCCCTCCTGGCCGATCTTCGGCCAACGGGAGGAGGAGTGCCTTCTGGCGGCGCTTCGCAGCGGCGCGTGGGGCAAGGTCCAGGGCCGCGAGGTCCAGCAGTTCGAACGCCGGTTTGCCGACTATCACGAAGCCCGGCACGGCCTGGGCGTCGTCAACGGCACGGTGGCGCTGCGGATCGCGCTGATGGCTTCGGGCATCGGCGCGGGCGACGAGGTGATCGTGCCCCCCTACACGTTCGTCGCCACGGCGTCCGCCGTCCTCGAGGCCAATGCCACACCGGTGTTCGCCGACCTGGACCTGACGACGTCGAACATCGGCCCCGCGGCGATCGAGGCGGTGATCACGCCCCGCACGAAGGCGATCATTCCCGTGCACCTCGGCGGTCTGCCCTGCGACATGGACGGCATCATGGCGCTGGCCGCGCGCCACAACCTGACGGTGATCGAGGACGCCTGCCACGCCCACGGCGCGGAGTACAAAGGCCGTCGCGTCGGCGCGATCGGGCACCTGGGCTGCTTCTCCTTCCAGTCGAGCAAGAACCTCAACTGCGGCGAGGGCGGCATCATCGTCACCAACGACGACGAGCTGGCCACGCGGTGCTGGTCGATCCACAACTGCGGCCGAGTGACCGGCGGCAAATGGTACGAACACCATCGCCTCGGCGGCAACTATCGCCTCGGCGAGTTCCAAGGCGCCGTGCTCAACGCCCAATGGGAACGGTTCGAGGAGCAGGCCGAGACCCGCGAACGCAACGGAAAGTACCTTGACGAGCAACTCTCCGGCATCCCCGGCGTTTACCCCCAAGTGCGAACGGCCGACTGCACGCGGCACGGCTACCACCTGTTCTCGCTGCGCGTCGATCCGGGCGTGTTGGGATTCTCGCGCGAAAAGTTCATCGAGGCACTGGCCGCCGAGGGCATTCCCGCCTTGGCCGGCTATCCGATCCCACTCTATCGCGAGCCGGTGTTTCTGAACCGAGCGTTCGGGCCGTATACCGGTTGCCTTGCCGCCCGGCCCGACTTGGACTACTCCCGGACCCAATGCCCCCAGTGCGAAATCCTCTCGACCCAGCAGGGCGTCTGGCTCGAACAGCGACTCCTTCTGGCGGGCCGCGAGGACATGGACGACATCGTCCGGGCGATCCGGAAGGTCTGCCAGTGCCGGGAGCTGGCGGCCCGGTAAGAACCGAGCCGCGACCGTGAGGGAGCGGTGTTGCGGACTTCCCCGTCTTACCGCTCCCTCACGGTCGCGGCTCGGCTGGGGACTTGCCGTCACGGCGCGACCATGTTGCCCGACGCTTGCGCGGCGTTCGGGTCGCCCTCGATCGGGCGGCTCGTCTGGTTGCCGGTGATCATGATGCCTCGGCCGCCGACGACCCTGAGTGGCGTCCACGTCTTCGCGTCGGCCAGGTCGTTGCGGATGAGGCAATCGGAGACACGGCTGTGGGCAACCTTGTCGAGCAGGACGCCGGCGTTGTCGCAATCGAGGATCGAGCAGCCGGTGACGTTCATGCGGCGGCAGTTGGCCAGCACCAGGCCTGCCGGAGCGTTACGCACGCCGTGGACGTGCAGGCCGCTGATGGTGACGTCCTCGCAGTCTTCCAGTCGGATCGCCGAATCGTCGCGCTCGGTGCTCGCGTACTTCGGGTTTCGCCCGAACACGTTTGGGCCGATGACGACGTTGGAGCTGTCGCGGACGCGCAGGTTGTACTCGTAGCCCGTCCACGCGGTGTTGCCGACGATGGCGACTTCGCGCGCCTTCTGGATATCGATGTTCACGAGGACGTCGCTCATGACGTTGTTGGCGATGGTAAGATGTCCCCACGCCCGTTGGCCCTTCTCGTCGGCGCCGATGAAGCGGATGTTGGCCGAGTTGGGGCCGCCGGAGTGCTGAAGCGTACACCCGACAATGGCCACTTCGGCGGTCGCCCCTGGCGAGGTGGGGCCGCCCTCGATGAGGACGTTGACCGTGTTGGCCTCGATGTCGCAGGTGCCGACGTGGAGATTGCGGACGGCGCCGCCGCGGACGACGATGCCGCCGGCCGCGTTGTAGCTGATGTGGCTGCCGACGACGTTGATCTGGTGCAAGTTGCAGTCGTCCAGGAACAGCCCGGCGCCGCGGTTGTGATAGAGATGGCAGTTGCTGATGATGACGTTGCG
>JAPLNP010000494.1 GCA_026401055.1 Planctomycetia bacterium
GGTGGACACTCCGCATCCCCGACGCCAAATCGAAGAAGAAATCGCGGGCCCCCAACGACGTCATGCTCCGTTTCTTCGACGAGCTTGCCGCGGGGGAGGAAAAGCAGGACATGCGTTACGTCCTCGCGCTGCTTCTCGTGCGCCGGCGCGTCATGCGGCACGAAGACACCGAGCGTGACGAACAGGGTCGGGAGTGGATGGTGCTTTACTGCCCCCGGCGCGACGAAACCTACAAGATCCCGGTCGTGCTGCCCGAGTCGCAACGCGTCGATGAAATTCAGGAGGAGTTGACCAAGCTACTGGAGTAGAAATGGGGTGGCACGTCCCTGAGCCCTGGGCGAAGGGCGTGGCGAACCGCCGCGCCACGCCCTTCGCTGCGCTCAGGGACGTGCCACCCTCCGCGAGGCTATTGCCCTCCAATCACTAATCTCCCATCTCCAATCCCTAACGCCGATCCATGGACGGATACCGACGCCTCCTTTGGCTGTTGTTTCTGGTCAGTCTGACGGCGGCCAGCGGAGCGAGCTGTCCGCAGATGGTCCGGCAAATCACCACGCCGCGTCCGCGAGCGCTGCCGCCCTCGCCGACGCTCGAGCAGGTGATCGCGGTGGTCAACGGCAACAGTTCGCGGATACAATCGTTCGCGAGCAATTACGCCACGATCACGGTCGCCGGCTATCCGACGCTTCGCGCCAGCCTGGCGATGGAGCGGCCGCGCCGGTTCCGGCTTCTGGCGGAGACGACCCTGGGCGGGCCGGAGGTCGACCTGGGCAGCAACGACGAGTTGTTCTGGTTCTGGATGCGCCACGATCCGCAAAAGGCGGTGTACTACTGCCGGCACGACCAGTTTGCCCAGAGCAACGCCCGGCAGTTGGTTCCCATCGCGCCGGCGGACCTGGCCGAGGCGTTGGGGCTGGCGGAGTTCGATCCGAGCCTGCCGCACCAGGCGCCCGTGACGCGGTCCGACGGTCGATTGGAGGTCCGGACCATTCGCGAAACGGACCTCGGCCCCTCGACCCGCGTGACCGTCATCGACCCGGTGACCGGCTGGGTCCTGGAGCAACAGACCCTGGACGCAGCCGGTCAGCTCGTTCTGAGCGTGGTCGCCGGGGAGCACCGCATCGATCCGCTTTCCGGGCTGGTGATGCCCAAGGTGGTGTCGATACAGTGTCCGCCGACGCGGTTTGCGATGACGGTGAACCTCGGCAACGTCGAGATCAACACGCTCTCGGCGGATCGGGCGACACTCTGGGTGATGCCCCCGTACCCGGGCACGACGCGGGTCGACCTGGCCGACCCGAACGTCCGTTTCAGTCAGACGGGCCGATCGAGCCGCTTTTCGAGGTAGACAAGCGTCCGCCGACCGCCGTCGACGACCGTCTTATAGGCTTCGTAGCCGAGCTTCGCGTAGAAGTGCAGGTTGCGCCGGCTTTTTTGGCTGGTGAAGAGTTCGAACCGCCGGACGTCGGGGAACCGGGCTTCCACCGCCCGCATCAGTCGGGTGCCGACGCCGCGATTCTGGACGCTCGGGTGGACGATCACGCGGGAGACGTGGCAGGTGCCGTCCTGGATCGAGGTTCGCGCCGAGGCAATGATCCGCGAATCGACGAGGATCTTAAAGACGACGCCGTGGCCGAACGCCGCCTCGACGTCGTCGAGCGTCTCCAACAGAGGCGGGATCGCGTGATTCTGCTGAACCTCCGCTTCGCTCTGGTAAGCGAGCTGCTGCAAGGCGTGGATCTCAGCCGCATCGGCGACGGTGGCTTGGGTGATCGTGAGCGTCGCTTGGGTGGTGGTCTTCATCCTGTTAGGTGGTGGGGTTGACGCGGGCCTGGCGCATTTTGTTGCGGGCACGGCTAAGCATGGGGCCAATGCTGTTCTCCGACAGCCCGACCGCCACGCTGATCTCGTAGTAGTTCTTGCCTTCGAGATGATACATGCGCACCACCTGGGCTTCGGTGCCCATCAGACCCTCCAAAAGCCGCTCGACCTCGTCGTGGTCCTCGATCCGCTGCTCGACCGGACGCTGGTGATCCGCGACTTGCTGGACGACCGGGCCGAGCGCGCTGTCGCCCAATCGGGACGCCGACTTGCGATCGAGGATCTGCTTGACCACGATTCGGCGCGCTACCACCGTCAGGTACGTCGCCAGGGAACTCTGACCGCGGAAGCGACACAAGACGCCGAAATCGTCCTTGATCAAGGTCATGAACACCTCGGCGCAGAGGTCATCGCGATCCTCGGCCGTCAGACGCACGCTTCTGGCCTGGGCCGTGTGATTGATGACGTGGACAATCAACCCCATGAAGCGGTCGACGAAGTCTTCCCACGCCCGGGGTTTGCGCTGCAAGCATCGCTGCAGCAGATTGCGGTCGATCTCGGATAGTCCCACGCTACGGGTCCCTCACCGCCGGTCAGTCCGGGTGGTTCCGTTCCCTCCCGTAAAAACCGATCCGCGACGCCATGCCCATCTGGCCACCGGAAGACAATACACCTATCCGATTGTAAATAGGATCGACCGATCAGGCAAGTCGAGAGTCTGGCAAACCGACCGGTTGAGGGTGCACGTCAGCTTTTGCGCGCGGTGGCGGGGGGCGAAAAAGGTCAATAGGGGAAACTGGGATTTCTGTGGTAAACTGGCTGCCTCGGGGCGGTTTGGTGAAGACAGAACGTTTCAGAAAGGACCCTGGCCATGGACG
>JAPLNP010000279.1 GCA_026401055.1 Planctomycetia bacterium
AGGAAGAAATCTCGCTGGCCAAGAAGATCGAGGTTACGCGAAAGCGATTCCGCCGGACCGTGCTGGGCTGCCAACTGGCGTTGGGGACCGCGGCCTCGACGCTCGGCAAGGTTCAACGCGGAGTGCTGCCCTTCGACCGGACGATCAAAGTCTCGCTGACCGAGCGGTTGACCAAGGAGCAGATCCTACGGCGGATGCCGCTGAACCTCCGGACGTTGGAACTCGTGATCCAGCGCAATCGGGAGGATTTCGCCCGGCTTACGAACCGGCGAGCCTCGCCCCAAGCCCGCAAGGCCGCGCGAAAACGCTTCATTTGCGGCCGTCGCAAAGCCCTGACGCTGGTCGAGGAACTGAGCTTGCGAACGCGGCGCGTGCAGGCGATGATGCGGCAGATCGAGGAAATCGCCGACCGGATGGAGGTGCTGCGGCGTCAGACCGTCGCCACGGGGCGAAATCCGGCCGGCGCCGACCGCCGGGCGAACCTCCGCAAAGAGCTTCGCGAGTTGATGATCCTGACCCAGGAGAGCCCGAAAAGCCTCCGAAGTCGCGTCGAGTTGATGAAGACGCAGCACCGGGACTACGAACAGGTCAAGCGGCAACTCTCCGGCGGGAACCTCCGCTTGGTGGTCTCGATTGCCAAGAAATACCGCAATCGGGGGTTGAGCTTCCTGGACCTGATCCAGGAAGGCAACACCGGCTTGATGAGGGCGGTCGACAAGTACGAGTATCGCCGGGGGTACAAGTTCTCGACGTACGCCACCTGGTGGATTCGCCAGGCAATCACCCGAGCTATCGCCGATCAGGCCCGGACCATCCGGATCCCGGTCCACATGATCGACGTGCTCAGCAAACTGAAAAATACTTCCAAGAGGCTCTTGCAGGAATTGGGCCGAGAGCCGACAACAGAAGAAACGGCCCTGGCGGCCGGCCTGACGCTCGAGGAGACGCGGCGGGTGCTGAACATCGGTCGGCACCCGGTCAGCCTGGACCGGCCGGTCGGCGAGAGCGAAGATAGTTGTTTTGGGGAGTTCATCGAGGACGACGGCCTTCCCCGACCCCACAAAGCGGCCAGCAATGAAATGCTCCGAGAAAAAATCGAGGGGTTGCTCAAAACCCTTACCTACCGCGAGCGGGAGATCATCCGCTTGCGGTACGGGCTGGGCGACGGGTACACGTACACCCTCGAAGAGGTGGGCCGTATCTTCAAAGTCACGCGCGAACGCGTGCGGCAAATCGAGTCCAAGGCCGTGCATAAACTCCAGCACCCCGTGCGGAGCCAGCAGCTCGCGGGCTTCCTGGAGCAAGTCCCGAGCTGACGCGAGTCGTCAAGCCGCCGATCACCCGATCGGCGGCTTTTTTTGTTTCCCGCCACCACCATTTCATCAGACCGAGAGATAATGGCATCACCGACGAACCTGGCCACCGAGACGCTGCGCACGTTGCACCGCATCCACATCCAACTGACCGACCTGAATGCACAAGATCAAGAAGCTCCAGACGCAGCTCAACATGGCCAACAACAACCGCGAGTACCAATTGCTCAAGGACCAGATCGCCGCGACCGAGATGACCAACAGCGTGACGGCCGACGAGGTTCTGGAGGAACTCGAAAGGATCGACGTGTTCGCCGGCGAGATCGCCGAGGCCGAATCCGCGGTGGCCAAGGCCCGGGCCGAGCAAGAGAAGGTCGAAAAGCAGTTTGCCGAGGAAGAGCCGTCGCTCCGCGGCGATCTTGCGCGAATCGAGGCCGAACTGAAACAGGCCGAAGCCGTTCTGCCCGACGACTTCAAGCCCCTGTACCACCGCGCCGTCAACGCCCGCAACGGCGACGCCCTGGCGCCGGTGAAGGGTGAATACTGCGACGGCTGCAACCAGAAGGTGCCGCTGAACGACATCAACAAGGTCCTGGTCGCCGAGCCCAAGCCCCTGGTCTGTCGCGCCTGCGGCCGCGTGCTGTACGTGCCCGAGAACTGGTCGCAGAAGTAGTGGCCCGGACTACTTTACTCCCATTGCCTCGGCCATTGACCGCGTCATCATCGCTTCGGTCATCTTCGGCACCCAGCAGTAGCCGTCGTTGTAGCCGTCCTTCCAGCACTGGTCCGTCGGAATGTAGCCGGCGGCGCCGTCGCCAAAGCCGGCGACCGCGACGAAGCTCTCCGGACGGAGCTTCTGCGCGGCAAGCTGGTAGCCGACAAAAGTCTCCGCCGGCATGATCAGGTACATCGCGCGGCCGCCGCCCAGATCGAGACACGGCAAGTCGAGTTGATGTCCCGCGTCGACCCGGGCACGCCAACTCAACCCCAGCGCCGCCGAGATCCGTTGCCAACGGCCCGCCTTCCCGTCGGCCAGGATCCGCTTCATCTCGTCGATGCGGTAGATCCCGTCGTCGCGTGCGGGCAAGGGCATCTTGGCCACGCGAAGCTCGACGGCATCGAGCGGCTGCCGCTGGGTCGCCTTCCACGCCGCCTCCATGCCCTGATAGACCCGATCGGCCAGCACCGGCCGGTTCTCCGGAGCCCCCGTGTTGTACTTGCCCGCCGTCGTGTCGCCCCCGCAGCCCGTCACGTAAATCTGAAACACGTCGGGATGCTCTTTCTGCATTTTCGCCCGGGCCATGCCGACGAAATCGGCGGAGACGCCGCCTTTGCCGTAGTAGCTCATGGGGTGGACGGCGTAGGTGCTCCACGCCACGACCGGCCGCCCGCCATCCCAAAGGCTGATTGTCTTGAGCCACGGATCGATCTCGCCGTCCGGGGCGCCGTACATGTCGCCGCTGCCGCTGCCGCGGTTCCAGGTGATTTGACCGTCCGGCGCGACGACGCGGCGATTGGAGGCCACTTTCTCGACCTTGGCCTGCCCGAGGCCGAAATGCGTGACCCGACGCGCCGAGCCGAGCGACGCCCGCAACGCCGCGGCGGTCCGCTGGACGGCTGTCTCGTGGAACTCGGGGTCGCAGTTGTAGCCCTTCAGGCCGAACCCGTCGAGCAGCTTCTGCGCGGTCAAGTCGCAGATCGGGGCGTCATGCTGGTGGACCGTGCTGAGCAAGACCCGCTCGGGCGTGGTTCCGGCCGCCTCGGCCAGCACGTCGCGCCACCGGTCGTAGGAATCGTTGTTGCACTGGCACCAGTCCAGCACCACCAGCACGATCGGTTTGCCGGAGCCGAGCAGGACGAAGCCCTTGGCGAACAAGGGATCGACGATTTCCTTCGCGTCGGCGACGCCGCCGCCCATGCAGGCATGACCCAGCGGGACGGTGACGTCGGCCTCGAACGTGGCCACGCGATACTCGGCCGCCCGGGCTCGGGGCGGGTCGCTCGAAACGACGCCGAAACACACCGTCCACAGGAGCGTCGTCGAAACCAGAAGAAAGCGGAACACTCGTGGATGCCTCATCGCCAAAACCTCCTTGGGAACGTCGTGGGGGGACGAAAACACGCGGCGGAGCCATTATACCCGCGGCGAGCTGCCGTGTGCCACTGGCCTTGCCAGTGCTGGGGGGTGGGTTGACGTCGGAACGCCCCAAGAGAAGCACTGGCGGAGCCAGTGGCACACCCCATGCGGCCACTCAGCCTCGGGCGTCGCGGTCGGGAGTGGCTGCGAACTGGTCCTCGCGGGCGGAGGATCTCGGCCAGTCCGCCTCGGAGGCGTCCACATCCTCGGGCAAATCGCCGCCGACATCGCCACGATCCTCGCGGGTGGGCTTGGAGTGGTGGCCGAGTTGGATCACGCGTCGGCGGTGCCGTCTCCAGAAGTAGACGCCCACCCCCACTAATGTGACCAGCACGACGCCCGTCAGCACGTACTCGACGTCGCGAATGAGGTGGGTGATCGTCGGGCCGTACAGGTAGCTCAGCCCGAAGAACAATCCAATCACCGCCGTCGCGCAGAACAGGTCGATCAGCAGAAAACGCCGGAATGGCACGCGGAGGATGCCGGCCGACAGGTACACCGGCGCGCGGATCCCCACCAGGAATCGCGCCAGGAAGAAGACCTTCAGGCCGTGCCGATGGAGCATCGCCTCGATCTGGGCTTCTCGCCCCGGCTTGACAAAACGGGTCCACCAGTGCTGTTCGCGGAGCACGCGCCGGCCGAAATGGTGACCGATCCAGTACATCACGCAGTCGCCCAGAATCGCGCCGACCAGACACGACCCCAGGGCCAACCACGGGTTGAGATGGCCGTGGGCGGCGAGGATGCCGGCCGCGATGATCGGCACCTCTTCCGGCAAGGGCAGCCCCGAGCCCGTCAGGATCAACACGACGATGATCCCCAAGTACGAGCCGTTTGCCATGAGGAAGTCAGTCATCGGGACATCCCGGGCAATGGGGGGTTCCAAACGCAAAGGATAGAACTGCGGCGCGGCGCGTTACTGCATTCTACCCGTATTGGCCCGTCATAATAGACCCAAGTTGCGGAATTCGCCCACCTTCTTTGCCAACCGCCACTTAGGACCGGCGAACCAATAACTGCCGTATTGTCGCCTTTCGCTCCGCGAAAGTAGCGTTCCTTCCGCGCAACTTTCGCGGAGCGAAAGGCGACAATCCTTACCGCTTGCCATCTACCGTTTACCGCCTACCGCTTCCGTGCTGGCCTGGGCGGCCGGCGGGTTCTCGACGAACCGGGTCCATCCCAAGGGGGCCCTGGGACTGAAGGGGTCGCCTTCGAGTTTACGAAACGGATTGGCGTTGTTGACGTCCATGCCCTGGAACGAGTACGACGTTCGGCTCTTGCCGTTGGGCAGGTGAAGTTGGATGCCCAGCGGAAGCACGTCTTTGGTGCCGAGGATCACGTCGGCGCGTTCGAAGTCGGCGGCGTCCTGTTGGTAACGCGGATAGGCCTCCAGCCAGATCTGGTCCTTTACGCCCGGCGGAGGCGGCACCGCCCGAATCCAGTACCGGCGTTTGAGTTTCTCGGCGCTGGCGCCGAACAGAAACGGCAGCGGGCCGTCCTCGATGGCCTGGCCCTGTCTTTCGGGCGGGAGCTTGTGCTCGATGAGCTGCTTCTTCTGGTAATCGTACTGGTAGATCGACATGCCGTCGCAGACCCACTGCTCGGGCTGTTGGCCGTCGATGCGGAACAGGCCCTTGTCCGGCTTCTTGTACTTCAACAGACCGTCGTCCTCGTACAACGGCGCGTCCTTCGGCCTGCCCTGCGGCAGGCGTGCGGGGTCGTACTGCCGTCGCGTGAACTTCGTCTCCAGCGTCTTGATCCCCTCGCTTCGCTGCTGCCACGCGAGCAATACCTGATCGACGTACTGCTGCTGTTGGGGGGTAAGTGTGAAGGGAGGCCCGACGGGAATCTGCGGCTGTACCGGCTGGCCGGCGGGCTGCTGGGGGGCCTGGGGCTGCGCGGCCGGTTGCGATGGTTGGGGCTGAGACTGCATGGCCGGCGCAATCTGGGGACCGGACGGCCGCCAGGGCTGTTCCTGCGCGGTCGCCGCCGTTGCGGCCAACAGCAACGCTAGCGCTGTCGAGACAACGATTCGCTTCGTCATGGGGTCCCTCCCGGAAATTCCGCGAAATCTCATGTGGCCCAGCCCGACCGGAGGGCGATTCTAGCACGAATCGGATGCCGGCCCTAGGGCGATTTTGCCGACATTCGGGGGGGCAAAACCAGCCTTCGTCGCCGCGGCAATCATGGGTATGATGGGCGAAATCAGGCAACGCGAAAGGAATCGCCGCGTGAAGGTGGCACTGGTCCACGACTGGCTAACCGGCATGAGGGGGGGCGAGAAGTGCCTCGAGGTGCTCTGTCGCCGGTTCCCCGAGGCTCGGCTGTTTACGCTCCTGCACGTCCCCGGCACAACGTCGCCG
>JAPLNP010000125.1 GCA_026401055.1 Planctomycetia bacterium
GACCATGTCGAACCCGCCGCCGTCCATGGCGGCGACCATCATCTGGGTGAACCGGGGGAAGTCCTGCTGGCCCTCGCCGCTGCCGGTGTAGACGCCGAATCGCAGCGGATCGAGGTCCGTGTCGAGAATGCCGGAGTCGGCGACGGCTTTCTTGGCGGCGCCGACGGCGAAATGGGTGTGGCGGCCCTGGTACTCCCAACGCTTGGGGTCCTCGCCGACGTCCCAGAGGTCCCAGTCGCGGACCTCGGCGGCGATCTTGGTGGGGAAACTGCTGGCGTCGAACAGCGAGATGTAGCCGATGCCCGACTCGCCGGCCAACAAACGCCTCCAGAGGGTCTCGATTTCCGAACCCAAGGGCGTCACGCACCCGATTCCGGTCACCACAACGCGTCGTCTCATGCCGCAACTCCCCATGCCGCGGTCCGCGAGAGCGATTTCGAGGCGGACCGCGAGCGATTCATGATTCCAAGAGATGGGCCGGCTCGATAAGCGGCCCGCCGTCGGCCGCGTGGCCGATCTCGAACGCGCCGAGCATGCGCATCATCTTGAGGAAGGTGACGGGCTCGAAGAGGGTGCGGTCTTCGTGCCCGGTGCTCAGGTGGGCGAAAACCAGCTCCATTTCGGCGAACAGTTCACCCTCCCGATGGACCGTGCCGGTGACCATCGCGCCGTCCTTCTTAATGTAGTCGACGTCGGTCGTGTAGATCAGGACGTCCCCGGCCACGGCGTCGCCGAAGAACGTCGCCTTGGAGATCTTGGCCAGGACGACCTTCTCGGCAAACTGGCCGTACTCGCAGACCAACAGCCCGCCGGTCTGCGCCACGCCCTCGATGATGAGGGTGTTGGGCATGACCGGGTAGCCGGGGAAATGATCGTGCAGATGCTCCTCGGCCAGCGAGATCACCTTGATCGCCTTGGCCCGCCGGCCGCTTTCAAACTCGACGAACCGGTCGATCCAGTACCACCGCATGGTGCAAATCCTCAGTCATCGCGCCGGCGCTCGCTCCGGCCGCGCTCAGCCGGCGTTTTGGAGCTTGGATTCGACGAACCGGCACATGTCGGCCACCGTCAACAGGTTGCCGAAGTCCTGAACGACCGGGTTTTCGGCGAAGTCGGTCAGATCGGCGAACGGCATCCGCTTGCGCAGCTCGGCCACGCCCGGCTCGGTCATCTTGCCGTCCTGGATGTACTCGGAATTGGTCAAGATGTCCTCCGGGAAGAGTTCGCCGCGGGGGATGTTGATCTTGAACGCCTTCTCGAGCCGGAAGACGATGTCCAAAAAGTCGATCGACTCGGCGCCGAGGTCGCCGACGAGCGTCGCCTCCGGAGTGACCTCGTCCTCGTCCACGCCGAGGGCGTCGATCAACGCGGTCCGGATCTTGTCAAATACTTCTTCTTGTGTCGCCATCGTTTCCCTCATCTCTCTAACTTGATCGGTAAGCCAATCTCAATATCCCCCCAAGCTCAGTCCGCCGTCCACCCGAATGACCTGGCCGGTCAGATAACTCGCCTCGTCGCTGGCCAGAAACGCCACGACGTTGGCAACCTCCTCCGGTTGGCCGATCCGCTTCAACGGGATAACGCTCTTGATCTGGTCCCCGGCCAGTCCCCGGACCGCCCTGCTCATGTCGGTTTCGATCATGCCGGGCGAGACGGCGTTGACCCGAATTTTCCGCGGGGACAACTCCTTGGCCATGGCGCGCGTTAAGCCGTCGATGGCACCCTTGCTGGCGGCGTAGTTGACTTGGCCGCGGGAGGCGAACTCGGCGGCGGTGCTCGAGAGGTTCACGATGCTTCCCGAGCGCTGGTACATCATCTGCTGGACCACGGCATGACAGAAGTTGTAGGTGCCGCCGAGGTTCGTCTCGATGACGTCCCGCCACTGCTCGGCGGTCATGGCCCCGAGCAGCCCGTCTCGGACAATGCCCGCCGAATTGACCAGGATGTCCAGCGTCTGCCATTGTTCGACCAGATCGTTGACCACTCGGTGGACGCGATCCGCGTCGCGGACGTCGGCTTGCACCGCGTGGACATCGTGGCCCCGGCCCCGGAGATCCTCGGCGAGGCTCTCGGCCGCGTCGCGGTTGCTCTGATACACCAGTGCCACGGTGGCGCCTTCGGCGGCCATCTTGACGACGCAGGCGCGGCCGATGCCGCGACTGCCTCCGGTAATCAGGGCCTTCTTGTCTTTGAGTCGCATGGGGCTGGATCTCGGGTCGTGTCCGGGCCGGCTCGGACCGAGCGGCGGGGGAGGTCACGGGCTCGGCACGGGGTCCCACCGGGGATCGGGCTGGTACAACAGCGCGAAGAGCTTCCGCATCTCTTGCCGCAGTTGCTCGTCGGCGTTCGCGCCGTCGGGACGCGAACCGGCCAGATTGTAGCGCCGCAGCGTCAGCCGCCCCGCCAGCGTCAGTCGGCCCTCCACCGTCCCCCGCGCTTTGATCTTCGTTTCCTCGTCGTTCTGGCCGATCATCTCGGCGCTGACCGTAAGTGTTTGCCCCGGCTCGACAAACTGGCCGTACTTCACGTTGTTCGCCTGCCCCAACACCACCACGCTGTGGGCGAAGTCCTCACTCTTGCGGACCAACCACGCACCGGCCTCGGTCATGGCCTGCAACATCAACACGCCGGGCATCACGGGAAAGCCGGGAAAATGATCGGCTAGGTATTCTTCGGCCAGGGACAAGTTTTTGACCGCCGTAATCCTCACGCCGGGTTCCAGCGCGACGATCCGGTCCAGGAGCACAAATCGCATGAGACTTTGGAAGAATACTCGGCCTGCGCAGATTGGGGTCGCACCAAAGAAGCGAACGGTCCAGTATAACCACACCCGCGGGGCACCACAAGCGGGAAACAAAACCCCCTCGATCGGGCGGGTGCACGTCAGCTTTTGCGCGCGGTGGCGGGGGGCGAAAAAGGTCAATAGGGGAAACTGGGATTTCTGTGGTAAACTGGCTGCCTCGGGGCGGTTTGGTGAAGACAGAACGTTTCAGAAAGGACCCTGGCCATGGACG
>JAPLNP010000087.1 GCA_026401055.1 Planctomycetia bacterium
CGACCTGGTTGACCCCCTTCACCAGCGGGACAATCCGCTACTCTTCGACCAGAGTGGCGTTGGTGTTGTCCAGTTGGATTTCCACCCGCTCGCGGACGGGAAGGGTAATCAGCTTGATCCGGGCCAGGGCTACGTCCGCCCGCATGATCGAGAGGCCCGAGCCCAGCACCGCTACTGCCAAAGCACGTCGCATGGAGATGCTCCTTGATCGCTTACAACCGGGGGGAGATGACGGTATTCTTGCCCGCACTCTTGGATCAGACGAGACAACGCGGGAAATAGTTCCGCGCTGCCCGGGAACAGGGAGGAAGACACTGCAAATATAGGTCTTTCCTGGGAGACTTCCCCGCCAAGGGCAGCCTCGCGCCGCCGGGGAACGTCGGAGTGATCGTCGTCGGCACGTACTGCCACTACTGGGTGGTGTCCACGGAAGGGGGTAGGTCCATTTTTCGGCCGACGCCTGTCGCGCGAGGCACGTTATCCAACCGAAAAATGGACCAGTCCCCAGCCGGCCGGGGGTTTTGCTAAAATGGCGAGGGGCGTACTTGACGGGGGAACACGAAATGGACAATCGCACACACGACGGCGCTGGGATGCTCCTGAAGCTAACCGCAATCATGCTGCTCGGATGCCCGCTCGTGGAAACCGCGGCAGCAGAGGAGCCAGCGGCGAAGTCGGCGACGGCCGCGAGCGCGGTCGACCAGGCCGTGAAGGTGGAGCCCGCCGACAAGAAGCAACGTCAACACGACGTCCAGGCGTGGACGACCCTTGAGGGCAAGGATCAGATGCTGCGGTGGCGATCCACGTTGGGCCAGTGGTCCGCGCCGGATCACGAATTGGCGGCCGTCGAGACGCCCGAGAGCGATCTTTACAGCGGCGAGGGGGCACGCGTGTTTCTGCCCTACAGGGTCTCCGGCGACTTCGACTTCGCTTGCCAGTTCTTCCTGCCCGATAACTCCACCGGCGCCGGCGGGCCGGTCGTCTACTTCCGCGCACAGGACGGCGGCTCCCTGTATGCCTTTCGCTACGTAAACTATTGGGGCACGGCGGTGCTTCAGAAAAAGCAGTCGGGGGGACCATGGGTCGAGATCGGCTACGCCACCGGAGAGAAGCTCGGCGTCGGCGAGTGGCACGAACTGCTTCTGACCAGCCGGGGCCAATCGTTTAGCGTCGTCGTCGACGGCCGGAAGCTCGTCGAAGGTCGAGACGAGACCCTGAGCGAGGGTGTCCTTGGGTTGGGATGCCAGGTCCGCCAGGTGCGGTTCCGGAATCTCCGTATCTCGGGCAAGTCGTTGAAGGCCGTGCCGGACTGGTCGCCCGTGGCCGAGCCGAAGCCTTACGTGGTCGTGTGCGCCGATGCCGGCCGCGGGGGCTACCAGGCGTTTCCCGGCCTCTGCCGACTCACCAGCGGCGATCTCTTGGCCGTCTTCTATGCCGGTTGGGAGCACGTTTCCCGCCCCGGCGGGCAGCTTCCCGACGGAGGGGCCGTGGCCGTGTCTCGCTCGACGGACGACGGCAAGACCTGGAGCCCGGCCCGAACGATCCTCGACACTCCGCTGGACGACCGCGATCCGGCCGTCTGGCAGTGCGACGACGGCACGGTGATCGTCTCCACCGCGGCTATCGACTGGCCCAACTACAAACCGCCGCATGAAGACTGGTGCCACGCCTATCTCGTCCGGTCCACCGACAACGGGCAGACTTGGTCGCCGCCGGAGGAGCTTGCGATTGGCCAGAAGCGATATTACACCGTGTGGACCGAGCCTCGCCGGCTTCTCAACGGCGAGTGGCTCTGGCCGCTGTACCGCAACCATGGCCCCAGTCTGACCACCGCCTTCATGCGGTCGGGCGACGGCGGACGAACCTGGGACCAGCCGCGGCTCATCGACGAGGAGTCGTCTTCCACCGACGAGCCCGACGTGTGCCAGTTCCCCGACGGCACGCTCTTCTGCGCCATGCGGCCCGGCCCAGAGCCCCACATGTGGCAATCGTGGTCTCGCGACAACGGGCACACCTGGACGAAACCCAAGCCGCTTCCCTTCTACGGGCATTGCTCCAATCTGCTTCACACTCGAAGCGGCGTGACCTTGCTGGCGGTCCGCGACCCGGGAACGTGCGTCCGCTACAGTCTCGACCAGGCCAAGAGCTGGACGGGCGCCGCCATGATCGACCCTTGCGGCGGGGCCTATTCCCAAATGGTGGAGCTTCCCGACGGGCGAATCCTCATCGTGTACTACACCGAAGGCAAGCGATCCCAGATCCGAGCACAGTTTTTGCGCGCCGACCGCGAGGTAATTCCCGTCCTTCCACCCTAGCCAGACGCCGCTTGGAGGTTTGACACCAAGCGGCACCGCGGAAGGGGACAGGTCCATTTTTCGGTCGACGTTTGTCGCGCGAAATGCGTCTTCCGGCCGAAAAATGGACCGGTCCCCGGCGTGTCCGTGAACGGCTACCGAAACCGTCAGACAACCAACAGGAGTCCTTCCATGGCAGATACGGCAAAGAACCCCCCTGGAGCCTTGAGCCGGCGCGAGGCTCTGGCCTATGCCGCGGCGTTCGGCGGCACGTTCCTGGCCGCGCAGGGCCTTGTGGCCGACGAGGACGCCCCGCCCGCAGCCGCCGCCAAACGCCCGACGCGGCGCTACGACATGAAGAAGTCGATCAACCTCTGGGCACTGCCGTATCCCCAGAAGATGACGCTCAAGGAGTGCATCGAACTGTGCAAGGACGCCGGGTTCGACGGGGTCGAGTTGAACTACGCCTTGGACGGCGATCTGTCGCCCAAGGCGTCGGAGGCCGAGATCCGAGCCGTCGGCCAGATGGCGCGGAAGATCGGCATTGAAATCAGCGGGCTGTGTTCGTTCCTCTTCTGGCCGTATTCGCTGACGCACAACGATCCCCAGCGGCGCCAACAAGGACTCGACCTGGCCATGAAGATGATCCAGGCCGCCCGGCTCCTCCAGACGCCCAATCTGCTGGTTGTGCCGGGGGCCGTCTACATCCCATGGCTTGAGAGCGAGCCGCCGGTCCCGCCGGAGACGTGCGAGAAGCGCGCCCGCGAGGCCGTCGGGCAACTGATCCCCGGGGCCGAGAAGGCCGGCGTGACTCTGAACATCGAGAACATCTTCGCCAACGGCTTCCTGCACAGTCCCCAGGAGATGATCCAGTTCGTCGACGGCTTCGGCTCGAAGAGCGTGCGCGTCCACTTCGACACGGGCAACATCATGCAGTACCACTTTCCCGAGCACTGGATCGCCATGCTCGGCAAGCGGATTCAGAACGTACACGTCAAGGAGTACTCGAAGAAGGTCCACGAGTTCAATCTGAACGCCTTCCGCCCGTTGCTGGACGGCACCGTCGATTGGCCGGCCGTGCTTGAAGCCTTGGACAAGGCCGAGTATCGGGGCTACTTGACGTTTGAGTACTTCAACCCCTATCCGCACTGGCCCGAGGCGCTGGTCTATCACACGTCGGACGCGATGGACCGGATGCTGGGACGGAAGGGGTGAGCGGGCGACGGAAACGGGTGTCGCCTTTCGCTCCGCGAAAGTAGCGTTCTTTGGCCCTTCGCTCCACGAAAGACCGCCACTTTCGCGGAGCGAAAGGCGACAATTAGCGATCCGCCGGTCCTCAGCGTATCGGCGAGTAATCCGTTGCCTTCAAGTTCATGCTATCCACCTTCTTGACGAGCACGCCGTCCTTCTCCGAGTCGGCCTTGGCCTTCTTCCACGCGGGGTCATCCTGAAATGCCTGCCACGCCTTCTTCTGCGCCTCGGCATTGGGGAAGGCGACGATGTAGTAAAGCGTATCCTTGGCTTCATCCCCTTGGATCGGCGTCCAGAAGCCGACCAACTCGATTCCGTGCTTCTGGAACAGCTTGCAGGTGTGGTCGCGGAACCGCGCGTGCAGTGCCTCCAGCTTGCCCGGGTTGGTATGGTAAACCCGAAGCTCATAGACCTTGCCGGCCGAGGCGGTATCGGCGGCCGACGCCGAGGCGTTCAGCACGGCCGAAATGGCAAACACGGCGACCAGGGCCACCAACAAAAACAAGTTCGTTCTCATGGAAACCTCCCATTGTCATTAGGGAACCGGAACCAACCACAAACCCAGAATAGCCGCGGCCCAGGCCAAAGGCAACCCGGCCGCCTGCTATTCCAAGAACCTCCACGGATTCCACTACCCCCGTGCTGTAAGGTTACTTCAATCCAGGCGGTGGCAGCGGTAACCGCACGGTGAACGTCGTACCTTCTCCGAGCACGCTTGCAACGTCGATAATTCCACCATGACTGAGGACGATCTCCCGGCAAATGGCCAAACCCAGACCGATGCTGCCACTGTTGCCGGTTCTCGCCCTGTCCACCCGGTAGAATCGTTCAAAGACTCTCGGTAGATCGCTTTCCGCGATGCCGATTCCCGTGTCAGAAACCGTCAGAACAGCGTCGTGATCCTCAGTGGTGAGGAGCAATCGAACTTGGCCACCCTCCCGATTGTATGTGAGAGCGTTGCTCACCGTGTTGGCGACAACCTGACCCAGCCGCTCTGCATCGCCGGTGACCCGCACCATCTGCAAATCGCACTTCAGCTCGATCTGCTTCTGGTCAGCCAAGGGCTTCAACAAGGCCACGGAATACTCGACCACCCGTCGCAGGTCAACAGGTTCATGGCGGATTTCCAATTGCCCGGCGTCAATACGAGCCAATGTCAGCAGTCCATCCACCAGCGATTCCATGCGTTTGGCGGCTCGATAACAAGCCCCAAGGGCCTCCTGGTACTCCTCGGGCGAGCGCTGCTTGGCCAGAGCCAATTCGGACTGAGCAAGGACCACGGAGATGGGGGTCCGCAATTCATGCGAGGCATCGGCTGTGAAGCGGGCCTGCCGCTCGAAAGATGTTCGCAAACGCCCAAACATCCGGTTGAGTACCTGCGCCAGCCTGCCGAGTTCACTCTTGATCCTCGATTCGTCGATCCGCTCCGAAAGGTTCGACGCCGAGATTCGTTCTGCGATGCCGGTCATCTGTTCGATCGGGGTCAGAATCCGGCCAGAAAGAAACCAAGCCCACGTCAGACCGAGACCTACGATGCCGAGCCCCGTCCCCAACAACCACCAGAGCAGCCGGCTGAGTTCGTTCCGCTCTCGGCCAATCTGGCGACCGACGAGCACCTGCGAATCAGAAGGCCCGCGGACGATCACTTCTCGAAATGGCCCTCGACTTCGTTGATGGAAGGGACGAGGGCCTTCCGTGGCAAGAAGCTCTGGGCCAGGCTCAAGATCGGCGGGGGCGGCGTCGGATGCGATCTGCACTCGACCATCGGCGTCCCAGACAACGAGGTAGGGTGCGTCTTCTGGAGCCGTGCCGAAGCGATGTCGGTAGGCTTCAGGCATCTCCAACTGCTCGGCGGATCCGGTCTGTTGCAGCTTTGCCACCACGACTTGAGCGGCCCCTAGCAAGTCGGCGTCTACCCGTTCGAGCGTGGCGTAGCGAACGCGAAGGAACAACGTGGCCCCGAACCCTACGACCACGGCCACCAGGATCACGGCCTGCCAACCCAGCAAGTTCCAGCGAATAGACCTAAGCATCAATCAAGTATCCCTGACCTCGCCGGGTGATGATGAAGTCCGACCCCAGTTTCTTTCTCAGATTGGAGACGTGAACGTCCAGTAGATTTGAAAGCGAGTCTTCGTTTTCGTCGAACAGATGGTCATAGAGCATCGTGCGAGTGACGATCTTCCCTCGATGAAGGGCGAGGAATTCGACCAAGGCATACTCCCGCGGCGTCAGGTTGATCGACTTACCCTGCCTGGTGACGGTGCGGGACGCCATGTCGATCTTCACGTCGCCAACCTCCAGCACCGGAACGGCCTGCCCCACCGAACGACGGACCAAGGCCCGCAACCGGGCGAGCAGTTCCAGTCGCTCAAACGGTTTCACAAGGTAGTCGTCGGCGCCCGTATCGAGTCCTTTGACCCGATCCGGCAAGGCATCTCGGGCCGTCAGAACCAGCACGGGCGTCGTCTTGACGCGCCGCAGCCGTTTCAGCAACTCCCCGCCGTCGAGTTTGGGCAACATCAAGTCCAGGACAATGGCGTCGTAGCTCCAAGTGGTCGCCTTGAACAGGCCGTCTTCGCCGTCGGAAGCGGTATCGACGGCGTAGCCTTCTTCGTGGAGGGCTTTCTCCAACGCCCGCAACAGATCGAGTTCATCCTCGACGACCAGCAGCCGCACGGCGATTTCCTCCAGGCAGCAGTATCCCAACTCCATAATGACATCGCCACGCCCCTCTGTAAATGGCGGTGGTAGAAATGGCGTTCACGGTTGTCTACCTGAGAGAATCGAGTACGAGTGGGCCACGGAGCGGTCGGATCGGACGTAATCGCTCTTCGAGCCCGGCGCCGCGTCATCCATCCGCACCGAGGTGCTGCTCCAGCCGTGGCCTTCGCCGAGGATGAAAACGAAGTTGGGTCGCTGGGGCGCGGCGGCAAAAAGGATCGTGCTCACCAACGCAATGATCGAAGGACCGATGAACCATGATCGTCTCTTCATCGGTGTCCCCCACTGCACGTTCATTTCTCTCGCTGGTCGTCGCGTGGTGGACGATCACCTCGATTGTCACCTCGGCGTGGGCCGCCTTTGCCACGGCGCTGATCTGCTTCACCTTCCCCTTGGGGCGGACGCCGTTCGGGTCGGGCATCGAGACCCTTTGCTGCGCGTTCGGTGATCGTACCCTTTGGCGTCAGGTCGTGGCCCTTCAGCGCGGGGTGCTCCGCGGCATAACGATAGGCGCGGAAGGCGGAGTTTGTCATTGGCAAGACATCGCCGAGCACCTTCACCGCGCCGTCGCGCGTAACGGGGTTGATGTATTCCCAGACGAGCCTGCCGTCGGCAGTCACCTCGAAAAAATGACCCTCGGTGTCGGAGCAGATGAACGTATTGCCGTTCGGGAGACGCTGGGCGCTGGAGCCGATGTGGCTGAAGAATCCGTGGCTGTTGACCGATCGGTAGCTCCACACGACTTGCTTGGAGATTTGCCTTGGCTGGTTGTGCGTGTCATGGTCATAGGTTTCGCGCCGGTAGCCGGCGTCGGGCGGATTGACGTACCGTTCCGCCTCGCGGCCGGCCGCGTCGAGAAATGGGTTGATTTCGAGTACGGAGGACTGCGGCGTGCGCTGGTAGAGGTACTGGCCGTTATTGAAAACCATGATGTGACCCTCGCCGGGAAAGCCGGGTCGAATCCAGTGAACATCGTGCGAGCCGCCCATCTGCTTGTGGCCGGAGGTGGCCGAGTCCCAGTTCTCCAGAACCTTGGGAGAATCGCCCTGCGCGTAGCGGGCCGGGTCGCCGAACCGGTAGAGGAAGTCGCCCGCCGGTCCAGCCGCCTTGGCGATGCTCGCCTTCGCGTCGCCGGGACTGAACGTGCCGTCGTGGTCAATCACGTAGAGCTCGCCTTGCACAGAGTTGATGACGATGTGTCCTGACTGGGCATTGTAGTCCAGCGAGTTGCAGTGTAGCCAGTCGCGTTTGAGCGGCCGGCCCGGCATGTTGAGGTTTATGCGTCCAGGATAGTCCGCGATGGTCTTGCCTTGACCGGCGTAATTCGGCTTGGCAGGGTCAACGTCCTGGACGATATGATCGAAGAACCACCATTCCCACACCACGTTTCCCTGCATGTCCACTTCGACCACCGCGTCCATCTGGCCGTTGTGATACGGCCCTTTCTGGGGGTCGGCACCAGCAGCGATGGCTTGTTCGTGGGTAATTGACTTATTGGCGACGTAGAGGGTCGTGGATGCGTTGAGTTGTCTGTTGAAGATGCGTACCCAATCGTGATGGGGCGAGTTAGTCCTCACGCTTCTCGGTGTACTGCCAGACCGTATTGCCGTTCCAGTCCACTTCCTTGAAGCCCTCGAAACCGCTGGGGTCATCCTTCGAGGCGTCAAGAATGTTGCCATTGTCCAACAGGTGGGGGTTCGTCCCGATGGGCCACGTGTGGACGACACGGCCTTCCATGTCGAGCAGGTAGCTCCGACTGCCGACGCCGAACAAGGTGTAGCCGTTGAACGCCTTTTCCTTGTCGTAGAATAGCAATTCGGTCGGGCCTTGCAGGCGTTCGTACCCGCAAGCCGAGTTGGCGAACAAAACGAGAAGCAAAAGTGCGCGCTTCATGGCGTGGTTCTCCCTAGTTGCGACGAGGGCGGTCTGCCTGGCCACCCCGACCGGGCCCGTCGCGATTGTCGCGGGGTTGTTCGTTCAGTTGGTCGAGGTCGGTCTTGCCTTTCTGGGAAGCCGGCAACTCGATGACGCCCTTCGCAGCGAGGTCGCGTCCGACCAGGCCGGGGTAATCAGATGCGTAGCGGTGGACCTTGAAGACCGCGTTCCACAAGTGGCCTCGCATATCTTTGCCTGGGAGTTCGCCCTGCGCGAGAATCCCCCCGCGCACCATCGGGTTCACGTATTGCCAAACGGTTTCGCCGGCAGGCGTGACTTCGAACAGGTGGCCGACCACGCCGGCGCAGATGAGTGTGTTGCCGTTTGGCAGCCGGTGCGCGCCCGAGATTTCCGAGGAGAAGAAGTCCGTGCGTTTCTCCGCCTCATAGTGCCACAGGGGTTTCTCCGGGCCGTAGGCTTTGCCAGGGGCAAGGACGTAGCGACCATTGGCGTCCATCGACGGGGCGATTTCCTCGACGCTGGACAAGCCGCGATCGTAGCCGTTGTTGAAGATAGTGAGGTGGCCGGCGCCGGGATAGCCGTCGGGGATCCACTGCGCGTCATGCTGCTGGACTAACCCTTAACCAAGCGAACGGTTCACGTTGATTGCATGAAAAAACTCGAAACCTTCCGCGTTTTCCGGGGTATAAAGGGTATTCGTGGTAACCTTTGACCCGGGCACAAGGAGGATTTCGAGTGAAGGCCACTATACAG
>JAPLNP010000420.1 GCA_026401055.1 Planctomycetia bacterium
CACGTTTCAACTCGGCTGCGCGCCGGTGGTGAACCTGGCGTCGAAGCGGGCCGAGCCGATCGCGCTGGGGCACACGACGAGCGAATATCGCGTGATTCCCGACGTCCGGCGCCCGCTGGCCAACGAGGTCTATTCGATCGATCGGGTGACGGCCACGTCGCCCGACAACCAACAGGTCGAATACCAGCCGTTCTATTCGTTCAAGCACGCCTCCGAACGGTCGAAGCAGAAGTTGTTCTGGCACGCGGTTCGCCGCCCGGCCGTGCGCGCCGGGGGTCAGGCGGACGGCGGCACGGAGGTCTACCTGTCGCTCGTGGATCTGGGTTTTCGGGCAGGCGCCCCGGCCGATTGGACGCTCGACGTCGAGACCACGTGTCTGAATCGGGACCTGCCCCACCGCTTGCCGCTGACCGACGGGCGGATCGGCCTTCGGTTGACAACCGGGGCGCCGGTCGAGCGGGTGCATTGCGTGACCGGCCGGCCGACGAGGACGTTCCGGCCCGCGGGCAAACACGGGGCGATGTGGCGGCTGATTTCCCACCTCTCGTTGAACCACCTGTCCCTGGTCGACTACGAGGAAGGCGCCGACGCCTTGCGGGAGATTCTCGATCTGTATAATCCCAACGATTCCGCCGAAACCCGGTCGATGATCGACGGCATCGCGAGCGTGCGGAGCCGCCGGGTGGTGGGGCGGGTGCCCGGCGACAGCCGCGGCGGCTTTTGCCGCGGCGTCGAGGTCACCATCCGGTTCGACGAGGCGCGGTTCGCGGGCAGCGGCGTCTTCCTGTTCGCCGCCGTGCTGGAGCGATTCCTCGGCCTGTATTGTTCGATCAATTCCTTTACCAAGTTGATCGCGACCACCAACCAACGCGAGGGAGTCCTGCGAAGATGGTCCCCCCGGGCGGGCGAAACCGTGCTCCTCTGAGCCGCGAACTGAGCGACGAAGCCTACCGCTTCGACTTCTTCCAGGCCGTTCGCGTCCTGGAACGCATGGCGGTCGAAACGCCCTCGGTGGAAGGCGCGCCTCCGCGCAAGCCGGTGGGATACGACGACTCGCCCCGGGACGAGGCGGTGCGATTCCGCGCCCTGGTGTCGCGGACGTTTCCGACCGGTTCGGTCGTCGCCGTCAGCGAGCCCGGCGCAACGCCGCCCGCCCCGACGGAGATGCTCGTCGCGTTCATGGGACTGACCGGGCCCGGTGGCGCGCTGCCGCAGCACTATACGACGCTGTTGATCGAGCGGGGGCGGCTGCGCGATTTCGCCCTGCGCGACTTCCTCGACCTGTTCAATCACCGGATCATTTCGCTCTTTTATCGGGCATGGGAGAAGTACCGGTTTCCGGTCGCCTACGAGCGGGCAACGCGGGCCGGCGAGGAAGACCTCTTCACCGGATGCCTGTTCAGCCTCGTGGGACTCGGCACGGCCGGACTCCGCGACCGCCTGGAATTCGATGACGAGGCGTTTCTCTACTACGCCGGGCTGTTCGCCCACCAGCCGCCCTGCGCCGCTTCGCTCGGGCAGATTCTCGCCGATTACTTTGAACTGCGGGTGGACGTGCTCCAGTTTCTGGGGCAATGGCTCTATCTGACCGAGGAGGACCAGTCCTCGCTGCCCTCGCCGAAATGCCCCGCCGGGCTCAACACGCGGCTGGGGACGGACGTCGTCGTGGGCGAACGGACGTGGGACATCGAGGGGAAGTTCCGCGTGCGCTTGGGGCCAATCGGCTACGCGCAGTTCCGGCGGCTGACTCCCTCGGGCGACGCCCTGCGACCGCTGTGCCAGATGATCCGATCCTACGTGGGGGCTCAATTCGATTTTGACATCCAGCCGGTCTTGAAGGGTCCCGAGGTCCCGTGGTGCCGCTTGGGCGGCGACGGGTCCGATCCCTCCTGTCTCGGCTGGAATACCTGGATTCGCAGCGGCGAACTCGACCGCGACGTATCCGACGCCGTATTTGCCCAGGAGGGACTGCCGTGGACCAAATCAACCTGAAATCGTTCGTCGCCAAACTCAACGACACCAGCCGGCGCACGCTGGAAGCCGCGGCGGGGCTCTGCCTGTCGCGGACCAACTACAACGTCGAAATCGAGCACTGGCTCTTGAAGCTGCTCGAGGCGCCCAACACCGACCTGGCGGCGCTGCTGCGCCACTTCGAGATCGACCCCTCCCGAGTCACCCGGGACCTGACCCGCGTCGTCGACGGATTCAAGACAGGCAACGCCCGGACGCCAAGCCTTTCGCCGAACATCGTCAGCCTGATCCGCGAGGCCTGGGTCATCGCGTCGATCGAATTCGGCTCGCCGCGGATCCGTTCCGCCTATCTACTGTGCGCGTTGTTGTCGGAGAAGAGCCTGGGCATGGTGGCCTACGGCGCGTCGAGCGAATTCGAGAAGATCGACGTGGCGGCCTTGCACCGCGATCTTCGCGATGTGACGGCCAACACGGACGAGGCCCAGAGCGAGTATGCCGCGACGGTCGAGCCCGCCGCGGGTCAGCCCGGACAGCCGCTCCCGCCCGGCGGTCCCACGAAAACGCCCGCCCTGGATCAGTTTACGGTCAACCTGACCGAGCGGGCGCGCCGGGGCGAGATCGACCCGGTGCTCGGCCGCGACCGCGAAATCCGCCAGATCATCGACATCCTCACCCGCCGCCGCCAGAACAACCCGATCATGACCGGCGAGGCGGGCGTGGGCAAAACCGCCGTGGTCGAGGGCTTTGCGCTGCGCGTCGCCGCGGGCGACGTCCCGCCGTCGCTGGCCGGCGTCGACATCCGGACGCTCGATCTCGGACTGTTGCAGGCGGGCGCCGGGATCAAGGGCGAGTTCGAGAATCGTCTCAAGTCCGTGATCGACGAAGTGAAACGCTCGCCCAAGCCCATCATCATCTTCATCGACGAAGCCCACACGATGATCGGCGCGGGCGGCGCCGCGGGGCAGGGCGACGCCGCCAACCTGCTCAAGCCGGCCCTTGCCCGAGGCGAGCTGCGCACGATCGCCGCCACCACTTGGGCGGAGTACAAGAAGTACTTCGAGAAGGACGCCGCCCTGGCCCGGCGGTTCCAGGTCGTCAAGGTCGAGGAGCCGACCGAGGAGGTCTGCCAGGAGATGATGCGGGGCCTGGTCGGCGTCCTGGAGCAGCACCACCGCGTCCGCATCCTCGACGAAGCGGTGGTCGACACCGTGCGGCTCTCGCACCGCTACATCTCCGGACGGCAATTGCCCGACAAGGCCGTCAGCCTGCTCGACACGGCGGCGGCCCGGGTGGCCATCGGCCACAACGCCACGCCCCCGGCCATCGAGGACGCCCGGCGGCGAATCGATCAACTGGCGCTTGCCATCGAGATTCTTTACCGCGAAGGGCTCAGCGGCGCCGCCAACCAGGAGCGCCTGGACGAGCTGCGGGGGGCCAAGGAAGCGACCGAAACGGAACTGGCCGCGCTCGGGGAACAATGGGAGCAAGAGCGCGACCTGGTCGCCCGGATGCGCGAGATCCGCGATCGACTCGAAAGCGGCGCGCCGGCGCAAGCCCAGGAGCCCGCCGCCGCGGGTGAAACGTCGGGGCCGGCCGCGCCGGCAGCCGAAGCACCCGCAAAACCCGAAGCCTCCGCCCCAACCGAACCCGCCCCGCTCTCGCCCGAGGAGGCCCAACGGCTGCGCGACGAACTCCAGGCGCTGACCGCCCAGCTAAAGAGCATTCAGGGCGAGAACCCGCTGATGGACGTGTGCGTCGATTCCCAGGCGATCGCCGCCGTGGTCTCCGCTTGGACGGGCATCCCGGTCGGCCGGATGGTGACCGACGAAGTCCGCACCGTGCTGGCGCTCAAGGAGACCATGGGCGAGCGGGTCATCGGCCAGCCGTACGCCCTGGAGGCCATCGCCCAGCGGATTCGCACGTCCCGGGCGAATCT
>JAPLNP010000099.1 GCA_026401055.1 Planctomycetia bacterium
GCAAGTCAACGCCGACGAACGACCGATAAGCTACAATACTCTCGGACATACTGAAGGTCTCCGTGTTAGGGGTCGAAAAAGTGTGGAAACTCAGCGAAAGCATAGCTTTCGCCGGCCCCTACACGGTTTTACACTGGTCGAACTGCTGGTGGTGATCGCCATCATCGGAATCCTCATCGCCCTGCTGCTGCCCGCGGTGCAGGCGGCGCGCGAGGCCGCGCGGCGGGCTCAGTGCGCGAACAACCTCAAGCAACTTGGCCTTGGGGCGGTGATGCACGAGGAGGCCCACCGGTTCTATCCCTCCGGCGGCTGGGGATACTACTGGATCGGCGACCCGGACCGCGGCTACGGCAAGTCGCAGCCCGGCGGCTGGATCTACAGCATCTTGCCGTATATCGAGCAGACGGATCTTCACGAACTCGGGGCCGGCTTGCCGACCGCGCAGAAGCAGGAGGCCGCCAAGACCGTTGTGATGACGCCGTTGACCGTCGTGACGTGCCCCAGTCGCCGCTCGGCGAAGGCGTATCCGATCTGGGCCGGCGCGCTGAAGAACTGCCCGGGCGTGACCCTGTCGGCAAAGACCGACTACGCGATCAACTGTGGCAGCTACCAGGGCTTCGAGACCGCCGGCCCGGGCAGCGAAGCCGAGGTGGACAACGGGACTTATACGTGGACCGTCGCGAACCTCAACGGCATCAGCTATCAAATCAGCGAGGTTCGCGTCGCCGACATCAAGGACGGCACGACCAACACGATCCTGATCGGCGAGAAGTACCTCGAACCCGACCAGTACACGACCGGAGCGACGGGCGGGGACAACGAGTGCATGTACGGCGGCCCGAACGTCGACAATTACCGCGCCACCCAGTACGCGCCGGGCTCGTCGATCGATCTTCGGCCGCTACAGGATCGCGCCGGGCTCGTCATGCCGTGGAGCTTCGGCAGCGCGCACGCCTCCGGCGCCCATTTCTCGTTCTGCGACGGCTCGGTGCGCTCGATCAGCTACGAGGTCGATCCGGGCGTCTTCATGCTCCTCGGCAGCCGCAATGACGGACAGCCGATCGATTTCAATACACTATGACCGCGGAACGTCCAACCTTCTGACCGAAGAAATCCGGAGGTGACGCAATGACCATCGCCAATCGTCGCGAGTTTCTCAAGGCGGCGGCCGCCGGATTGGCCTTGGCGGGCCTCGATCCGGCCGTCCTCTCGGCCCAACAAGACAGTCCCGAGGGCATTCCGACCCGGCCGCTGGGCAAAACCGGCCAGCGCGTCTCCATCGTCGGCCTCGGCGGCTGGCACATCGGCTCCGTGCCCGACGACCTAGCCGTCAAGCTCATGCACGAGGCCATCGACCAGGGCATGACCTTCTTCGACAACGCCTGGGACTACCACGACGGCCACAGCGAAGAGGTGATGGGCAAGGCCCTGGCGACCGGCTCGCGCCGCGACAAGGTTTTCCTCATGACCAAGGCCTGCGCCCGGGACTACCAGGGCGTGAAGAAGAACGTCGAAGACAGCCTCCGCCGGCTTCAGACCGACCGGATCGACCTCTTGCAGTTCCACGAGGTCAACTACGCCGACGACCCCGACTGGATCTTCGATCGCGGCGCGCTCAAAGCGGCCCTCGAAGCCCGCAAGGAAGGCAAGGTCCGGTACATCGGCTTCACCGGCCACAAGGACATCGCGCACCACCTCAAAATGCTCTCGAAGCCGTTCGAGTGGGACACGGCGCAGATGCCGATCAACATCCTCGACGCCCACTATCGCAGCTTCCAGAAAGAGGTCGTGCCCGAGTGCAACCGCCGCAACATCGGCGTGATCGGGATGAAGGGTCTGGCCTCGGGCCTTCTGGCCAGCCGGTTGGGGCTCGACGCCTCGCTCTGCCGCCGCTACGCCCTGTCGCTGCCCATCAGCACGCTGGTCTGCGGCATCGCCTCGCGCGAGAACCTCCAGCAGGACCTCGCCGTCGCCCGGGGATTCAAGCCCATGAGTGAAAACGACGTCCTCGCACTGCTCGCCAAGACGAAGGAAGCCGGCCGCGAGGGCCGCAACGAGCCGTTCAAGACGACCAACGGCTTCGACAGCGGCGTCCACCGGAAGCAACACGGGTTGCTGTGATCGGGTCGAAATGCCAGGCTCTTGTATGGACAATGTGTGACGACATGTTATAATTACATTGTCCATACACTGGAGAAAGCGATGAGCACCAACCCCCAGTCGCGCCACACCCTAAAGGGGAGTACGGTTCAACTACGCCTGCGGTCGGCCCAGAAGGAACTGATTGCCGAGGCGGCTCGGGT
>JAPLNP010000426.1 GCA_026401055.1 Planctomycetia bacterium
TCCCGCCCCGCCGCCCTCGTCACGCGACCTGTTCCTCCCCCCGGAGCATTCCGACTCGACGGCGGATCGAACGCCCGTGGGGTCACCGCCGCCGGGCTATGCATCCGCGTATCCCGAAAGCACGAATCCAACGTCGGACATGACGTCGCGCGGGCCGGATTACCCGCGCCAACGGGGCCATGACGGGGCGTCCCCAACGCCCAGACCGAGCCCGGGCCAGGCGATGTATCCGACGCAACCCGGCAACGCCGAGGTTTCGCAGGACCCCTACCAATCGGCGCCGGTTGCGCAGAAGACCGCTCGGCAATTCGGCTTCGAGGGCGGGCCCCCTCGCCACCACGGCGGCGGCTCCGCCGTCGAGGGCGGCAACGCGACGGCTCGTCCCGACGGCGACTACGTCGTGCAGCCTAACGACAGCTTCTGGGTCATCTCGAAGAATCTCTACGGCTCGGGCGCGTACTTCAAGGCCCTGGCCGAGTACAACCGGGCCAAGTACCGCCCGGAGGACACCCTCCGCGTCGGCGACACCATCAAGGCGCCCGAAGTCTCGGAGTTGGAGGCGAAGTACCCCGACCTTTGCCCAAGTTCCGAGCGTCGCCAGGCGGTGCGCCAACGGGCGTCGACCGTCCGCAACGCCTCGACGCGGCTGGCGGGCGAGCGGGTCTACACGGTCGAGGAAGGCGACACGCTCTACGACATCGCTCGATACAAGCTCGGCAAAGGCTCGCGATGGCCGGAGATCTACGAACTCAACCGCGACGCGTTGCAGGACAACTTCGACTACCTGACGCCGGGCATGAAGCTGCTCCTGCCCGAAACTGCCAAAGGCACCGGCACCGTTACCCAACGCTCCGACGCCTTCAATCGGAAGTGAACTCGCTGTCGTGTTAGGATGGTGGCATGGCAAACGATCCTCGGGAGCACCACGACGGCGAAACGGTCGAAGCCGGTCCTTCGAGCCGGTGGGGCCTCGGACTTTGGGTCGCGGCGTGCGCCGCCTTCGGGCTCCCTTTGGCCTGGGTGTCCACGGCGATCGGACAGCACTACGCCCCGCTGCTGCTTTTCCCGTTCGCCACCGGCGCGGTTGTCGGAGCCTGTCTCGTCGGGGCCATGCGCGTCGGCCAGATGCACCGACGCGGGATTGCCACGCTGGCCGCGGTGCTGACGGGCCTGGTCGTTGTCCTCGGGCAACATTATTTCAGCTATCTGAGCGTGTGCCGGCGAATCGACGAGGAGGCGGCAACGTACCTTCGGGCACGGCAGATTTTCGGCCAGGACGTCCAGGGCAGCCTGCCCACCAAACCGGCAGGACTGCTCGCCTTCCTCCAACACGAGGCCACGCACGGACGCGAACTGGCGACCTCGTGGGGCAACTACACCGCTCGCGGCCGGCTCGCCTGGCTGAGTTGGGCGGTGGACGCGGTGCTGGTGCTGCTCGGGGCAGTCGTGATCGTCCGCCGGGCTTCACGACGGGAACGTCCATCCCCTACCCCGCTGGGAGAGGGTTCACCTCCGTCCCCTCTCCATTTGGGAGAGGGTTAGGGTGAGGGTTATTCGCGTTGAACTCTGACCACCCTCACCCCAGCCCTCTCCCAGAGGGAGAGGGAGCAAGACTCCGCAACCTCCAATCCCCAACCTCCAACCTCCAATCCCCAATCCCCAACCCGCCATGAGTGAAATCATTGGAATCGGAACGGACATCACCGAATGCCTGCGGATCGCGAAGATGATCGAGCGGCACGGGGAACTGTTCATCAATCGCGTGTACACGGCCCACGAGATCGCGTATTGCCAGCGGCGCAAACAGGTGACCGAGCATTTTGCGGGCCGTTGGGCCGCCAAGGAGGCCGTGCTGAAAGCCCTGGGAACCGGGTGGCGGCGCGGAATCAGTTGGCGGGACATCGAGGTCGTGAATGAACCCGGTGGGCGGCCCTCGATCCGGATTCACGGCGGCACGAAGAGCGTGGTCGACCAACTGGGCGTCACCAGCGTGCAGGTCAGCATTTCCCACTGCCGCACCCACGCGACCGCCTTCGCCGTGGCCACCGGTTCGGAGAAGGACGAGTAGTGGTCGGTGGCCATTGGCCGCTTACTTCTTGACCGTCCGTTTCTTCCCGGTCTTCTTTTTGGTGGCCTTCTTCTTCGTGGCGATCTTCGTGACGGCCTTCTTCACGGCCCTCTTTTTCGCCGGCCCCTTGGCAGCCCGTTCCGCAAGGAGGTCCAAGGCGCGCGGGAGCGTGATCTCCTCGGGCGACATCGTCCGGGGCAACGAGGCGTTGGTCGCGCCGTCGGTCACGTAGGGACCGTAACGGCCTTCGAGCAGTTCCACCGGCTTGTCGGTCACCGGTGACGCGCCGAGCACCTTCAATGGTTGCTTGGTCCCCTTCGCGCCTCGGCGGCCCTTGGGTTTGGCCA
The DNA here is from genome assembly GCA_026401055.1 of Planctomycetia bacterium. Taxonomy (GTDB): domain Bacteria; phylum Planctomycetota; class Planctomycetia; order Pirellulales; family Thermoguttaceae; genus JAPLNP01. The sequence continues at coordinate 2,416 of JAPLNP010000426.1, forward strand.
GCAGGTCCAGGGCCTCGGCAAGCGTCACCTCCAACGGCGAGACCCCGGCGGGCAGCGAGCGAGTCTCGGACCCGCATTTCACGTAAGGTCCAAATCGGCCGCTGTGCGCCATGACGGGCTCGCCGTTGGCGGGCTGATTGCCCAGGTTGCGCGGCAGCGAGAGCAGCTTCAGTGCCGCCGCCAAGTCGACGTCTTCCGGCCGCATCCCTTTCAAGAGCGAGGCGTTCTGCGGCTTCTCGTCGTCCTGGGGCGTGCCACGCTGCACGTAGGGGCCGAAGCGGCCGATCTTGAGGAAAACCGGTCTGTGCGTCTCGGGGCAAATGCCCAACGGCTCCTCGCCCTCGGCCGCCTTGTCGAGCATCTCCAGGGCGACCGCCAGTTTCAATTCGTCCGGCGGCATCTGCTCGGGCAGGCTCGCCCGGCGTTCTCCCTGTTGTAAGAACGGCCCGTAGCGCCCCACGCGGACGAACACCTCCTCGCCGCCTTCGGGCTTGCCGATGGGGATCTGGCTGACGATCCGGGCGTCGATCTCGTCGACCTTGTTCTTGAGTTGCTGTTTGAGGCCGGGATGGGCGTTGCCGAAGTAGAACGCCTTGAGGTAATCGACGTGGCCCAACTCGCCCCGGCTGATCGCGTCCAGTTCGTCCTCCAACTCGGCCGTGAACTGGTAGTCGACCAGGTCCGGCAGGTGGTCCTCGAGCAGTTTCGACACGGCGAACGCCACCCAGGTCGGCACCAAGGTGTTGTTCTTCTTGAACACGTACTCGCGGGCGAGGATCGTGTCGATGATCGAGGCGTAGGTGCTCGGCCGGCCGATGCCCATCTCTTCCAGCGCTCGGATGAGCGCCGCTTCGCTGTAGCGGTTGGGCGGCTGCGTCGTGTGGTCCTTGGCGTCGAGCTTGCGACACGCGAGCTTCTCGCCCGTGGCGACCGAGGGCAGCACGTCTTCCTGGTCGGCCAGGTCGGCGTCCGGATCGTCCGAACCCTCGACGTAGGCGCGGAGGTAACCGGGGAAGTCGATCGTCTTGCCGCTGGTCTGAAAAATCGCGCCGTCCAGTTCGACGGTGATGGTGGTGCGGTGTCCCCGGGCGTCGGCCATCTGGCTGGCGACGGTCCGCTTCCAGATCAGGTCGTACAGCTTGAATTCCTCGGCGCTCAATCGCGAGCGCAGATGCTCCGGGAAACCGAACTCGCTCCCGGCCGGGCGAATCGCCTCGTGGGCTTCCTGCGCGTTCTTGACCTTCGTCTTGTACGTTCGCGGCGCGGGCGGCAGGTACGCGTCGCCGTAGTTGCGTCGGACCAGATCGCGCGCCGCGTCGACCGCCACCTTGGCCAGATTCGTCGAGTCGGTTCGCATGTACGTGATGTGCCCGTTCTCGTAAAGACTCTGGGCCGCCTGCATCGTCCGCTTGGCCGTGAAACCGTACTTCCGGTTTGCCTCCTGCTGAAGCGTGCTCGTGGTAAACGGCGGCCAAGGCTTCGACGTGTAGGGCTTGCTCTCGAGGTTCTTGACCGAGCACTCGCCCGCCAAGAGTCGCCGGATCAACTCCTCGGCCCGCGCCTGGTTCAGAAGCAGAAGGGACGGGTCCTTCAGTTGTCCGGTCGAGGGGTCAAAATCCCGGCTGGAAGGAATCTTGCGGCCGTCGACGGAAAGGAGCACGGCCTGAAACGACTCGCCGCCGGCCTTGGCGAACGTGCCCAACAGGTCCCAGTACGTCGCCGAAACGAACGCCATGCGTTCCCGCTCGCGCTCGGTTACCAGACGCACCGCGACGCTCTGCACCCGGCCGGCCGACAGCCGCGGACGCACTTTGCGCCACAGCAGGGGCGACACCTCGTAACCGTACAGCCGGTCGATGATCCGCCGGGTCTCCTGCGCGCGGACGAGGTCCTCGTCGACCGCCCGCGGATGCGCAAGCGCCTCGCGAATGGCGTCTTCGGTGATTTCGTGGAAGACGAGCCGGTGGACTGGCACCTTCGGCTTGAGCACCTGGCAAAGGTGCCAACTGATCGCCTCGCCCTCGCGGTCCTCGTCCGTCGCCAGATACAACTCGTTGGCCCCCTTGAGCAGGTCTTTGAGCTTGTTGACTTGCTTGGATTTCTCGCGCGGGACGACGTAGACGGGCTCGAAGCCCTCGTTCACGTTGACGCCAAGGTAAGCCCAATCCTCGCCCTTGTACTTCTCGGGAAGTTCCTTGGCCCCCTGGGGAAGGTCACGGATGTGGCCGATGCTGGCCTCGATGTTGTAGCCGCTTCCGAGGAATTTGCTGATCGTCCGGGCCTTGGCCGGCGATTCGACGATCACCAGGGGTTTTCCTTCCGAGGGGGGACCTTTTCTCACCATGGCAAATTTGGACAAATAGGTGGTCTATGCGGAGAGGAATGTCATTGTGTTTATCTGCCATTCGCTCCCTGGATCTTGATGTGGCTTGACGGGCGAGCCGAACGTCCGGCTCGATAAGCACGAAAAACCGGCAGGAGTCTCCCACAACGAATGTAGCCCAGCCGCCATCGGCCGGGATGAGACAACACACGGCCCAGCCGCCCTCGGCTGGGGAGCGGTTGGTCTGGCGAGCAACGGTCGAGGCCGGCCGTGCCACAACCAAGCTCGGGCCTGGAATTGTAGCACCCCCGCCGATCCATACAATTGCCAAATCTTTGCGGTCGGGCCGCTGGTTACGCCATAATGGGTGTCAAAGTCCCATACTATAATGGCAATTCGGCGAGGCGGCGGTGCCATTCGTGAGGGGTGCATCAATACCACGTAGGGTGGGTCGAGGCCGCCAAATCCGGGTCGAGCCTCGTAAACCAGCCGATCGCAAACGATCGTGGACAAGTGCACCGTGGGCAACTAGAGTAATGTTGGTGCCCCGTGCAATGATTCCTTCCAGGAGAAGTGTCCTGCTTCCCCGCATCGAACCCTCCGCATTCCAAAACAGAGTATGAAACGCTCCCGGCCGGACTACCCATCCCGACTCCGCGACGGGAGACTGCCATGGTGCGGGCTTTTGCTATTGGCGGTGGCGATTTTCGGGTGCCAAAATGCCTCGGGTCCGGCGGCCCAAGCACCCGAAGCTTCCTCCGAAGCCCCCGCCTCGAAGTCGAAGGTCGTTTCGGCGGCGCTCTCCAAGTGGCCGCGGACGGTCCACGTGCAGGGAAGTCTCCTGGCCGACGAATGCGTCGTGATCGGCGCCAAAGTCGCGGGGCGGGTTAAGCAGGTCAATGTGGACGTCGGCTCGACGGTCCGCCGAGGCGACACCCTCGCGACTCTGGACACCGAGGATCTGGAGTTGAAGGTGAAGCAGGCCGAGGCGCAACTGGAGCAGGCCTGCGCCAAGCTGGGCATGAAACCGAGCGATTCCGAAAAAACGCTCGACCGGCTGAAGGTCCCCACGGTCGTCCAAGCCGACGCTCTTCGGAAGGAAGCGATATCGAACCTGGAGCGCGCAAAGGCGCTGGTTGACCAGAAAGCCATCGTCGTGGAGGAGTTGCAGCAGAAAGCAGCGATCTGGGAAGTCGCCGAATCGAAATATGTGTCGGCGCTGCGAGACGTGGACGAGATGGTCGCCGTGGTCGGCATGCGCCGCGCTGAACTGGCCTTGGCACGGCAGGTCCTCGTCGATGCCAATGTGCCAGCCCCATTCGACGGCGCCGTTCAGCAGCGGTACGTGGCGCCGGGGGCCTATTTGCAGGTCGGCCAGCCGGTCGTTTCCCTGGTGAGGACCGATCCCCTGCGGTTTCACGCGGCGATCCCCGAGCGCGAGTCCACGCAGGTTCGCCCCAAACAGAAGGTGCGAATCCGTGTCGAGGGGGAGGCCCAGCCATTGCAGGGCGAGGTCTCGCGAGTGAGTCCCTCGTTGGATTTGTCGAACCGGTCGTTGATCGCCGAAGTCGATCTGGCCAATCCCGATTCGCGCCTCCGCGCGGGGTTGTTTGCCGAGGCCGAGATCGTCGTCGATCCCGCCGCGATCGTCCTGACCGTCCCGTCCAGCGCGGTGAGCGAATTCGCGGGCGTGGAAAAGGTCCACCTCCTGCACGATCGAGAGATGATCTATCAGCCGATCCAGACCGGTCGCCGCGAGGGCGATTTGGTGGAGGTGCTCCGGGGTCTGTCGCCCGGGGACGTCATTGCCGCCGATTTTCGAACGCAGGACCTCCAGCGCGCCGGAGCGGAACGACCCGAGGCGCCCCTTGCCGAAGGCGCCAAATGACCATTTCGAGAGCAAGGTTGCTCGGGGACTGTCCCGTTCGGCCGCAAGGGGATAGGTCGCTGTCTTCGGAGCAAGGGTTTTTCACCAAAACGGTCCCGAGCGGCCGAAAAACGAACCCGTCCCCGGACGGCCCGTGAACGGTTGGCGGTTTTCCATCGACGGAGGTTCTCGTCTTGCAGTGGCTGGCTGAAATCTGTATCCGGCGTCCCGTGTTCGCCGTCATGCTGGTGCTGGCCATGGTGGTGGCCGGCAGCGCCGCGTACCTACAGCTCGGCGTGGACCGTTTCCCCAAGATGGACCTGCCCACGGTCAACGTCTCGACCGTGTATCGCGGCGCGGCGCCGGAGGACGTCGAATCGGAGGTCACCCAGATCCTCGAAGACGCGGTGGCGACGGTCGCGGGGATCGACGAGCTGCGATCCGTCTCGCGCGAGGGGATGTCGATGATCCTCTTGACCTTCAACGTCAACCGCGACATCGACGCGGCCGCCCAGGACGTCCGCGACGCGGTCAACAGCGTGCTCAACCGCCTTCCGGTCGGCATCGATCCGCCCGTAATGCGCAAGCAGGACACCGACTCGTCGCCGATCCTGACGATGGCCATTTCCGGGCAGCGCGATCCCCGCGAACTGTACGTGCTGGCCGATCAGTACGTCAAGAACGTGATCGAATCGGCGGCCGGCGTGGGCCAGGTGTCGATCAGCGGAGCCGCGGAGCGGGCGATCCAGGTCAACATCGAGGCTTCGCGCCTGGCCGCCTATGGGCTGTCGATCGTCCAGGTGCGCGACGCCTTGGAGCGGCAGAACGCCGATATCCCCGGCGGCCGAGTCGACGCGGGGTTCCGGGAACTGGGGCTGCGGACCCTCGGCCGCTTCCGCCAGCCGCGCGATTTTCTGGATCTGGTCGTCGCCACCGTCAACGGCGCTCCGATCCGGCTTCGCGACCTGGGCGAGGCCGTCGACGCCAGCAAGGAAGTCCGCACGCTCGCCCGGCTCAACGGGAAGCCGGCCGTCGTCCTCCAGGTGCAGCGGCAGTCGGGCGAGAACACCGTCGAGGTGATCGAGGCCGTCAAGGATCGCCTCGAGCGGAGCCGCGAGCTGCTCCCCGCCGACGTCTCCATCGAGGTGATCCAGGACCAGTCGCGATACATCCACGCGGCGATGCACGAGGTTCAGAAACACTTGATCGTGGGGAGCATTCTGGCCACGCTCGTCGTGCTGGTGTTCATGCGGTCGTGGCGGTCCACCTTGATCGCCGCGGTGGCGATCCCGACGTCGATTATCTCCACCTTCGCCATGATGCGGTTCCTCGACTTCACGCTGAACAACGTCACGATGCTGGCCTTGGTGCTCATGGTGGGCGTCGTGATCGACGACGCGATCGTCGTCCTCGAGAACGTCTTCCACGGCATCGAGGAGAAGCACATGTCGCCCAGGGAGGGCGCGATCAGGGGAACCAAGGAGATCGGCCTGGCGGTGCTGGTGACGACCCTGTCGCTGGTGATCGTCTTCCTGCCGGTGTCGTTCCTGTCCAGCGTGACGGGACGAATGCTCTATCAGTTCGGCATGACGGCGACCGTGGCGATCCTGGTCTCGATGCTCGTCAGCTTCTCGCTGACGCCGATGATGTGTTCCCGGCTTCTCAAACCGGTGCCGGTTTCCGAGGCAGTCGCCGTACCCGCCTCGCGCCGCGGTTTCTATCACTGGATCGAAGTGGGGTACGGCTTGTCCTTGCGATGGTCGATGCGCCATCGCTGGGTCATTCTCTTGATCTCGCTCGGGGTGATCGCCTCGAACGTTCCGCTCTACCGGCTCGTCAAACAGGACTATATCCCGACCAACGTCGACGAGTCGGAGTTCGAAGTGAGCGTAACGGCGCCCGAGGGGGCGACCTTGAAGTCGATGGACGTCACGATGCAGGCCGTCGAAGAGGAGATCCGGAGCATCCCGGGAGTGACCTGCATCCTCGGCACCGTCGGGACCGGGGGAACCGGCTCGCGGGTGAATTCCGGAGGGATTTACGTCCGGTTGGAGGACATCGAGGACCGCACCTTCTCGCTCGGCCGCCTGTGGCGAGAGACCCTCGGCGGCCATCCGGGGGCCGCCATCCAAGGAAACTTCTCCCAGCGCGAGAAGATGCTGGAGATACGCCGTCGGCTCGGCAAGTACCGCGATTTGGAGATCGCCGTCCGCAACCAGACCTCGCTCCGGCAAGGCGCGCCGGTCGACATCGATTTCTCGATCATGGGGCCGGAACTGGACGAGCTGGCGGCCTTCAGCGAGAAGCTGCGCCGCAGGATGCTGGAAATCCCCGGCATCGTCGACGTCTATAACACGCTGAAGATGGACAAGCCCGAGTTGCTGGTCGATATCGATCGCCAGCGGGCGGCCACGTTGGGAGTGGACGTGCAGGAGGTCGCGCAGACCTTGCGGATCGCCGTCGGCGGGGACGATCGCGTCTCGCGGTATCGCGACGCGCAACTGGACGACGTCTACGACGTGGAGTTGCGGCTGGTGGGCATCGATCGGGGCAGCCCCGACTCGATCGGCCAGCTCTATGTTCGCGCTCGGCCGACACACGATTCGGAAACCCGTCGCACCGTGGTCTCGGCGGACGGCCCGGAGTCGAACGCCCAGACCCGTCTGGACAACCTGGTGCGGTTCCGGTTTTCCGAAAGCCCCGCGCGGATCGATCGGCTCGACCGGCAGCGCATGACGGCCCTGCGGTGCAATATCGCCCCGGGATACGCCTTGGCCGACCGGATTCTGGCGGTGCAGGAGGCGGCGGAGGAGATCGGTCTGCCGCCGGGCTTCGGCACCCGCGTCATGGGACGAGGCCGCGAGCTGGAGCGGACGTTTCGCGACTTTCGCTGGACGTTCGTCCTCTCGTTCATCTTCATGTATCTCCTGCTGGCCGCGCAGTTCGAGCATTTGACCTATCCGCTGACCATTCTGTTCTCGCTCCCGCTGGCCGTGCCTTTCGGCTTGTTCAGCCTCTGGGTGGGCGGCGAATCGCTCAATCTCTACTCCGCCCTGGGCATTCTCGTCTTGTTCGGGGTCGTCAAAAAGGCCTCGATCCTCCAAGTGGACCACACCAACCAACTTCGGGCCGCCGGGATGGACCGGCTCTCGGCGATCCTCCAGGCCAATCGCGACCGCCTCCGTCCCATCCTCATGACAACGATCGCGTTCGTGGCGGGGATGCTCCCGCTATTGACCGGCTCGGGGCCGGGGGCGGAGGAACGCCGGTCGATCGCCGTCTTGGCCGTCGGCGGCCAGACGCTCTCGCTGCTGCTCACGTTGCTGGCCGTGCCCGTCGTCTATTCCTTCCTCGACGACGTGGCGATCTTGTTCCGTCCCAAAAGAAAGCCGGCGATCACCGGCGACGAGCCATCCGACGGAGAAGAGACGCGGCCGCGCGCCGGAGTGGAGATGCCCTACCCGGCCGCTGGCTTCGGATCCGACGGGCCCAGCGCCCCCAAGCCGACACCCGCCGTCTTGGATTCGGCCTGAACCACGTTCGACGGCGGCCGAGGACCACCAGGATTCGATCGGATTGTCGGAGGGACTCGCTCCACTTGGCCCACCCTACGCCTCCAGACGCTTGCGGATTAGCAGGATCTCGGCGACGTGGCGGGCTAATTCCGGCGGGTTGAAGCCGGCGTCGACACTGTCGCGGCCGAGAACCAGGTGCGCGAATCGGGATTTCGTCTTCGCGTTCTGCACGGCCAGCCTCGCCCGAGGTACCTCGGCCGAAAGCTGCCGGGCTTCGCGCTCGTCGGGCCCGGCGTCTAGCGCCGCGGCGATCCGCTGGAGGTTCTGCTCGGCCTGATGGAGTTCCTCGGCGGTCGTTCGGGCCGACTCCAGGCTCCGTCGCAGCTTGGGCGGCACCGAAAGCAGCGCCGCTCGAGTGCCCGCCTGGACGTACAGCGAGTCGAGACGTTTCAACAGCGTGGTTCGATCGGCGTCCTCGGGCAGCGTGTCCGCCGCCGCGGGTAGTCCGGCCGCCGTCTCCATCGGGCAAAGCTGCCGGTGCCACGCTTCCAGGTCTTGCCGCGTGCCCGTCTGTTTGCGCTCGATCTCGACGTGGGCCGATTGGCGGGCGGACGGAACCCGGGCGGTCACCGTGAGCAGGCCGTTGGCGGCGTACTCGTAGTTCACTTCGATCGGCGTCCCCATGGGCAAGCCCGACGGAAGTTCGCGGATCACGCACTGGCCCAGGGCGATGCAGTGCTCGGGCCGGGGGCTCTCGCCTTCCACGACGGGCACGTTGACGCTCGGCTGGTTCGCCCGGGCGGTCTGAAATTGCCGGACCATGCGAGCCGGCAGCGGCGTGTTCTTGGGGATGAGCGTGACGTTGCGTCGCTCGCCGGTCTGCGTGTGGACGCCGACGACCCCCAGACTGTGCGAATTGACGTTGATCAGATCGACCTTCGAGCGGGCCGTCGCGCCGGACTCGCCCATGAGCATCGCCGCGTAAAGGGCCGCGCCGTGGGCGACCGCTTCGTCGGGCGAAAGCGAGCGGTCGGGCTCCTTTCCGCTGAGGCGGCGGAGCATCTCGGCGACCATGGGCATTCGGGTCGATCCGCCCACCAACAGGATCCGGTCGATCTGGTCCCACTGCAAGCCCGCCTGACGCAGCACCAGCGACGTGGTCGTCTCGGTTCGGCCCAGGAGGTCCTGGGTGAGTTGCTCGAAGCGCTCGCGGGAAACCTCCTGGCGCATGCGGATTCCGTGATGGTGGCAGACGATCGCGGTTTTGCGGCGTTCGGACAGGGCGTGCTTGGCCTCCTGGGCGTCGAGCCAGAGTTGCGTCGCGTCGCTCGGATCGCTTCGGGGATCGAGGCCGTGAGCGGCGAGGAACTTCTCGGACAGATCGGCGACCAGGCGTTCGTCGAAATCGTGGCCGCCGAGTTGCACGTCGCCGTCGGTGGCGACCGTGCGGAATGTGGTGCCTTCGATCTCCAGGATGGTGACGTCGAACGTGCCGCCGCCAAGATCGTAGACCAACAGATTCATCTCTTGCTTGGGAGCGGCGCTGGGGGTGAGATACCCTAGCATCTCGCCGAAGCTGAGGGCGGCGGCCGTCGGCTCGTTCACAATGTCGAGCACCTTCAGCCCCGCGTTTGAAGCAGTCGGCGAAGGCCTCGGGCGCGAGCACCGAGCCCTTGATCGCCTCGCGGCCGACGATGACCATGTCCTCCTCGAAGGCGACGGCGCTGGGCGTGAGCAACTCGCCGGAGCGGTTGGGCACGGTGGTCGGCCGCCCGGTCTGGTCGACGTACGCCACCACCGACAGCGTCGTGCCAAGATCGATTCCCACCGGCGGTTGCGGCCGGTCGGAGAAAGCCACGTCGGGGGAACTCATAGTCTAGTAATCCTACCCCGAAAGGGCGAAAAATGCAACGGCGGAAACCACGCCGCGGAGTGTAACTTGCCAGGGGGGCTTGCGTCCCGGCACCCCCACAAGTAGAGTTAGAGAGACACGAACCCCTTGAGGTGGCGCATATGCAATTCATCGAGATGTCCGGCAAGACGTTGCTCAGACTGTCCAAGGAGGGAGGCCCCAGCCTCGAGGAGTTGGCCGCCGTCGGCGTCAACAACGAAAGCGTGGTCCGCATCAATCGCCAAGGCGACATCGAGCTTCGTCGCGCCGACGGCTGGGACCTGATCGGCGGACTCTTGGGCGATTACGAACACCGCGTCCAACGCGAAACCGGCATGGACTGGGCGTGAACCTTACGCGGTCTCAAATCTCCCTCGCAACTCGCGAAAAGCCGCAAGAAACAAGAAGTTTTCGTGTGTATCGACGCAAGATATTCATTCTCAACGATGTGCGATTCCTGATAGCGTTGCTAGCAGCCGCGAATTTCTGGGGAAAACCGCGCATTTGAATTGCAATTGAGATTTGAGACCACCATTCGTCCTCTTGGGAGTCGGTTTTAGCCTCCGCGTAATGGTCGTTTCTCACTGTTACCGACGGAAGGACGCGATCGTCCGAATCATTTC
>JAPLNP010000251.1 GCA_026401055.1 Planctomycetia bacterium
GTAGAAGATGCGGTTGGGCCAGAAACTGCCGCTGGCGTAATGAGCCCTCTGCACGGTCCCGTCGGGGTTCATCGTCATCAGCCGCCCGGTGAAGGCGTGGGCGATGTCCGTGTACTCCCAGCGCGTGTAGAGGACACGGCCGTCGGCCATCACGGAGGGATAGAAATTGTGATCCTGGTCGAAGCAAAGTCGCCGGACCGCCGAGCCATCGGCGTTCATGACGCAGAAGTTGGCCACCTCGTCACACCGCCGCTCGCACGGCACCGACTGAAAACAGGCGGAAGAGGCGAAGAGGATGCGGCCGTCGGGGAGGTAGCAGGAGTCGTAATTGTCCACGTCGACTTCCTCGCCGCGCGTCGCCTGGCGGAGGTTCTTGCCGTCCGCCCCGATCTCGAAGATCTGCCAGCGTCCGTGACTGCCGACCGACGAGAACAGCAGCCGGTCCGCGTTGAAGTGGAGTTTCAAATCACCAACGTAGACCGGCTTCTCAGGGCGAAAGAGGGTTGTGAGCCGTGCGCCGGGGCGGACGGGCGAGAGTACCGCGATCTCGTTGTCCAGCGGTATCTCGCGCAGGTAGCCGTTGCCCTGGAAGTTGATCGGCAGGCCGTTGAGGAAGCCGACGGCGTCGTTGCCCACGAAATTGCCCGCTTCGCCGCGGATCCGCGGGCGCGGCGTCTTCTGCCCCGCATCCGCGCGCTTCACCAGCAATAGCCGGTCGAAATCCAAGAGCGGGTTGGCCAGAAGCGCCTCGGTGCGGAGCGACTCGAACTGCTGGACCGCGCCGTACCATCGCTCGAGGTTGGCCGACGGGCCGGCGTCTGCCCGCGCCGCCGCGATGGTTGCCTGCAATTCCGCAAGACGCCGGAGGTATTCCACCCCCTTCGCGTACCGGGCGCCATGGGTCTGAATCAAGTCCTCCACCGCCAAACGGAGCGACTCGATCTTTGCGTCGTTCCATTGGGCAAGCGCGTCGTCGATCTCGCGGGAGCGGTAGTACAATCTGCGCAGGGGCTCGAGGTCCGGGGTCTGTTTCACGTTGTCGGCGAGCTGCCGAGCCTGACCAGCCAGACCGGCCCGCGTGGCCCCGGCATAGCGGTCGGCCAGCGTGGCGGCGGTTTCCGAGGGCGCGGCATACGCCCAGATGCCGTCTTGCCGCTCCCACGCGATCTGCCGCCGCGACTGCGGATCGGAGAAGTCGCGCCCGAGCCTCCGCCAGAGGGCCTCACGCCGGGCGTCGCCGACCTTGCGGGACGCAGCGGCGCCGGCGGCATCCTGCCGGGTGAGTTCATCGAGGCTGTCGCCCATCGTTTCCTGCCAGGTAGCCCTCCTCGTGTAATACGCCGCCGGACCCGGAGCGATGCGGACCACGCGACACTCGGCAAAGGAGACCGTCGAGCCGTCACTTCCCGAACCGCCCGAGCAGCCGAGCAGGGCCGGATACCCCGTGAGCGACTCGTCGAAGCCCGTCCACGAGACCATCCAGTCCGGCGGCTCGGGCTCGCCGTCGCGCCACGCCTTTCCACGGAGCACGCCCGGGGTCTTGCAGAGCTTCATCCAATACCATGCGCCGGTCTTGACGGGAAAGACGCAGCCCGGGGCCCAAGTAACGTAGTCGTGGACAAACTGAAGCTGTCCCCGGTTTAGCGCGAGATTCAGCCCGTGGCCGCTCTCGGAATCGCAGCACAGGCCGACGCCGGCGCGTGCCTGATCGTCGCCTTTCCACGCGTCGAGGCGGAGCTTGGCAGTGACGATGATTCCGGAGGACATCTCCTCGGCGTCGCCGAGGACGAGGACCGCTTTGCTCGGGTCGTCGAGGCCCGCGTCCACCTGCTTGAGAACGCCCTGCCGAACTTGCCACGTGCCGCCAATCGTCTTCCACGGCTTGGCAAGCGTGTCGTTCGGAAACGTACAGGTGAAGAGATCCTTCTCCGCGGCGGCGGCGCCGCCCAAGAGCACGACCTGACTCAGCAAGAGCAATCCCCACACCGCGGAGAGGACTCCCGGGCGCCACCGACTCTCCGCCATGCCGAGGGCTAAGTGGAGCCGAACAAGTCCTTGTGCGCTCCCACTTGGTGGACGCAGATCGACGTTGGGTTCTGGAAGCATCGCTGACGGCCCTCGCGCATCAATGGTCGCCGTTCGAACACCGCAATTAGCTTAGCACATCACTTCTTCCGGCGATAGGTGGGCAAAGCGGCGCCCGGTTTGTCGCGGATGACGATCGCCAGCCCGTCCTGCACAAGCTGGCTGCCGGCGAGCTCCCTTGGCGAGCCGGGTTCGTCGAGGTTCGTCACGACGTAGCGGGCGCAAGTTGCCCCGAGGCCTTGCATCCGAGAATCGTTCCACATCTGGCACCCCCGACGACCAACGAGCACGAAGCACAAGTCCATGCCGCTGGGTCCCATTTTCCCGTCTCACATTTCAAAGTGCCAGAATCTCATTTCCGTGACAGTTTTTCGGGACAGCTATGATGCCACCTTATAGGGGGTTAGGCAGGGCTGTTTGTTACTCGTCTTCGTGTTACCGCATCGTCCTCTACGCTTGCCGCGTTCGTTGCACGGCCCGGGTCTAGCTCTGTACTGCGAACACGTCGGGGATGTTCTCGGCCTCGACGGCGTGGAGATAGAGGTTGGTTGTCGCTTCGCTGGTGTGGCCCACGGCGTCGCGAATCTCGATCGAGGAGTGACCGGCCGACTTGGAGAGTGAGCAGAACGAGTGCCGG
>JAPLNP010000159.1 GCA_026401055.1 Planctomycetia bacterium
GCAACTGTCTCTGAAGGACGCTGAGGACCTGGTGAACTACCACCTCGCCCACAACAAGCAGGCCAAAGCCTCGCATCGCAAAAGATGGCTGGCAAAACACCTAAACCCCGTTCCGCGAAAATGATGTTGTAGAACTAGGCGGGTTCTTGCCGGCGATCGGCGTCCACGCTAGGATGGCAGGCATTGCGCACGGTCACAACTCCTATCCGTTGGTTCATCAGTGAAAGGATGCGGCACATGCGTGGACTCTGGACTGCATTCATCGTTGTGCTTGTCTTGTTGGCTGTCAGGGTGGAGGCGGCGGAGTTGACCGAGGCGGACTTGGACGCCGGCAAACGCCCGGCCGTTGGCGACAGCGTGTTGCTGAAGGATTTCAGCCGCTGTACGCCCAACGCGGCCGTGGTCGGCCAAAATGTGAAGGGCAAGTGGTGGCTGCGGCCATACCGCACATCGAGCGGCGCAACGGGCAAGATGCTGTGCGTCGAAGCCCGGGATAAGGACAATCCGCAAACCTGCATCGCCCCCGAGTTGACCTACCCGGTGAATCTCGACGGCGTTTATGATATCTGGGTGGGAACCTACCAGCCCTTGTTTGGCGGCGGCATCGACATCAAGCTGAGCCGCGACAAGGTCTATGGAACGATCGATCCACAGGAGGTTTCGATCGGGCAATGGCCTTTGCCGCGGGATCAATACGGCACGTTGGTGCAGGTCCTATTCAAGACGGCCGATCTGACGGGCCAGCAGATTCATTTGCGTCAGCCCCACGGAACCTATCAGAGCCTTTGGTGGGGCCTCTGCAACGCCCATGTGGCCGCCATCAAGCTCGTCCGACGTGATCCCGAGGAGGTAAAACATCAGGAGGCGACGCGATGTAAGCTGCCCAAGAAGGGCGTGATTCTCGACCGCGACGGTTTCAGCTACGTGTGGAATTGGGGCACTGAGCGGATCGATTGCATTCTCCAGCAGGTCGAACAATGCGGGCAAGGCAACGTCGAGGCGCTCAATTGGTGCATCGGCGGCTCGATGGAAACCAACTTCCCTCACCCGATGACCAAGAGCCGCATCGTCACGGTCGAGCGACTGGGCGATCGCCGCGCCACAAAGGTCCACGGCGACTTCGAATCGCGCGGCGTCGACGTGCTCAAGGAGTTGGCGGCACGCTGTCACGAGCTGGGGATCAAGATCTATGCGTCGCATCGGGCGAACGTGCGCTATTACTCCAGCGATATTTGGGATGCCCACCCCGACTGGCATTTGGCCAACCAACTCGGACTCGATTACGCCAAGCCCGAGGCGCGAAACTTCTATCGCGATTTCCTCCTCTGCATCGCCGAGAAGTGGGACATCGACGGCCTGACGATCGACTTCTCCCGCCATCGCCGCCACTTCAACGATGGACTCCCCCAGCCAGAGCAGTTCCAACACATGAACCAGTATGTGCGGGACCTTCGCGCCGGGTTGAACCGGATTGGCAAGGCCAAGAACAGGCAACTGGAACTTAACGTCTCTTTTACCACGGGCACGTGGTATGACGATTGGACGGCCGAGCAGCAGGGTCTGGACGTGCAGACTTGGGTCAACGAGAAACTGGTCGATCGGATCATGCCCGAGGGCCGCCAGGTGGCCAAATACGTCGAAATGTGTCGCGGCAAGCCGACCAAGTGCTACGGGCGTTACTGTGCCGCCATGGACCTCGCGGGCAACGCGCTCCAGTCGGACCTTCACGATCCGACGCCGGCCGAAGACAAGACGGACCGGCCGGCGGAAATGCAGTATGGCCCGCTGAACATCGCAAAAGGCGTGCTCGATTGGTACGACGCCGGCGCCGAAGGGGTGTTTCTTTTCAACATGGAGCCCTGGGCAACGCTCCGTGACTTGCCGTATCCGGACGTCCTGCGGCAAGAGATCCAGGCAGGAATCACCCCATCCATGCTCAAAGGTGAGCGGGTCGAGTGGGAAGAGTGAGGCCGCGCGGGGACGCCTCGGCCAAGATCGTAACGACTGCCACCGGACTGTTCGGGCACTCGATTTCCACCCCTTGAACGGAACGAGACGACGCTGCGCGGCAAGCAGCCCTCGATTCTACTTGGGCCAAATCTTCTGAACTCCGTCGACAATCGCTTCGACCTCCTCGGCGGAGCCCGAGACGATGGGTGTCGAGAGGTTCTGTGGATCGACTTCAGTCCAGCCCGCGTCCGTCTTGCGTTGCACGCGAAGGCTGCCTGCCTCCAGCAGTGTTCCCAGGCCCAACACCACTCGCCGCGGCTTCCCGGCGGCGTCGAACCGCGCGAAGCCGAACTGTCCGACGAGACGGATGCCCGATTCCTTCTGCATCACCGCCGCGCCCGCGGGCCGCGCTGGTCCGCGCGGATTCTCAGCGTCGATAGCCACCAGCACGTCGCGGCCTCCGTCGGCCAAGCGGATCTCCAAGGCCACATCGGAATCCGGGCAGGGTCGGCCGCCGTCCATCTCCAACTCGAGGCGGCGAATCTGCGTAACGAGCGGCTGCTTCTCATACGGCTCAATCACGCTCACGAACGTCGACGCCAACGGGGCTTCGTTCGCGCGCCGTCGCACCAGGACGCGCGGAATCCAGGCCTCGGCGGTTCCGCCGTAGAGCCCGACGGCTACCCAGCCTTCGAGAGTCAACACCTCGGTGCCGGGCGTCAGGTCCGTGTAGCGTACATGAAGATCGCGGCCGGCGGGAAGATACTTCAAGTAATCCTCGATGCTCCAGTCCACGCTCCAGACCGCCGGCGGATGGGCGTCCTTCCGCCAAGATCGCATCTGTTCCCCCCAGCCGGTTTCCTCGGCGGGTTGCAGCGTCAGACCTTGCGGGGTGATCCGGCCGAAGTGGCCGTGCATGAACTTGGCGTGTTCCCGGCCGCCCACCACGCGGAACAGGTCGATCAGGTACGAATCCTGCTGGGACACGTCCACCAGCACCGCAGTCCGTTCGTACTGTTGGCCGCCGACCAGCGCGGCGGCCGAGGCCCGCACCGCGCGGAACGTCTGTCCGTCGATCCACGCCGTCGCGGCGCCGCTGCCCCCGCGCGTGTTTTGGCCGTCCACCACCACGGTGTTGTGGGCGGCGGTCCGCGTGTACCAAACGGCGCGAGGGGCGCCCCAGCCGCCAAACTGAACCGGCGGATAGCCGAAGTCGGGCAGCAGGTCGAGTCCCTTGGCAAACAGCCCCAAGTTCAGCCCATTGGCGTGGCCGTGGGTGCCGCCGGAGTCGTAGTCGAGCCAAGCGGCCCGCGCTTCCGAGCCCTCGCCGGCTCGCAAGATCGCCAAACACCACTGCGACTTGTTGACGCTTCCCTGTTGAATCGCCGTCCCTTCCTCCGCAATCATCTTGGCGACGCGCTGCTGGAATTCCGCGGGGTCGTCGGCGAACAGGTCGTAGGGCAGGCCGTCCACCTTGCCGCCGTTGGCCGCATACAGCACGCGGACAAAATCCTTGTCGCCGGTCGCCAGCGACAGGTTCCAAAGGAAAGTGAAGCCCGACGGATCAAGGCCCGCGGCTTGCGAAAGCGTCAAGGCCGGATAGTGGGGGACTTTTTGCGCGAACGAGGTCGTATCACCGATGCAGGGGTAGTATTGCCCCAGGCACCAGGTGTCCAGATGAAACCGGTACAGGGCATGCAGCTTTGGCTGACGCCGGATCGCCGCCGCGAGGAACCCGGGCTCCATGCGTTCGTAGCGCCCCAACAGTTCCGCGACGGTCCGCGGCGCGATGGTCGAGTAGCCGGCCATTCCCTTCTCGCCGGACACGCCGTCCACGGCGGTCGCCCGTTGAATCACGCCGTCCAGGATCGCCGTCACTTCGTCACGGTTGTTCGGCCAATCGAGCACCGTCCGGATGACGGCGATGGTGACGTCGGTCGTGGGGTAGTTCGACTCGATCTTGTGGCGGTTCGCCAGCGTGTCGCGCAGGATCCGCTCTTCGATGTTCCGCCGGATCTCCGGGAACGACGTCTTGGGATTGGCGAGCTTGTGGGCCCGGGCCTTGTCCGCGAGGAAAGCAACCAGCGACGCGTCGCGAGCAATCGCCTCGAAGACGACGTCGTACGCCGTCGCCAAATCGTAGACTTCGACGCAGGCATCGTGCCAGGTCGAAACGTAGCCGGCGCTGGGCGGGCCCTCGTACATCACGCCCTCTTTGCCGAAATCGAACGTCGGGTAGAAGTCGGCGACTCGATCCAGCAGCACCCCCGCTTTGTGGGCGTAAACCGGTTCGCCGGTCACGAGGTACGCCGCCGCCAGATTGCGGATGCCGCCCACGATGGCCTGTTTCCATTGCCCGTAGATCAAGTAGGCCCCGATGAATCGCCACCGCTTCTGTCCGTCCACATAGCCCTCGCCGTCGTCCACGCCGAACCGGTGCAACGGATCGGCCGGGTCGGGATGGTCGATATTGAACAGCAGCGACCGGTCGGCCCGCGCCGGCTCGAACACCCCCTGCTCGTTCAGCCCCGAGCGGTAGAACTTTCCGAAATCGTTCTTGGGAAACAACTCCCGGCATTGCGGGCACTGCATCTTCCACGGACGTTCGAGCGCCGCGGGGACCCACTCGTACATCGGCACCGGCTTCTGGCACGCCGGACAATGGCCGTTCGACCAGACCATCCAAGAGCGTTTGATGCTGTTGGAGAACATCAGCTCCCAGAGTTCGTCGTCCGAAAGCTTCAGCCAGGGCCCAGCGGCGGCCACGATGCGCTCGCAAGCTTGCTTGGCCCAGGGGTGCTGCCGCGCGTTCTGCCGCGCCCGGGCCGTCAACTCCGGCGGGAACATCACGCTGGCCGTCTTCCCCGCGGTAATGACTTCCTGGCTCGGCGTCTCGTCGCGCGCCGGCCCGCCCTGGCACGCCGGCGACGTGCCCACCGCGATTGCGGCCACGACCATCATCAGTATTCTCAGTGGGATCGACTGGAGCATGACCACTATTCTAGCGAGGTCGCCCCCCATTGTCACCAAGGTGTTGATTGGTTTGGAAAATCGAGTACACTGGGGGCGAACGGTACTCCTACCAGGTGGAAGGCCGGTGAAATCCCACGAGTTGACGAGCATGGCAGACGAGTTCGCCGCATCTTTTGAGCGGCGGACCCATAGGAGGTGGTCCGGTGATTGGGCAGCCTACCATCACCGACGTCATACTGAACCTGATTCCAGGAGCCTATTGTGAAGACAGCGTGCATGTGTTGCCTCTTCGTTGGTTTGTTGCCATGGGTTTGCGTGCGGTGTCTGTTCGCGGAGACTCCCAAAGCACTGGGGGCACTTGTCAATGGTCATGGGCCTGATGTTGCCGAACCGTTGGCCGCGGACACATGGCATACAATTACCGCAAGATATCAATACGCCGGTGATTTCAGCCTGTTGACGAACACGTATTTGGTCCTATGCACGGGCGGCGACCAGTTACGCGGGTTTTACATCGGCTATCATCTTCCGACCAATCAACTGGCGATTGTTAAGCACGGCTTTTGGAACGCGACAGAAGCAACCGGGCTGCCGGGAGAATCGGGTAAGATCATTGAAAACGACCAGGGCTATGTTGATTGCGAGAACACCACAGTCAAGAAAACCGCTGACGAAATCGCGGTAACCTACAGGGTTAAGTTCAAGAAGAACATACTGAAGGGCGTGTACAGCGTGTTTTTGTATATTGAGGACAAAGATGGTAATCACGACGGTTTCGATGATGTCGGTTCAATTAGCATTGATAAAGACCTCACAGTATATAGAACCGACATGCCCGCGCAATGGGAGAATACGCTCAAGCCAAGAGGCACGGCCACGGCAGATATTGCTCTCGCGAACAATGGCAAATCAGAATACGTATTGGTGGTCCCCAAGAACGCCAAGGAGATAGAAACAAAGGCGGCCCACGACATTGCCCGCTATTTCACGCTGATAAGCGGAGCCGAGTTTCCGATTGTCAGCGAAGATGCCCGGCCAGTCAAAGATGCTGCGTTCATCAGTATTGGACGCACACAACTGCTGGAGCAAACCAAATCCAACTGGAAACACACCGACTTGGCGGCGGAGGGCTACGCCGTCGAGGTTATCGACAAGAATGTGTATCTGTATGGCGGCAGCGGTCGCGGCCTAATGCACGGAGTCTATTCTCTTCTCGAGGAGGACCTGGGGTGCAGGTGGTATTCCACAAGCTCGATAGACACCCCGCGAATGGAGAAGTTCTCCGCCGGTCTTGTATCTCGAAAGGTCGTGCCTGTCTTGGAACTGAGAGATCCCTATATTCTCAAGATGCACGACGCGAACTGGTCCTTGAGAAACAAGACAAATACGCCGCACGCGAGAATACCGGCGTCTTGGGGCGGAAGCATTCGCTATTACCACATGGGACACACCTATGCGATTTACTTCCCAACAGAATCGTACTTTTCCGAGCATCCGGAATACTATGCGATTGTCAACGGCAAGCGACAGCCCAGCCAGTTGTGCCATACGAACGAAGACGTCATCAGATTGAGCATCGAGAAGACGTGCAAGATATTCCGGGATAATCCCGACGTCACGATAACCGCCATCGGACCCAATGACGGCAGGGGGTTCTGCGACTGCCCGGGCTGCAAGAAGCTGGATGAGGAGAACGGCGGAAGGGCCGGCAGCTTCTTCTATTTTGTCAACAGGATTGCCGAGGGCGTCAAGAAGGAATTCCCCAACAATCATCTCATCTCCCTTGCTTATCTGGACTATGCGATACCTCCAACGAAGCTGAAGGTTGACCCTTACATCATCATCCAGCTTTGCACGGACTCCCACGCGTGGAAGTATCAGTTTTGTTTTCTCCGGGAGTCGGAGGAGTTTCAGAAAGTGATCACGGCCTGGAATGCGGCCGGTGCGAAGATCTACATCTGGGATTACACGACGGACTACGTCCACTTTCTGGTTCCCATGGCGAACTGGCCGGTTGTTGCCGACAACACAAGATTCAACATCAAGAATGGCGCAAGGGGGATCATGTATGAATGCGAATCCAGCGACAATGACGAGATGCGCGGATGGGTGTGGGCGAAGCAATTGTGGAACCCGGACCTGGACACCAAGACGCTGATGAGAGATTTCGTATTCGGCTACTACAAGGAAGCCGCCGAGCCCATCTGGGATTATGAGATGATGAAGTGGGACTTTTGGGAGAAATGGCATAAAGTGCCGCACAAATGCGGAGTGCCGTCTGACAACCCGATTTTAAACAATCTCCATTGTTCTTACGCGCCCGACGGGCCGATGTTCACACCCGACTTCATGGCCAAGATGAGAGAACACTTCACCCAGGCCGAGAATCTGGCGAAAAGCGAGGACATACTGGCGCGAGTGAAGAAGGCCAAGGTGTCTCTGTTGTATCTGGAGCTATCTCAGAATCTTGGATACTACACTGAATTCGGCGATTTTGTCTACGGCAAGAGCATACGACAACCACGTGCCGAAAAGAACGTATTCAAACAGTATCTCGATGAGTTTAGCGACCTCTGCAAGAAGAACGGGCTTACTACGTTCGGCATCCCCATCACCTTTGAGAAGATAACGGCCAAGTGGCAGTCATGCATCGACATGGAAAGCGCGTCGCTACCCAAAATCGATCTGCCCGCCGAATGGATCTTCGCGACCGATCCGGAAGACAAAGGCGTGAGCGAGAAGTGGTATGCGAACCAGAGGTTCTTTGATGCGGCAGTCAGGAAGGACAACGAGTTCGGAGGCGGCGAGGCATCCGTTGCCGCTCTGGATAAGGGGCTTGCCAGACTGCACGTGAACCGTGGGGTCGGTTGGGAGCAGCAGGGATTTCCCGGATTCGATGGTTACGGATGGTATTTTCAGAACGTAGAAGTGCCTGACGAGCTGTTCGCCAAGAACCACCTGTATCTGTATTTCCTTGGTGTAAATGAACAGGCATGGGTCTACGTCAACGGCAAGTGTGCTTTTGAAAGGACCTATGCCTCAACGGGAAAAGCCGTCGGTGATTTGCCGACAACGGCATTCAGTTCTGATATCAAACAACACGTGAAGCAGGGAGGCAAGAACACCATAGCGGTCAGAGTCACCCATTCATCGGGCCTGGGTGGTATTTGGCTGCCGGTAATGCTCTTTGGAACAGATGAAGAATGCACCACGGAGCAGTTGAACAAGTATAGATATTGACCTGACTGATGTTCGTGGGATTGTCGGATAGGAGCAAAACCGTGCCGAGTGTGCGCAAGATCCCAACCGCGGTATGCGCGCTGGCAACGCGGCGGGCGCGACCATTCGCATCAGCGTCGAGCCGCCAACTCGATCGCCAATGTCACGGCCGCCTCCACAATGCCGAGCAGCGTCCTGCGTAGCAGGCATTGCAGACAGGTGGTACCCCAAGAAATTGGGCCGTCTGGCAACAAGCCGTTGCGATGCCATCGACGGGGGGCTGCAGTGTGAGATCCGTTCTGCTTCACGAGTTCCCCGGCAAAGCATGACCTACCAAAGAGGGGTCATCGGGCTACTACAGCCCAGTTACTTTCCGGGCCGGAACGTGGTAGATATGATGATTGACCGTGGCGCGTGGTGGTGTCCTCGGAGTTTGTGAAAGAATCGACAAACGGTCGTTAGCCGTCGAGCCAACTCGACGTTTTCCGGGCTTTTTCGGCCTGGCGCCGCGCAGGCGCGGCGGCTAACCTGATTCTTTCACGCGCTCTCAGTTCACCGCGCGGGCCGGGCAGCGTAGTTTGGTGGCGACTGGAAAACGTCCGGGGTTCCCGCATGTCCGACGATCCGTACCTGCGACTGTTCAACGTTGGTCGGTGCCAGCTCGTTTCGCGAATCGGCGAGGGCGGCATGGGCATTGTCTACCGGGGCCGCCACTGCGACCTCGATCTCGACGTGGCGGTCAAGTTCCTGCACGCCCACCTCGCCGAGAAGCCCGGCATCGCCGACCGGTTCCTTCGCGAGGCCCGGCTGGCCGCCCGCCTCCAGTCGCCGGGCATCGTCCGCGTCTTCGACTGCGGCGAGGCCCACGGGAAGTTCTACATCGTCATGGAGTTCGTCGATGGGCAGACGTTGGAGGCCCACCTCCGCGAGCGTGGCACCGTTCCCGTCGGGCGGGCCTTGCAGATCGCCGAGGCGGTCGCCCAGGCGCTTCGCGAGTCGCTCGACCAGATTGGCCTGATCCACCGCGACATCAAGCCGGCCAACATTCTTCTCACGCGGAGCGGACAGGTGAAGCTCGCGGACCTGGGGCTGGCGAAGGTCGTGTCCCAGGAAGTGATGACCGCCTACACCGCGGCCGGCACCGCCCTCGGCACGCCCAGCTACATGTCCCCCGAGCAGTTCGCCGATGCCAGTCGCGTCGACCACCGGGCCGACGTCTTCTCGCTCGGCTCGACCCTCTACCAGATGCTCGCGGGCCAGCCCCCGTTCCGCGGCGATTCGTTCTTCCAGGTGCTCAAACAGGTCGAGGAAGCGGAACCAGACCCACTCCCTGCCCACGTCCCTGCGGAGGTCCAGACTATTGTCGCGCGGATGATGGCCAAGCGGGCCGACGAGCGGTTCCAAACCTACGCCGAACTGGTCGATGTCCTGCGGAGAGGCCAGCGGTCGCTCGGCGACACCGAGGAACTCGTCACGGGCGGCATCGCCGCGGTCTCCACGCCGACGAAGGTCTTGACCCCGCCGGACCTAACCGTCATCCCACGCCTGAAGGCGGCCGGGCAGGCGGTCCGCCCGGCGGTGCCAACCGAGAACCGCGTGCTCCTGGTGGTGGACATCCAGAACGACTTCTGCCCGAACGGAGCGTTGGCCGTGACCGACGGCGACGAGGTGGTGCCGGTCATCAACAAGCTGTCGCGGCGGTTCGCGCACGTCATCCTCACCCAGGACTGGCACTGCGAGGACCACTTGTCGTTCGCCTCCTCCCACCCCGGCAAGAAGCCGCTCGACCGGGTGGAGTTGCTTTACGGCGAGCAGATCCTCTGGCCCGACCACTGCATCGAGGGGACACCCGGGGCCGAGTTCCACCCGAAGCTGGACGTGGCCCACTGTGAACTGGTGATCCGGAAGGGATACCACCGGGAAATCGACTCGTACTCGGCGTTCTTCGAGAACGACCGGCAGACACCGACGGGGCTGGCCGGGTACTTGCGCGAGCGCGGGCTGACGCGGATGTTCGTGGTGGGACTGGCGACCGACTTCTGCGTCGCCTACTCCGCGCTGGACGCCCGGCGGCTCGGGTTCGAGGTGACGGTGATCGAGGCCGGCTGCCGGGGCATCGACGTCGGCGGGTCGCTCGCGGCGGCGTGGAAGCAGATGGAGGAGGCGGGCGTCATCCGGGCGTGACCGCGGACTGCGTTCGCGATTTCGCCACCGCCCGAACCGGCAAAGTAACCCCGTGCCCATGGAATTGGAGGCTCGCGATGAAACGTCTTTTCGGGACGGCCCTGCTCGTCTGTGTTGTTGGTGTCCTTCCGGCAGGCGTGTAGAATCCTTGGCATCGACCCGTCGCAGAATCTCTTCCAGTTCGTCCATGTCGACGTCGATGATCGTTGACTTTGTGGAAATCATCGTCGCGGCGACCGCAACCGGCGAATACCTTGTCGCGGCGGCCAGCGAGAACCGAACGCACTCCCGGCGGCCGCCATGCCCAAGCCCTGCCTCTGCTCCATGCGGAACCACCATGGCACGGCCGCCACGAGAAGGTAAAGAGCACTTTGCCGCGCCATCACGTGACCGAATGCAAGCCTTGCCGCACGAAGCATCGGGCGCCATCCGAACGATGGCTGCCTCACTCCGCCGGGCCAACCGGCCGCCACGCCGGCGGCGGCCTCGCTCTCGCCGGCTTCCCGCTCGACCCGCCGCTTGAGCGAGTAGTAATCGAGCAACATCGCCTTGGCCGTCCGGTGAATTCCATATCCGCCGGCCACCTTCACCGCCGCGGCCCACGGCGGCTCGGGAATTCGCGACCGCGACTGCCGCGTCCGTCGCCACCGCTCGAACCGCCGCCGAACGTTCTCCACCCGCGCGGGAAGCTCTCGCGAAGCCTTGCTGGTACCCATCGGCTGTCCTCCACAGCGTTGCCCGTTGACGGCAGCCAAGAATACCAGACACCTCAAGACGGTTCATACACGCTTGCCGGAAGGACACGATTTTCGGCACGGCCAACAGTAGCCGCTCGAATTCTTCGCCACTCAGGGCCCGCCCCTTGGCTCTGGATTGTCCCTTGGGCAACTTGGGCATTTCGATACGTGGGGCTTTCGCAAGCAGCCCTTGCCGCTCTCCCCACCGCAACACGGCTTTGATGTGCCGTAGGTGGTGGTGAAGGGTGGTTTTCTTCATGCCGTCCGCCCGGGCCGCTGTCTGAAAACGGGTCATCAATTGGGGCGTAATCTTCGCCATCTTGTCCGGTCCGGCCAACCGCTCGAAACAGTCCAGAGAACAACGATAGGCGACACGGGTTGATTCGGGGGACGGGGCCAGCTTCCCTGTCTCGACCCTCTGGCGGAACACTTCCCACGTCATCCGGCTCGGGGCCATGTACCGACCCGTCCGAAGTTCCTCTTCCCACTTGCCCGCCTCTTTCGTCGCTGCGTCCGGGTCGGTCGTGCCGCTGGACTTCGCCACACGCTTGCCGGTGGTCGGGTCCGTGTACCGCATCACGAGATTGCGGCCGGGGCCGTAGCTGGACACGGTTACTCTGATTTCGTCGGTCATGGTTGGTTGACTGTGCCGGATTCTGTGCCGCGCTGCCGTCGCCTCGGATGGCCCAATCAAAATGTTCGTCGGTCACTTGGAGGTAGTGCTTCTCCGCGACCGGCTGACTGTTGCCGATCCACTTGCAGACCACGTGGAGGGGGAAGGATTCGGCCAGTTCCGTCTCCCGGGCGGATCGCGTGTTTTGGAACAGCGTCGGCCACTCCTTCAGGCCGGCCGACCAGATGATGTCGAGCAGCCGGGAACGTAGGTTAAGATTCGACTCGCGGTAGTTCGCGATCACGTATTCCGTTCCCGGCTCGGCTTCATCAAATACGGATTCGAGGTGAGGGCGAAGCTCGGGAAATATGGGGACGATCCGCGACCAACCGCCCTCGTGATGCTCCGTCTTTGGGCTCCGGACGCGGATTCTGCCGCGTGCCCAATCCACGTCACCCCACCGCATTGTTCACTCGGCCGCGATCCATTCCGCCCGCGCCGCCCGCAGGGCCTCGATCACCGGCGCCGGAAACAAGGGGTCGCCGACCAGCCGATCAACCGCTGCTTGTAGGACCGCGTCGGCGCCGCCCAGGTCGAGGGCGTCGATGGTCGTGGGGATCGGCACGCCGGGCGCGGAGAGGGAACTGCTCACGTCGCTCAAGGCGACCAAGTGAATTTCCCGCGGGAGACATACCGCCACGCGGCGCAAACGCGAGTCGGCATGCGTCCTACTGACCCAGACGCCAGGGCGATTGCGCCATACTGGGTAATCCCCCACCGACAAATCGCCGACTCATGTATCACCTCCGCAAATCCTTCGGGCCGACGCAGCCGCGCGGAAGCACAACGTCCGCGTTCCGGACGGCGTCGTACTTGGTTTGGCGGCGTGTACTCTGACGTCGAGCCGCGTCGCATCACGGCGTCTGCTTGTCGGCCGCTGTCATGGCCCCCAGCAGCGCGTCGGCAATGGCTTTCATTCCCTTGTCGCCGGGGTGGCCGGCGACGCCCGCATGGGCGATGCTTCGCTCCGAACGCGCATAGTTGGACTCGACTTTGCCCAGCTCTCCGACGTCCACGAAGACGCCGCCCGCGCCCGCGCACGACTCCCGCATGATGTCGTCCTTGACCTTGTCCGGCCAGAAGCAACTTCGCACGAAGATCTTGGGCCGGCCGCTGCCCGCGAGCGCTGCGAGCAGTCGCGAGAAAGCGGCCTTGAACTTCGTCTTGGCGTCCTCGGAGGCCGGCGTCGCCACGTTTTCGCCGATCGCGACGACGACGACGTCCGGCTTGAAATCAAGGTGCTCCTTGAGCCCGGCGTCCAGGTCGTAGGTGTCATAGTGCCGCTCGAAATCGGCGATATTGTCAATCCGCAAGTCGGGCGGACTTCCCGAGAGCTTGGCGAGGGAGTCCGCGAGGATGTGGACGTAATCCTTTTCCCGCGCGCTGGCGGCCATCCCCCAGTTGCCCGTCCAGCCAATCTCCGCCAACGGTCCGTGCAGCGTGATGCTGTTGCCGAGAAACAGGATTCGCTGGGCCTTCCGATCCCTCTCTGGCACGACGTATTGCGGAGCGTCGCTCAGCGTGAGGCGAAGGCCCTGAGCGTCCGCCGCGACGGCCGGCAGCGGCTCGCCCGCGTGGCCCGTGACGCGGTACTTGCCCGGGCTGTCGGGGATCGTGACCGTGCGTGGGGCGTCGGCCGTGGTCCACGCGGCCAGACGCAGTTCGTTGTCCTTGCCAAAGGCCAGCACATAGTCCTCGGGCCCGCCCACGGCCAGACGCCGCTCGAAGCGGAAACCGGCAAGCTGCGTCGTCAGGGTCTTCGCGGCCAGGTAAGCGGGCTTGGGATCGTAGACCCCCTCGCGGTCGGCGAAGTAGTCGTGCTTGACGACGCCGAAGTGGTGCTCCGGCTCCTTGGGGTCGCTCCCGTCGTCGTGCCAGTCGTACCAGATCGACAATGGCACGTCATTGGCCAAATTCACGAGCCACTGGCGCGGCAGGTACTTTCCCTGCTTGACCTCGTCGTAGTCGCGCCACGCGGCCGAGTAGCCCCATTCGCCCGAGAGGATCGGCACGTGTTTCCCCTTGGGCGCGTATTGGTCCACCAGCGCGCGTAGCCGGGTGTACTCGTCGGCCGCCGTTTCGGGCGGCGTCTGGCGATAGGGGTGGACCGACACGGCACACCAGTAGTCCAAGAGCCCTGCCTTGAAACACGCTTCCAGAAACGGCATGTCGATCCGCGAGGTGGCCGGGCCGATGTACATTTCCCCGGGCGCCGCTTCGCGCAGGGCTTTACCGACCTCGATCGCCAACATCGCGTAGTCGCCGACGTTCGGCTTGGGCTTCCAGAAGGAGATGTTGGGCTCGTTGTACATCTCCCAAAGAATGCCGCGGCCCTGGAATCGCTTGGCCGCGGCGGCCGCCCAGCGGGCCATGGCCTTGCGCCCCTCGTCGGAATGCGGCGAAAGACCCTCGTCGTAGAAGCGGCTGTGGTAATCGAAGATCAACAGGGCGCGGATCTTGTGCTCCTCCAGCGCGGCCAGGAGCCGGTCGTACGCGCTGAAGTCGTACTCGCCTTTGACTCGCTCGGTGCCGTCCCAGGAGAAGTCCATGCGTACCCAGGTGAAGCCGGCCTCGGCCAGCATCTTCATTTCGCCGGGCCGAGGGTCGGTGAAGTGGATATTGACGCCCAGGCCCCGCGGCACCGCCGGCTTCAGCAGCGCCTCCGTCGCGGGCTTCGTCGCGTCTTCGGCCGCGGCCGGCGGCACGAAGAGGGCGAACAACAGAATCGCGAGCCCCACCGGCGGAACAAATCGGTCAATCATCGCAGTGGTCCTTTCGTGCTTTTGCCACCGAAGACTCCGTTACTAATAACCGTATCCTTGCTCCGGGTCAAGGAGTCACGGGATTTGGGACAGGTCAGCCGTCTTGCCGCCGGCTAGTTACCCGTCGATGCTCGCGCGACGTCGACGACGGCAATTTCGTAGGTGGTGATCTCCGGCACCGTGAATCGCACGACGCCGGCCTTTGTCTCGTGCTCCAGCGGCAGGTCGGCCCGATGCTCCGGGCTGGCCAAGCGAACGCCCGTTGCCTGAGTTCCCCGCGGCAGTTGCACCGTCACGGCAAGGTTGCGGATCGGGCCGTCGTCGCGAAAGTTCACCAAATGGACCAGCCGCCGGCCGGGTTGCTCGGTCAGCTCGGCGCATAGGCCGTCCGGGGCTTCGTGGGCGCCCGTACCGTTGACGCCTTGGATCGACAGGGAGAGAGGCTCGCCGCACGCCTGGCGAACCGCCGCCAGCCAGTCGCCTTGCTCCTCGGCGCGAACGACCGCCGAGGCCGGCAGATCGTCCAGCGCGGGTTTTGGGCGAGGAAGCATCCACTGGTCGTGCGTGGCCAGCGGTCCGATGACGCACAACCGCCCGCCCGAAGCGACAAAGCGGCGGATCACCTCCGTCTGGCGATCGCCCATCGCCACGCATCCCGCGAGCAACAACACTCGAAACCGGCTCAAGTCTTCGAGTTGATGGTCGTGAAGGATCTGGAAGCACGCGCGGTTGGCGATGAGAAGGTCCTCAGCCCGAGCCGTGAGCGCCGAGCACTTGGGACCGCCAAAAACCTGAGAAGGAAAGCTCCGCAACACGGCCACGTCGGCGACCACGCGAGCCTGGCGCAATAGCTCCCGGCGCTCGTGGAAGAACCGGATGAACGGCTCCAACCGCGGCGACATCGGTTCGGTGACGCCGGGCATGGCGACGATCTTGCCGTATTCGAACCAGCAGATGCACCCGAGACAGTCGAGGTTGAAGGCCATCGACTCGGCCATTTCCAGTGGCGTCAGCGTGTAGTCGAAGGTCAGGTTGTTCATCGCCCGGCCGACCTTGTAGTTCGGGATCCGCGAGACCAGCCGGCCGTCGTGGTAGCCGATCCGCCCGCTTTCGACCCAGTAGGCTTCGCCGCCGGCCAGGAGCCGACCGTGATCGACCGGCGGCCGGATGCCATCGCCCACGCCGCCGGGATTGCACTCCAACAGCACGTCCGGCCGCAACGACCGGGCGTAGCGGCTCATGGCATGGTACGAGTCGGCCAGCGAGCCGCAGCAGAAATCGCTCCAGGCACGACGGAGCAACTCCGGCGAGTCCGCCGCGGGTGGCCGGGCCGAGCGGACGTCGTTGACCCCCATCGCGGCAAGCTGTTCGGCGCTGAAGGTTGCCCGAAGATACTGGCGGAATCGTTCAATGGAACAGGCATCGTAGCCGGGCCCAACCGTGTAGTTGTCGAAATGGATCAGGTCGGCGCGAATCTCCTCGACCGCAAACCGCACGAGTTGCCGGTAGAACGCTTCCGCGTCCGGATGGTTGCGGTTCCAGTAGTAACGATAGCCGGCGTCGCCATAGGTCGTGCGATTCCCCTGGGCATCGAGCACTACCCAGTCCTCGGCCTGGGGCATTTCCTTGAAGAAGGGCTCCCAGAGAAATGCGCCGCTGAAGTTGTAGACGCCGACCCGCAAGCCGGCGTCGTGGCAGCGCTTCGAGAATCGGACCGCATCGTCCATGCTCTCCTGTTCCGCCTTCAGACCGGCCCCTTTGTAACAGTGCATCATGACGAAGTTGACGCCCAGGGCCTTGAGTCGCGCGAGCATCTCCGGGCCGTGCTCGCGTTGGTAGCCGTCCCGTTGTTCGGCGGTGGGCACGTAGTCCTTCCCATCGCGCCGCACGCGAAACACGAGCGGCTCCCAACTCCCCGCCATCACAATCCCGTCGCGCGCGAGCCAATTGGGCCGCTGGTCCAACGGCAAGGTCAGCGTCTCGGCCCCGACCGGGCCGCAGAGAACGAGCCATCCCAACAAAACGAGCATCCGCGGGAGCACCATCGCAGTCCCTCCTTCGTTGGAATCGAGTCTAGCCGGCTCGAACGCCGGCATCATGGCGGCGGGCCATCGGGCCAAAGTCGGAGCCTGGGTCATTTTATCACCGGGGGGGAAGGGAAGAAAGGTGGGTGGGCAAGCTGGTAGCGCGATAGGTCCTTCGGTAGTTGGTGACTTCCGGGCGCCGACCCGCTCTAGTGGGCCCAGGCCCGAGTCATGCCCCCCCAACGTCGACATCGTCCCCAGGTATCCAGGCGACACGGCCGATTCCCGTGGCCCCGATCGATGGCCGAGTCACAGGGCGTGACGGTTGCCACGGTTTCTCTGTCTGCCTATACTCTGTGGTGCGGCCTGGGGTTGCATCGTTTCTTCCGAGTACCAGCCGGGGATTTACCATGAGAACCAAGACGACCCTCTTCACTGTTGCAGTCTTCGTCCTGTCCGGGGTCGTCTTCGCGGAATCCAAGCCGTCCGGCGAGAAGGATGGCTGGACCTCGCTCTTCAACGGCAAGAGCCTCAACGGCTGGGTCGTCAAGTGCCGACCGGAGGACAAGGACAAGATCGGCTATTGGAAGGTGGCCGGCGGCGCTATCACCGCCGAAACGCCGGCGGGCAGCACGCACAATTACCTCTGGCTGCTCACCGTGAAGGAGTACGACAACTTCGAGCTTAAGGTCAAGGTCCAAACCTACGGCAAGAGCACGGGCAACAGCGGCATCCAAATCCGGAGCCGATATGACGACGAGGCCGGATGGCTGGACGGTCCTCAAGTGGACATCAATCCGCCCGGCCCGTGGAGAAACGGTTTCATCTACGACGAGACGAGGGGAGTGCAAGTGTGGCTCTGGCCGGACGTGGGGAAGCCCGCCAATGCAAAACCGGAGCACGCCCCCGCGGGATGGAAATGGCGGCACGCTGATAACGGCGACGTGTGGAACGACGTTCACGTCATCTGCAACGGCACGCGCATCAAGACGATTGTCAACGGCGTGGTCGTCGCGGACTACGACGGCTCGAAGCGACTGGAGGATGACGTTCATCGCAGCCACAAGGTCGGGATGAAGGGCCACATTGGCCTCCAAATCCACCCCGGCGACGAGCTGCTCATTCGATTCAAAGACGTTGAGGTGAGAGAGTTGCCGTGATAATGTACCCGTGAAGGAGCCTTTCCCGATGAACAAAGCGATATGCCACGCTCTTGTGGCCTTCACCGCCGCGCTGCTGGTTTCGGCGGGTTCGGTCCGCGCGGCCGACCCATCTGATCTCGCGGGCAGCTTCCCGCTGGGCGTTTACTGGCCGTGGGAGCGTACCGAGGGGCTGGCCAAGCGGAACGGTCGGGAGAAGTGGGCATTCGTCGAGCAGTGTCTGGACGACCTCAAGTCGCGGGGCATCGACGCCGTGTGGGCGGTGAACCTGGGGATCTCCGACTTGCCCGGTCTTGCCCAGCGCATGGCGGCCCGAGAGATGAAGCTGGTGCCCGCGCTCGGCGAGTTGCACTACAACGTCCCGGAGCGGCGAAACAACTGGGACTACTTGGAGCGAGAATCGAAGCGTGCCATCGAGGCCGCCGGTGGTTCTCCCGCCATCCTGGCCTGGGCGTTGTGTGACGAGCCGGGGGGGAGCATCGTCGGCGAGATGGAGACCTTCCGGCAAAAGTTCATCGAGTGGGGCGCGAAACAGCCGCCGGTGGTGGTGACGATGTGGCCCGATTCGCCAATCTATGCCGAGCGCGCCGGCTTTGCCGCGGTATGTACCGACGTGTATCCGTTCTTCTCCGCCGGAAATCCGAATGGCCCGAACACGCCCGCCGCATCGCAATCCTGGTATCGCCGTCAGGTGCAGATGACCGTCGGGGCCGCGCGGAAAGCCGGCCGGACGCCTTGGATCATGCCGCAGTGCTTCGTGGAAATCTGGGGCCCATGGAAGTACGACGAACACCTCGACGCCGTGATGCTCCCCGGCGCGATCCTGCACTGGCGGCAGCCGACCGTGGGCGAGGCGCGCTGGCAGTTGTGGAGCGCCATCGGGGCGGGCGCGAGGGGGTTCTTCTGGTTTGTTTACCTGCCGCCACCCGAGGGCCAGCCGGAGGCCAAGCCGTATGTCGGCCCGACTTTTCCGCCAGCACTGGCCGTGAAGGAGGCCACGCCGCTTTACGCGCCCGGCGGCCTGCTCCGGCCCGACGGCACGGCCACGCCCGAGTACCTGGCCGTGGCCGAAGTGTTCGTGGCGCTAAAGCCGTTGCTGCCGCTGCTCAAGGGCGTTGTCCCGACCGATCCGCCATTTGGTGAGGTCTCCCCGCCGGGTTGGATCGGCGGGCTCAGCAACCTGGAGTCGAAACGCACCTTCGCCGTCCTGGTGAACGACGACACGGACCATGCCCAGGTGCTCAAGGTCCGCTTGCGCAAGCCCCATGACGTGCGCGATCTGCGTACCGGGCAGGTGCTCAAGCGCGCCGCGGACGACACCGTCGCCGTAAAGCTGGAGCCGGGCGACGGCACCTTGCTTGAAGAACCATAAGAAGAAGACGGTGAATCCGACGGTCCGCAAAGCGTTGCGGAACATGGGGTCAATAGCCAAGGGCCTTGAGCTGCGCGTCGAAATCAGCCGGCAACTCGACCGGCGGGTTGGCGGCGTCGCGGGCGGCGTGGCGGAGCATGTTCAACAGCAGGCGATCGGCGGCCGGGTTGCGGCCGAGGTTCTCTCGAATGCGCAGCGTGTTGAGGGTGAACTTGCCGGCCCCCAACTTGTGGACCGAAACCGTCAGCCCGGCCGAGTAGTCGACCGACGTGTTGGTGGCCCCGGCGACGATTTCTGCCGGCACGTCATGGCCGGTGAAGGCGATGTCCAGGATCAACTCGCGGTAGAACGTGTAGTCCATCAACCCGCCGGCGGGCAGGCCGTCGAAGATCGGATGTCGCTTGGCCCATTCATCTTTGTGATAGAGCCAGGAGGGCAGCCCCACGAGCGCGCCTTTGTTGGCCAGCGGGAGCCAGCCCACGCGATTGTCGGCTTTGGCGAACACCGCGGGTGAGAGGAAGACCACGGCGGATCCGCGGGCGATGTGGCGGGCAAGCTCAGCGAAGGCGGCCGCCCAGCCGGGCGCCGGCGGCGTGGCTGAGGCGAGAATCACCTCGCGCGCATTCGGCGGATTCGGCGCAAACGGCCGCGTGCGAATGCCCCGCGCGGCGAGCCATTGGGCCAGTTCCGCATCCTCACCCCAGAGAACCACTTCGGTTTCGACCTTCGGCCACTGGGCCGGATCGGCCACGTAGAATTCCACCTCGCCTCCGGCCGCGGCCGCCCCACGTTGAAAGGTCGCCAGGAAACGGTACTGGCCCGAGGGACCGTCGATCTTGACGTCCTCGGCGAACACGAGCGTGGCAAACGGCGGCGCGGGCTTCGCGCCGGGATCGGGAATCTTCACGGTGATCGTCTTCTCGAAAGCTTGCACGGCCCCCGGGCCAACCACCTGCAAACGGACCGGGTACTCGCCCGGCCGCAGCACGTCCTCGTTGGCCAGGACCGCTTCCAGACGCACGGACGTGTTGCGATAAACGTTGACCGGCTCGACGAACAGGCACCACCGCAGTGGATACCAGCCGTCGAATACCGCGTCGACCGTGCCCGGCTTCAGATCGCGGAACGTGGTGAACAGCCCTTCGCCGCAGTTGGCCTGGTCCACGGTGCCTGTCATGCTGTGGCCGACCATGTTGGGATTGGCCCGGATGGCGTTAAGCCCCAGCAGCCGCTGCTTGCCCATCTTGGCCAGCGATTGGCTGAAGAAGTCCCGCGGGCCGGCGAACGTATCGTCCATGTTCCAGCGTTTCCAGTCGGCCATGAACATGTCGAGCCGCTGGCGATACCACTGAGCGTCTTCCAGCTTCTCGGCCCCAAGCTGCTCGAAATGCCGGCATGTCTGAGCGAGATCCACGCCGCTGCCGATGCCGTATTCCGAGGCGAAGACCGGATTCGAGCCGCCGGACAGGGTGCGCAATTCGCGAATGATCTGCGCCGTGTGGGGCACGCCCTTGTACGGGTGCAGATCCGCCACCACGTCTTCCCAGACGGCCGAGCCGGGGTTCGACAGGCTGCCGATGGCGTGGGGCTGTTTACCGCCGTCAAATGTCTCGCCTTTGGGATATGCCGTCAACTTTGCGGAATCCGGCACGTCGCCCGCCGGCGCGAATCCGTAGGTCCACCGTCCGCTGGGGTTCTTTTCGATCGAGAACTGCGCGGCCGGGTTGTCGATCGTGCCGTCGGGATGCCGGATCGTGAGCGTCAGGCCCATGTTGTCGCCGCCGTAATTCGCATTGCCCGAGCCGACGGCGAAATCGAGCGTCTCGCCGGCCTGCATGGCAATGGTCTTCGACCACGCCAACTCGCGCCCCTGATCATTCAGGTTGATGAATCCCTTCAGCAAGGGCTTGCCGGCGTGCAGGACGTGGACGTCGGTCGTCGCGCGCTCGGCGATGCTCGCGAACTTGGCCGAGACGGCATACTCGCCGGCAGCCGGGGCCGTCCAACGAAGGACGGAGAACTCATTCGCCGGACCGGGGTGCAGGGCCAACTGCCCCGGCTCCCAGACGATTCCCAGCGCGCTGACGGGCCCCTTCGTGCCGTTGAAGTTGATGCAGGGTTCGCGCCCGGTGGACGGCATCCAGAACGAGATGCCCACCGGCGAGGAGCCGCCCGTCACGCTGTCGAATCGGCCGCTGTTGAGCATGACGGCGCGAGTGTCGTCGAGCGCGCGGACGAGCGGCAGCGCGTTTACGGCGTGACGAAACACCGGCACATCGCCCATCTCGTTGAGCAGTCCCCACATGATCACGCAAGGATGGTTGCGGTCGCGCAGGATCATCTCCGAGATCTCGCGGTCGAACCGTTCGCCCATCTTGGGCGACGGCTCCAGGAACCAGCCGGCGAACGACTCTTCGTAGATCATCAGCCCAATCTCATCGCACAGTTCGAGCTGATAGCGCGTGGGCACGGAACAGAAGAAACGAATGGAGTTGAAGCCCATCGCTTTGGCCAGCAACAGGTCGCGGCGGGCCAGGTCGGGATCGTGCGGCCAGTGCAGCCCGATGGGGTAGTGAGTCGAGGTGTGCGAGCACTTCAAGAAGATGCGCCGGCCGTTGAGCTGGAAATGCCCGTCGGCAAAGCGGAAATCGCGGAAGCCGCAGCGCGTCGAGACTTCGTCGAAGGAGGCCGAGCCTTCGGTCGAAACGCGAGCCGTCACGCGGTACAGGTTGGGATCGTTCAGTTCCCAGAGACGCGGTTGATCGACCTGGAGGGTCGCGTCGATGGCAGTCGGGCCGGGTGGCACTGGGCGATCCAGTCGCACGGCTTGCAGCGTCGGACCATTGGCCGCCGCGCCGACGGCCAACTCGATATGCCCGGCCGCCGGTTTGTCGAGCGCATTGTGAAGCGTCGCGAGCACGCGGATCTTGCCCGTGTGGGGATCGGGCCGGACCCATAGGTCGGTCACGCGAACGGGCGGGACGATCAACAGCTCGACCGAGTCCACAATGCCGCCGTCGTTGTAGAGCGCGCCGGCGCGGAAGGGAACGACCTTGCACCGCCGCGGGATGAACGGCAGGGCGATGTCGTCGATCGGCTCGTTGGTCGGGTTCAAGACCCGCACGGCCAGGAGGTTTTCCTTGCCCGGCTTGATGGCAGCGGTTACGTCGAGCACGAACGGCCCCTCGCCGCCCTCATGTCCGCCGACGGGCACGCCGTTGAGCCACACCTCGGCCAGATAGTCCACGGCCCAGAACTTCAACAGACAACTGCCTTGGACATGCGGGTTGGCGGGCGGCGTGAAGGCGCGCCAATACCAGGCTACGCCATGGTAGCCGGGGAACGCCTCCTGGATGATCCACGGCACGCGGGATTCCTTGGCCTCGGGTCGCGGCGTCTGAAACCATTGCCGCTGGCGCCCGACGTTCTCCGAATCGGTCGCCAAGAGCCAGGTTCCGTCCAAGGAGATCACTTGGGTCGAGACCGTCTCTTCATCGGCAGCGGTATTCGCGCACAGCGCCAAGCAGATGAGTAGAGCATAGGCTTGCGGATGGAATCGCATGGTGGTCCTCCTGGGGCGGTTGCGGACTCTTGGGTACCAAGAATCCACGGTTCACGTGGCAATATCGATCTTGGCTCAGCGCTCACTTCAGCGGCGGTCGATCGGCCAGGTGGCGCGATACTCATCAGGATAGGGGCCAATGTCCGCGAAGGGAATCTTCTGGAAGCCGGGTATCTGCTTGTAGACGATCGAGTCGTCCCGAAGCTGGAAATTCATGTTGGCCGCGTCGACAAAACCGGGATCTTCCTGGGTGACGTAGTTGTCTTCGATGACCATATATTTCTCGTCAATCTGTTTCGGCGACGTCTCCCGGCACACTTTCTCCGGATCCCGCCAGTTGCTGCGCACCGAAACGTTCCTCCTGAGGGTGTTGCCCAGGGGAGCACGCGGCTGCTCGTCGAGAATCCGCGCCAGCTTCGGGTACCGAGTGCTCCAGGGCGGGTTCTTGTAGTCGAACGCGGCGAGTTTCTTGTACATGTCGGTGGCGGTGATATCGCCGTCGGGATTCAGAAACGTCCACCTCAGTCCGCGATTGTCAAGGCCCACCGGTACCTCGCACTCGATGAAGATGTTGTTCTCTACGGCATTATCGCGTCCCCCTCCAATCCAGACCGTCTCGTGGGTCTTGTAGAAGACGTTGCCGAACGTCTCCGTGGAGCAGTGGCCATCGTCCAGATAGACCACCCTGGTGTAGCCACCCGGTATGTGCGGGACGTGATGCATGAAGTTGTGCCTCACCACGTTCCCGCGAGCTGTCCAGTCGTATCCGGTGTAGAGCACGCCCGCGTCGCTTGTCTCCAATACTACATCGTGAATTTCGTTCAGTTCGATCAGGTGGTCGTTGCCCGAGTAGAGAATCGCGGCGTGCGGCGCGTCGTGAATCAGATTATGTGCGATCCGCTGTCCCACGCCTTCCATCCGGACCGCCGGGCGGTATCCCCTTCCCAGCCGCGCGAAATGATGGATGTGGCTGTTGACGACGTACAGTCCCGCCGGGGTCAGGGTCGCGCGGTCCCCGCCCGCGAGGACGATGGCCGTCGAGCCCACGTCGTGGATGTCGCACCCAAGAATGCCGTTGTCCGTCCCGCCCGAGAGCGCAACCGCGTCGGCCGCGGTGTTGCGGATGGTGCATCCGGCGACCTGGTTGTGCGTGCCGCCCTGGATCACCACGGCCTGGCCTCGGACCATCTCGAGCGTCAGGCCGCGCAAGGTCACGAAAGAGGCTTCGCGCAGCACGACCAACGGCTCCTTCAACAGCGAAACCATCACGCGGCTTTCCGGAAATTCCGGCGGCGGCAGAAAATACAGCACACCACGCTCGCGGTCGAGATACCACTCCCCCGGCTTGTCGATTTCCTCCAATACGTTCAGTGCGTAAAACCGCCGGGGTTTGTCGTTGTCTTCTGGAACGCTGAGCGTGATCTTCCGTTTCTCGAGGTCGATGCCCGCCTCTTTCGCATTGATGACGCCGTCGCTGTAGTCGACCTGCCAGTAGCCGTGCAGGAGGACCTGGTCCATCCGGCTCCAGCGTTTCGGCCCGTTGCCTTCAAACTTCACGGTGAACAGCTTCGACGTGCTCGGCTCGTCGCGGACCGCCAAGGCCCAGCCGTCATTGGGCCAGCGCGCCAATGGCATCCGCGTGGCGCCGCAGAACAGTTCCATCGTGCCCTCCAGCCCCGGCGGTCCGTAGTCGAGAATCCCGTGGCCCTTCAAGTCTGCCTGGAGAACCTTACCGCGGACTGCCTCGTCGAGCCGGGCAAGCGTCGGCTCATCGATTACCGGCTGGAACCACTCCCGCGGGATCTCCCGGCCGCCCACCAGTCGCACCTGTTCAGTCGGATACGCGCGGTATGCGACCGGCGATGGTGCCGTGCCTGAATCTTCGGCAGTCAGCTCGAACGTGTCGGCGCGAGGGTAAACCCCACCGCGCACCCAGACCGTGATGCCGCCGTCAGGGGCCTCCGATCTTTTCAGCCGCCGCACGGCATCGCGCGCGGCCTCCAAGCTCTGCAAGGGCGCTTCCTTTGTCGCGGGGTTCGTGTCGCGACCGTCGGTCGCGACGTAAAGCTCGATCGTCTTCCCGGAGCCGGTCGCCGGCACCCAGAGACACACCGCCGCGGCCGCGGCGCATAGACATGACCACCGTTCCAACATGATCGACCTCCCTTGGCAGTCACCCCGACGTAGTCGTTCACAATCCGGCCCAAACCGGAACACCAACCCCAGGGGTCTCTCCGGAAGCATAGCCACCTGCCTCGAAAATGCAAGCCGCAAGAAGCCATGGCGCACGGATCAGGCGGGCGAGCCTGTCCGTCACGGTCTTTGCCGAGGTCGCGGTGCTGGCCCACCTTTGACCACCGGTTGCCTGACCGGTATTCCAGTCGGCCCCCCTCTTTCCCCCGCCGAGCGGCCATTGTAAGCTCAGTGGAGCTTCCCCGACAG
>JAPLNP010000206.1 GCA_026401055.1 Planctomycetia bacterium
CAACCGAAGCCCGAGATGAAGCACCCCACAACCCAACGCCCCCCAAGACGCCGCCCGGGGCCAAGCGGTCCGGCTGCGCCACGCCCGCTACACAGATTATCCGGGAAACCAAACATCGCTATTCGCTTGTTTAGGGTCTAGGCGAGCGGTCGCGAAGCTTCTCCAGGTCAATGGGGAGTCCCTGGGCATTGAACGTCTGCGGTTGCAGCATCAATGCCGATCCGTGCTGTCCTTGGATGAAGTACGTTAGCGCGGTCTTTCCGGTACGACGCCGCCCGACGAAGAAGCACTTTGACCTCGTCGGATCCAGTGCGGATGCGAGCGCTGGCGTCTTGACAAATACACTGGACGATTTGCTTTTCAGCACATTATCGTACTCAGCGAATGCCTGCCCAAGGTTCACTCGCGAAAGAGCGTTCTTGGGAAGCTGGAACGTGGGCCTATCCTTCCCCCTGTTCGTGCTGCTCATTTCATCCCTCCTGTGCTGCGACTGAGCTTCGCCGCTAATGGAAAAGAAGCCCTTTCCCCGCGTCCGTTCTCACGACCCTCGTGTGCGAGTGGCATTGGTTGTGTTGCGAATAGGGTGTGCCGTCCGCGAGCCTTCACCGCGACGCTACGGCTTCTCATGCGGCGGCACGGCCTTGCGGGCCGTGGCACCCACGGCAACGCCGGGGAGGATCGTCTTGGCGGTCGTCTCGCTGAGATTGAAGATCGTGAAGCCGCCGGCGCCGAGCGATCGGGCGATGTGAATCTGGCCCACAACGCGATCCGGCGAGAGATGGCTGGACGAGGCGGTCGCTCCGATGCCCGGGTAAATCGGCACGCGGCCCGCGACCAACGCGAGCTGATGGCTCACCAGGTTGCGAAACGTCAGGTCGCTGTTGCTGTAGTCCATCGGGCAGAGGAAATCGACGTAGCCGGCGTTGACCCAAGCGACCCAATCCTGGGCGTTCCCCGCGCGGCACGCCGGATACGAGCCGAACACGGCCGCCGAGATCTTCACGCTCGGGCGGATTTGCTTCGCCTCGCGGTGTACGGCGGCCACCAGCCTGGTGATCTGCTCGCACCGCCAGTCGTTGTACTCCTCCTTCCGCGAGCCGGAGAAGCAGTCGTTGGGCCAGTGCTCGACTTTGCGGCCCGAGGCCGCCGCGAACCGCTCGCGGCAGCCGTCGCAGTAGCAGTGGTTCCGGCCGGGGTAGCGGATGTAATCGAAGTGCAGCCCGTCGACGTCGTACTTCCGCGCGATCTCGATCATGCTCCGCAGTTCGAGCTCGAAGTTCTCGGGGTGGGAAGGGCAGAGCCAGTCGATCGGCTTGCCGTCGTTCGACACTTGCAGCCGTCCCTCGCGGCCGAGGCGCTCGAGGAACTCCTTGGGCGTGCGGTGCGACAGGTAGTAGTTCACCTTCCACACGTGGACTTGTAGACCGTGTTTCTTTGCCGCGGCGACGCACTGGGCGATCTGGTCGCCATACTTCTGGTAGACGTCGCTGCGGGGCAGGACGTCGCTGGCGTAGTCGGCCGAGTCGGCCCAGAGCATGTTCGGCATGATCATGTTGAAGCCGGCCTGGGCAAGCTCCCTGGCCGTGCGGTCCCAGTCGCCCGGATAGGCCCCCGTGCCCGAATGCGTCCACCATGCCCGGCCCTCGCGCTCGGGGCTGGGCTGCCCGCGAAGGTAGGCGTCGACCAACTGCCGGTGTCCGTCGCGGGCGAGTTGTCCCGCGCGATAATGCTCTCCGGCGTCGAACTGCTTCTTCGCTTCGGCCAAGGTCCGCGAGGCTTCGTCCAGGGACTTTTCGGCGGCCGGCGCCTTCTGTGCCCGCAGGCAGGCGGCCACTTCGTCCAGCCCGGCGCAATGGCCGACGCGGCCGGCTTCGCGCAAGTCGTGTTCGGCCATCTCTTGCCACAGCGCCGGGTCCAGACGCCCGAGCACGGCGGCCAGGAGTTGCTTCTTTCCGTCGCGGTCGTCGGGCAGAATCACGTGGGTGAGATACGCGCCGCGGTCGCTCACCAACATCGCCGGCTGGCCGATCGGCTTGCCCGCGTCGTCGTACCACTGGCCGATCACCCTGGCGCCGTGCGCGTCGGGCGTGGCGGTGATGATGTTCCACGATGCCTGGCGGACAGCCTTGGGCAGCCCGAGGACGTCCGGGGCGTCGAAACGGATCTCGGCGAACTGGCCCGGCCGCTCTTGCCTGAGGTATTTGCCCTGGCCGAACCCGAGCGCCGCGGCCAGCTTGGGCGGAAGCTGGTAGGAGAGCCAGACCTTGCCGCCGCGTCCGACGAACCCGACCATCGCGTCGACCGCCTCGGACGAAAGCGCCGGGTTGTACGGCAGGACGGCCACGCGGCACTTGGCCAGCGCGCCGCCGGCGAGCGATTCCTCCTCGACCACGTCGGCGCCGAGGCCGAGCTCCTCGAACATCGCGGCAACCTGCCCGGCTGTCTCTCTCGCGGTCTTCGCCTCGTCGGTCTTCTCGCCGGGCATGACGATCACGACGTTGTGCCACGCGGCCGTCAGCCGTCCCAGCCGCAGCGAGGCGTCCTTGGGCTGACCGTGCCAGGCGGCGATCCGGATCTGGTCGATCTTGTGCCACCCGGCCGGCTTGTCCTCGGTCTGAAAAGACGCCTTGGGAAACACGAGCGTCTGCCACCCCTTCGCCTCCAGGCCGCGATGGGCCGAATACCAGCCCGCGCCGGCGTGGAAATACAGCGTGATTCCGGTGGTGACCTCGGGCACGTTGCAGGCCACTTCCAGGCGGAACTCGCCCGGCACGGTCAGGTCGAGATCGGCCGGGCGATCGAGATACACGCGATCCAGAGTCGGCTTCGAGGCGAACGGAAGCGGGACCTCGACCGCCCGGCGACTTCCGTCCTGGACCGAAGTAACCGTCGCGGCATCCGGCGAGACCTTCCAGACTTGACGCGCGGCCTGGTCATCGGCGTAGTTCATCGCGTCGAGCACCTGTTCGTTGCCGGGCGCGCCGAGACCGAGCACGCAAACCAGCGGCAAGAGGCATGTCGTCATGAGAGAAACTCCTGGGGAGGGTTGAGAGTTGAAGGTCGTCGACCACTTGCGACCGGCGGATCAATAACGGTCGCATTGTCGCCTTTCGCTCCGCAAAAGCAGCGTTCTTTCGCGGAGCGAAAGGCGACACTCGTTTCCGCGCCAATCCTTACCACTTGCCCCTTACCATTCACTTTCCCGTAATGATTCGCGTAATGATCGCCGCCATGCAGGTCAACAGGTAGAACACGAACATGGCCCAGCAGGCAACGCGGATGCCGTGCTGTTCGGGTTCGTAAGTGGTCAGGAGGACCACGCTGATGAAAGCGCCCAGGCCGGCCAGGCCGGCGGCGTACTCCCAGTGCCAGCCCAGCATCGACATCACGCCGAACAACAGCGCCACGCCCGCCGTCAAGATGAACAAGTCGGCGAGCGAATACTGAAACGGGGCCTTGGCCTCCGGCTCGGGCTCGAAGGGGTCGTCCTCGCGGACCACCTCGGGAATCACCGGCGGCAATGCGGACCGCGCGTCGGTCGCTCTGGGGGCCATCGGCACGGCCGCGTAAACGTCCTCGGCGTCCTTCGACCGGCTCGGCGGCGTCTTGTCGTCCGGCTTGGGCATGGACGCCATTGTCCGCCAAATCCGCCGGCCGGGTCAAGCCCCCCGAGGACCGCCGAGGAAGCAGGAGCCAGTCGGGTGGCACGCCCTGAAAGGGCGTGGTTGAATAGTCGCCGACGCCGGCCACGCCCTTCGCCCGGGGCTCAGGGACGTGCCACCCACTCGCGCAACTCACCGTCCGCCCGCCGCAATCCAGCGGACCGTCCGGGCCGGGATTTCCACGCGGAGCGTCTTGTCGACGATCTTGACCGGCTCGCCCGTGAATCCATCGGCGGCACGTCCCAGAGACTCATCGTCCGTCGAAAACGTGATCGTCACCGGCCCGAGGTTGTAGTTGTAGAACACGTAGCCGGATCGGCCTAGCGGCTGGAGCGTGACTCGCGTCGGGGCTTCCAGGCGCATGCCCAACGGCGCGGTGAATGCCGCGCGGAGCGTGTCGGCCCACGACGTCGGCAATTCGAGCAGTCCCAGCCGCCGCGGCGCCAGGAGCACTTCGTCCACGGCGTCGAAGTCGGCTTGCGAGAACGTATGCGTGTTCAGCACGTAGAGCGTCGCGGCGTCGCACCGGTGGCGGGTCAGAAACGGCACGTCCCGCCCGTCGACCCGCGCCGCCAGCAGCACCTCCGCGTCGGTGGGCTCCAACAGGGTTGCCAGGTCGAGACCATAGGGCACCGCGACGAGCTTCCCGCCGTCAAGGACTTGCGACGCCCGGCGGGGAGTTTTGTCCGGCGGCGATGCAACGCCAGCGAGCCGCGCGATCTCGGCGCCGCCGACGGCATCGCGTACGAATCCGGCGGTCATGACGACGGTGGCTCCCCGCCCGACAAGGCCCTGGACCCGCGCGAGAATGTCCTTGTCGGCCGCGGCTTGCGTGGGGAGGAAGACGCATTGGGCGTCGGCGGGCAAGGCGGCGGTCGGCACGAGCGGCACGCCCAACATGCCGACGAAGTCCATGAGGTACAGATCGCCACTCGGCTCGCCGTGCGGCGGCTTGTACGCCCAGACACCTTCGACCGGATGCTCCCGCACGGCCTTGGCCAGGTCGGCGAGCTTCGTGAAGTCGCGGCAAACGAGCGCCTGGCCGCCGTGCCCTTGCACCAGGTCGCCGTAGTTGAACACGGTGATTTCCCGCGCGCCGGCCAGCACGGCTTGATAGGCCTGTTCGAGGAAATCGAGCGGCTCGCAGTCGCAATGGTCGAACCACGCCGCGCCGATCTTCTGGCGCGCGAGGCCCGCCATCCACCGGTAGTTCACAAACCCGCTGTAGGGCTGCATGAATCCGAATCGCTGCGTCCACGCGCCGCGGCTTTCGGTGCCCACCCAGACGCGGTCGAAAAGCTCCGGCTGGCGGACCACATCGTAGCCGAAACGGTGGAACAGATCGTACCACTGCGGGAACTTGATGACCATCGTGATCTTGGGGTTCACCTCCTTCGCCGGGCCGATGAAGATTTCACCGGCACGCCGCGCGAGCAGGTCCCGCCGATAGTCGGGCCAGTCGCGCGGGCCCCTGGCCTTCGCCGACTCGTCGCTCACGTCGCCCGTGCAGAAGAAATCGTCCACCACCAGTTCGTCGAACACGGCGGCGGCCATCCGCACGACGGGGATGAGATCCTTCGCGGTTTTCGGATTCTGCCAGTTCAGCCACGCCAACGGCGCTTGCTGCCGCACGCCAAAGTTCTCGCCGGGCACGGGGGCGATGCCGCCGGCCACCGCAAAGCCGTTCTTCCGGAGGCAGTCGCGCACCCGCTCGAGCTTCGCCCGCTCGACGATGAAACTCCCACGGCACATCTCGATGCAGACCTTCGTGATGCCGTTGGCGCGGAGCAATGCCGTGCACCGCG
The DNA here is from genome assembly GCA_026401055.1 of Planctomycetia bacterium. Taxonomy (GTDB): domain Bacteria; phylum Planctomycetota; class Planctomycetia; order Pirellulales; family Thermoguttaceae; genus JAPLNP01. The sequence goes on from JAPLNP010000206.1 coordinate 5,468, forward strand.
CCGCGTCGGGATCGTCGGCCAGCAGCGCGTCGACCGAGTGCGCGCACATGTAGACCGTCAGACGCAAGTCGCCCTGCCGCGCCACGGCGAGGTCATGACAGTCCGATCCCGCCGCGCCCGAGGCGATGATCGAGAGTGCCCCGAGCCAAAACGCCGCGCGGGCCGCCCGTTGCATGATGGGTCTCCAGAGGCTCGATTCCAGTCTTGTGCGGCTCGGTCGACGCACGGCGGGCCCGGAACGTGCAACTCTTGACGCGACCCTTACCATCTGCTAAATACGGACTTTGGCACGGGTGAAATAGGGAGGTTGAGATGTCGCAGCGGAGCCGAGCGTCTATTATGGTCGATCGCCCGCCGGTCAGACAAGCGGTCGATGGGGTCCCGCCATGCCGCGCCGCGTGGCTAGACATTCTGGCCGGCGGCTGGGTGGCACGTCCCTGAGCCCCCGGCGAAGGGCGTGGCAGACACTCGCGACGGCTCAACCACGCCCTTCGCTGCGCTCAGGGACGTGCCACCCATGTCGCGCTGATCCCTGACCACGAACCACCGAGCCAACCATGTCCAACATCCCCAACGTTCAGCCAAACCACCAGCCCTCGCGGCGTGAGTTCCTCAAGGCATCGACCGTCGCGGCGATGTCCGGAAGCCTGACGCTCGCGCGTGGCGTCCATGCCGGCGGCGGGGAGACGCTGCGGGTGGGGCTGGTCGGCTGCGGAGGACGCGGGACCGGCGCGGCGGCCAACGCGCTCGCCGCCGATCCGGGCGCGAAGCTGGTGGCCATGGCCGACGTGTTCGACTGGCGGATCGCCGGCAGTCTCGCCGAGATCACCGCCGTCAAGCCCGGCCAGGTCGCCGTCGACGCCGAGCACCGGTTCGTCGGCTTCGACGCTTGCGAGCGGCTGCTCGCTAGCGGCGTCGATGTGGTGCTCATCACCGTGCCGTCGTACTTCACGCCGATTTACCTCAAGGCCGCCGTCGACGCCGACAAGCACGTCTTCTGCGAAAAGACCCACGCGGTGGACGGCCCGGGCGTCAAAATGGTCCTCGAAACGACCGAGACGGCCACGCGCAAGGGCCTGAGCGTCGTCGCGGGCCTGGCGTGGCGCTACGACACCGGCTTGATCGAAACGATGAAGCGGGTCCACGACGGCGCGATCGGCGAGATCGTCGCGATCCAAGAGATCTGCAACACCGGCTCGCTCAGGGCCCTGGACCGCAAGCCCGGCATGTCCGAGATGGCGTATCAGATCTACAACTGGTACAACTTCAATTGGCTCTCGGCCGACCTGCCCGGGTTGAACCTCGTTCACAATCTCGACAAAGGCGCTTGGGCGGTTCACGACGAGCCGCCGGCGAGGGCGTGGGGAATGGGCGGCCGGCAGGTCCGCGACGAGCCCATCCACGGCGACATCTACGACCATCACGCCACCGTGTTCGAGTACGCCAGCGGACTGCGGATGCACGCCTATTGCCGCCAGCAGAACGGGTGCCAGACCGATGTCTCCGACAAGTTCCAAGGCACCAAGGGCCGCTGCGACCTCCTGCGCGGCCGCATCGAAGGCGAGACCAACTGGCGCTACCCGGGCCCCGAGTGCAACCGCTTCGACCTGGAACACGTCGCGCTGTTTTCGTCGATTCGCGCGGGCAAGCCGATCAACGACGGCGTCCACATGGCCCGGAGCAGCCTGATGGCGCTGATGTGTACGCAATGCTCGTACACGGGCCGGGTGATCACGTGGGACGAGGCGATGAACTCGCAGCAGCGATCAGTGCCCGAGCGCCTAGCGATGGACGCCCCGCCGCCGGTGCTCCCCGACGCGAACGGCCGCTACGCGATTCCCATGCCGGGGGTGACGGAGTTTCGGTAGCTTTTTGGAGTGCGGCGATTTATCGCCGCTTTTGCGTCCGACTTGCCGTCAACCGACCGCGCAAAGAAAGCGGCGATAAATCGCCGCACTCCAAAACGATCAGCCGTAGCGCACGCTGACCTCCAGTTTCTCCAGGTCAACCTTGCCCGAGGGCGCCCCGGCGGCGTTCGGGATGCGGCGGATTTCGACTTGATTCTTGCCGACGAGGCAACACTGCGGGTCGATCTGATATTCGAGCCGGAGGAGCTTCTGGTTCGGGTCGACTCGGTATCGGGAGAACGAGCCGCCGGAGTCCGGCTCGGGGTTGGGGGAGAAAATCTGCGGGTCCTTCCAGCCGGGATCGCGCGCGGCCGGCGCGAGCACGGCGCCGTTGAGGCGAACCTCGAATCGGTCCTCGTCCGACGCCCCGAGCAGCACCACGCCGAGCACGGCGCCGCGCACCTTGCCGGCCTCGGCGCGGATCGGGTCGGCAATCCGGACCGAGAGCGCCGTGGCCTCGCCGGAGAGCACTTTGGGCAATGGCGAATCGCCGTTGCGGTTGAAATAACCGTCTGCCCAGGGGTAGCCGCCGCGGCGCTCGACGACGAACGTCTTGTTCTTGCCGCGCAAGGTCGCGGGTTCGCCCGCCTCGCGGTAGGCCGCCAGTTGCGACGCCGGCGCCACTTCGCCGCCCATCTCCTCGCACCACTTCGCATCGGCGTTGGCCCAATTGAACGTCATCACGCTGTCCGCGCCCTGCTGCCACCAATTGGCAAACGTGCCGCGAAGGACTTCGATCGGCGGGCAGCGGTAGCCGGCCGGCGCGTGGTGGTCGTCCAGGCACGGCTGGAGCTTGACGTGGCGGCCCTCGGTGATCCGCCGGTAGCCCTCGACGTCGACCTCGATCGACCGGGTGCCCAGCGTGAAGATGTCGATCAGGTTCTGCCTTGCCCAAAGCTCGACGTCGAAACCGTCGACGCGACACCCCTGGAGGCTTCGCGGCACCCGGGCGGCCAGCAGGATCGGGCGCCCGCGACGCCGGGCCACGTCGAGCGTCATCTCCCGAATCGCCCGCACGAGTTGCGTCACGTGGTCGCGCAGCTCCCATTGATGCCCCGGCGGCAGGCAGGGGACGTGCCGGGCGAAGTCCAACTGGAAGCCGTCCAGCGGATACGTTTCGGCCAGGTGCCGCAGCGTGTCGACCTTGTCGCGGCGGACGCCCTCGACCGCCAGGTTCCACAGCCCGTGTGGCCACCACGTCTTGAGCACCCAGTCCGGATGCGCCTGCTTCAGCGGATGCGGCGTCTTGGTCCAGCCCCCGTCCGCCTCCACCGGGTTCAGGTCCACCTCGCTGATCCGGTGGCTCCAAAAGACCTCCAGCCCGCGTTTGCGGGTTTCGTCGACGAGCCGGGCGACAATGTCGGTGTTCGCGTCGGGCCAGCGGTCGATGAGCGAGTTGGGCAGCGTCGGATAGTAGCCTTTCAGCAGCGCCTGGACGTCCCACCAGATGGCGTCGATCTGGACGTCCGGCGCGTCGAGCCACGCGAAACGATATTTGAGCCACCGGTCCCAGTCCTTGCCCAGCGCGTTGTAGGCGTCGTATTGCACCGTGATCCGTCGCCGCCGGTCGACCGCCCGGTGGTGTTCGTCGGAAAGCTCGAAGGCCGGCGGTTGGTGGGCGTGGAGCCGGCCGGCGAAGCTACCGACGGCAATCCCGGCGGCGGCCTGTTTGAGAAACGTCCGTCGCGACTGCCGGCGGGTCTGCTTGCCCATAATGCTTCGACTCCGAAAGCGGAAAGCGGGAAACTTGCCACCTCGCCACTGATGACTGGTGGTCAGCAATTCATGGTGCGTCCGGACGCACGCTACGCGCTCGGAAGAGCGCGCCGGGGCACAACCGCTCCGCGTAGGACATCATCGCCCAGGTCATAACCTCCCAGGTTTCCACCAACGAAACCGGGGGATTGCCGTTCTTGAAGAGCAGCCCATGCACGTAGCGCAGTTCCTGGTCGCCGGCCTGGTCGAGATCCCGATGTTCCGGCAATTGCCCGGCGAAGACGTACATCAGGTAGGGCAGACCGGCCATATAGGTCGCCCCCTTGAGGTAGTTCCAGTCGCTCTTGGCGCCTCGGCCTTGCTGGTTGTCTTTCATCCACTGGCTCATCAGGGCGACCTGCGCGGCAATGGCTTTTCGCCGGGCATCGTCGGGGGCAAGGTGTCCGAGCGCGACCGCGTGGGATTCACCGATGTAGAAGACCACGCCCGGCGAGCCGCCCATCGCGTCCCAGGCGGGCGGATCGTTCTTGCGGAAATCGTGCGCCGCGAGCCAATCGGTTCCGCCCGTGGCCACCTTCAGGTATTGCGGGTCGCCCGTCTCGTCGTAAAGGAGGTAGGCCGCCGCGCTGAAGGTCGCGGTCGAGCACCACCAGGGGCCGTCGTAGTGGGACCACAGGCCGTCGGTGATTCCGCCGTCCTTGCTGACGTAATTGTCGAGGACCAGTTTGGCGAAGGACTTGACCGAGCCCACGTAACGATCTTTTTCGGCCTTGTCGGTCGTCCGGGCGGCCGTGGCGAGTATGGCCATTGCCACGGAGCCGGAGTCGGCCACCCACCAGTCGCCCGACGTCTTGCCCGGCGCTCGGCCGTAGTTCAGATAATACGCGCCCTTGGGGGTCATTTTCTCTTGCAGGTCGATGACTCGATCCGCCCAATGTTTGCAGGCGTCGAGATACTCCCGTTTGCCCGTGATGTCGTAGGCCACCGCCAAGGCCCGCACCGCGTAGGCGTCTTCGAAGAACGGCATGTGGTGGGTTTTTGGCTCGACGACCGTTCGATACGTTTCCTCATAAGGAGTGATCTCCTTGTTGAGTTCGTCGCGGGCCATGTCGCAGAGATTCAAGAACACGTCTCGAAATTCGGCCGGAGCGGGCGACGGACTCGCCTTCTCCTGGGCCGATGCGAAACGGCAGCACGGGCTCGAAGCCGCAATGCAGGACAGTAGCATCGCAGTGCATTTGAACCAGTTCATTACGTGTCTCCTTCAGCCAGGTGTCAGTCTTCTCCTCCGTGTACCTCCGTGTCCCCCGTGGTGCAATGATCGACGATTGACTCACCACGGAGGCCGCGGAGAAGCACGGAGGCAACGTCGGCAGTGGCTCGCGACGCGGGAAAGGAGTAACACATGCCCTCGCTTGACGTAAAGACTCCCACGGTCGCTTTCGCTCATTTAGTAGTGTGTTTGTTTCTCCCTCTTCTTCCTTCAAGAACTGGCGCTACCCAGCCGTGTGGCACAACCTTGGGGCCACCTTCGCAACTTCAGTTGCCAGCCATAGCAGAAGATGTCTATGTCTTTCAGCTTCATCACATCGTCGACAGAAGCAGGTAGAACTCCTTCACAGATGATCACTCCCGACACCTTCTTACCTCGGGGACCCTTCTTGACCCACTTCATGTAGTTTCGCAGTTGCCTGATCGCCTTTCTACCAATTCGATGAAGTTTGACTTCCACCACGATGATTTCGCCCGATGTGGTTTCCAGGAGCAGGTCGATCCTACCCTCGTCGGTTTCGACTTGCCTCCTCACGCACTTCACTGGATGTGCGAGTAACATCGGGTCCTTGGCAATAAGCCCTTCGATATGTTTCTCAATGACCTGACTCACTTCCTCGGTTGTGAGAACCGTATCCGCTGAGAGTGTTTCATCGTTGTCGGCCAATTCCTCCAGACGCCTAATCGCCTCTTGGAGAACTTCTACATCCTTCGCAGTAAGTTTGCGCCAACTTCTCGTCGCTGAGCCAACAGCCTGATTCTCAGAACGACCTTCTGGGAACGGGATGTTCAGTGAAAGCCCCGAGGCGAGCTTTTTATCGAATGGCAGAGGCTTCACCAAGATCCTCGATGTAATCGGATCACCGAAGACCATGGTGTCGTCCTGTGCCGGTGACTGATTGCTCTCGATCCAACGAGCGATGTGGGGGTTCTTGTACTTGCTGACAAGATTTGGGTCTTTGACCACATCCCGAGTGTCCATCACCCGAGCAACCGTATAGCAAGCAGTAATGCACTTCTTGCCTCCAATGGTCGTATGGAAAAAGATGTGGTCGCCGGCTTTCAAGTCCCTGAGTCTCCGGGCTCGCTGGTCGCGGTCGCCGTAGGTGAATTCCTGGAACAACGGGTCGTTGTGATCCGGCAGCCTGATGTAAGGGATCAGCAAGTTCATTGATTGATTCCTCAATTCGCTCAGACAGTAATGTGATACGGTGCGTCTCGACGCACCACCAAACACCAAAACACCCCGTCACGCCATCCACTCAGTCCGGACCACGCTGCAAAGCCGGATCGAAAGCAAATCATGGTACGCCCAGACGCACTACGGGCCGAGCCGCCACACGATGGAACGTCAAGCAAGCCCAAAGCACTCGCAAAGCCAGTGGCACCCAGTTTCCGGCCGCTCGTCAGTGCTGTCCGTGGTCTCCTATGACCCCCATCATGGCCCGATTCTACCCCCGAGGCATGTCCGCGACAAGCGGGGACGTGGCGCCCGGCGTGGATGGGGCACCCCCCGCTGACTATTGACAAGCACCGGCAAGTTCGGGCATAATCGGGGCACTGCTCGGCGGAAAATCCGGTGCCCGGGACGCTTCCCGGCCATCGCAACGAACCTCGACTATCCAATCACCACTGTCTTGGGAGACGCGCCATGTGTGAGAACTGCAATCGTCGGGAATTCCTGGGCGCCGCCGCGATGAGCGGAGTGCTGCTGGCGGCCAGCCAGGTTCGCGCACAGGACGCGGCCGCCGCCGCGCCGGCGAACGCCATGCCCGAGAAGGTTCGCATCGTCGCCATGTTCGCCGGCACGCCCGTGCCGTGCGATCGAAGCTGGGGCGTCTGCGAGAGCGAAATCGAGGCGATGACAAAGCGTCTCGCCGAAGTCGAGAAGAAACTCGGCAACGTCGAGTTCGTCGTCGGCCGCGCGGCCAACGCCGAGCAAGCCGCGGCGCTGATGAAGCAGGCCGGCGAAGGCGCTCCCGTGCTGGCGATCAACACGTGCATTGGCGGCCTGCTGGGCGTCTCGACGCCGATGTTGGACGCCAATTGCCCCATGGCCGTTTACTCCGCCCCCGCCAGCGGCCACGACTGGATGTATCCGTATCGCTGGAAGAAAGACGGCAAGCCGGTCACGATGTTCACCAGCAGCGACTACGCGGAGCTGGAGCACGCCGCCCGCGTGCTCCGCGTGATTCCGCTGATGCGTCACAGCCGCATCCTCGTGTTTACGCCGTTTCAAGGCACGACGGCGGCCTGCGCGCCGGAGCAGATCAAGGCGAAATTCGGCTCCGACGTGGCGGTGATCGCCCAGGCGCGGTTTGACGAAATGATGGCGGCGGTCGATCCGGCCAAGGCGAAGAAGGACGCCGACGAGTGGATCCGCGGCGCGAAGAAGGTCGTCGAGCCGAAGGAGGACGACGTGCTCAAGGCCGCCCGGGCGAGCATCGCGCTGGATCGCTTGATGGCGGAGGAGAAGGCCCAGGCGCTGGCGGTCGGAACGTGCATGGGCTGGCTGAAGCGCGGGTTCCCGTGCCTCGGGTTCACGCGGCTGCGCGATCGCGGCATTCCCGCCGCCTGCGAAGGCGACATGGACTCGGTCTTGACGATGATGTTGTTCCAGCACATGTTGGGCATCCCGGGTTTCCAGGGCAACGCCACGTTCGACATGGCCAAGAACGCCCTGTGGACGGCGCACTGCCTCGGGCCGCTGAAGATGGACGGCCCCGACGGCCCCAGCGCGCCCTACCTGCTGCGCAGCCACTCCGAGATCGGCGACGGCGTCGTGCCCGAAATCCAGTACGAGATCGGGCGGAAGATCACCCGAACGAAGCTGGTCAACCTCGACTCGCTGCTGATTTCCACCGGCACGATCAAGGAAGTGCCCGAACAGTCGATCCGCGCCTGCCGCACGCAGATTGTCACCGAAGTGGCCGACCCGGCGAAGATGGTCCGCAACTGGGGCGGCGGCGTGCTCGAGGGCGGCATGATGACGCTCTTGCACCGCGTCGTCTTCTACGGCGACCACAAGCAAACGGCGCAGCACCTGGCCGACGTGATGAATATCAACTTCATCGAGGAAGGGTAACGGCTTGCCGTGTGCCACTGGCTCCGCCGGTGCCGTGGTCAAATTGACGTTCATGGAGGGCAATCTGGCGATGAACGCACCAGCATCCGAGACCGCGCCGCGACGACGCCAGCGCCGCTGGTATCAGTACAGTTTGGCGACGCTGCTCGTCGTGGTCACCCTCGTCGCTGTTCTGTTGAGCACGTATCACACGTACGTGAAACTCAACGAACCGGCTACCTCGGTATTCCTCCGCAAATGGGGGAGCGAGATCTACAATGGAGAGAGCATCGACCGAGTGCAAGCGGTGTTGGGACCCGCCCGAGCGCCGGAAGACACCTCTTGGATCGTCGACCATATTCGGTCGGATCCGGACTCGTACCCCGACGGCTTGGAGAAGGGCGACCGCTTCATCCTGTATGAGGTTCCGCACGGGCGGACACACACCATGACGGTCTACGTTCAATTCAGGAACGACCGTCTGGTCAATCACGTTCCGTCCGGGATTCAGGTGGTGCACTTTGCGGGCCCGTAGTGCGTCCGCGGTTGCGCCGGGGGCCACTTCAACAGTCCGACCCCAACGCCGTTACTCGTGCGCCCCCTTTGCCTCGCCGGTCATGGGGACGAAGGCGACGCCGGCAACCTCGCGGCGTTTGATCGTGCCGTCGGGCTGCTTCTCGATGAGGACGAGTTCCTGGAAGAATCGGCCAACCGGAATGACGAGCCGGCCGCCGGGGGCCAGTTGATCGACCAGCGGCTTGGGAACGCGGTCCGGCGCGGCCGCGACGATGATGGCGTCGAACGGCGCGTGCTCGGGCCAGCCGCGATAACCGTCGCCGTCGCGAACCGTGATGTTCTTGTATCCCAGCCTCGTCAGCCGCGCCCGGGCGTCGTCGGCCAACGGCTTGACGATCTCGATCGAGTACACTTCCTTGCACAGTTCGCCGAGCACGGCCGCCTGGTAGCCGCTGCCGGTGCCGATGTCCAGCACGCGGCCGGCCGGCTTCGCGAGCGCCAACTCCGTCATCAGCGCGACGATGTACGGCTGCGAGATCGTCTGACCGTGGCCGATCGGCAGCGGTCGGTCGGCGTAGGCCTGGTTGCGATGGTCCTCGGAGACGAACTCCTGCCGCCGGATCCGGCCCATCGCATCGAGCACCTTCTGGTTGCGGATGCCCCGCCCGGCAAGATCGTCCTCGACCATCCGCTGGCGGTCGCGGACCCAGCGGGGGTCCTCGTCGCCGCCCGGCGCCGCGGGCGACGCCTCCTCCTCGGAGGGAAGCCCGTCGGTCGCGACGGCTTCTCGGTTCCAAAGTCGGAGATAGGCAACAGCCAGAAAGGTCAGCATCACCAGAGCCAATCCCAATGCCCCGATCGCCATCGCGGGCCGAAGCCGGAGTCTCCCCATGGCACATCCCCCTTGCGCGACAGCCGGAACGAACGTCCTCGCTGTATTCTACCCAATCCCCCCTCCGGAGGGCAAGGAGACATTTCA
>JAPLNP010000385.1 GCA_026401055.1 Planctomycetia bacterium
GGAAGAACTCGATCACCGGAGCGAGGAAATCCTGAATGGCCAGCAGGGTTTGATCTTCGCCCGTGTAGTTTCCGGTAAGAGCTTCGAGTAGGTCAATGAGCTGGCCGACGACCGGCAGCCCTTCAATGAAGTCGATGAGCAGCGCCGGGATATCCTCCGGCCCTTGGATGTCCTCCGGGTCAGCCGTGGCGATCAGTGAATTGACGCCAGACCAGATAGCCGCGATGATCCCGAACGGGCTCAGTTCTGACGCGATGTCGCCGCCGGATGAGTTGTCAAAGATGACGGGCATCCGATCCCGAGCCCTGTCCCGCATCGCCCCCCTGAGTTTGATCCTGTAACTTGTCGGCCAGGGTTTCTACGGTCAGTGCGCCGAGCGGAAGATTAGGAACTCCCAGCGGTGTCGTCACCCGCTGACCTCGCGCCGCACGGCGCGTGCTGACTCTTCGATCTCTGCGGGTTGCTCCGGGGCTTCGTTGGTGCGCGCGACGAACGGCGCGCCGTCGGTGTGCTGCGGCGGATCCGGCAGCTTCACCGACTCCTGCCGAAACCCGTCAGTGATCCACCCGGGCGCATGGATCGCCGCCGGGTCGATGAACTCGGTCTGGCGGATTCCGAGCGCGACCAGCTGGGCGGCCAGGTCTCCGACGACGGGCTGGAGCATGTGCAGCGGCATCTCGGTCGCCGTGAGTAGCGCCGAGGCCAGCGCGCCGCCGAGCGCCTTGGTCTGGGCCTCGATGTCATCGAGCGCCGGCAGCTTCTTGGGGATGACGGCGGATTCGATGACCTGGTCGGCGTGCGCTTTCGTGACTTCGGCCTGCGTCTGTTCTGTCACCACAATCCGATCTGCTGGAGTCCGCCGAACGCTTTGGCGATCAGCTCCGACATGCGCTCGATGCCGTCCTTCTTGCTGCGGGTAGCGCCGAACTTGGCGCTGATGACCAGTCCCTTGCCGCCGTCCCAGCTGATGTCCAGCTCGCGGCAGCGCCGCACAAATACTCGCGGCATCAGATACTTCTGAGTGCCGCCGACGCGATCCCCGAGCCACCAATGCCCGAACCCGTTGTCGCCGATGATCCACGGCGAGGCATTGGCCACCCGGAGCGTGAATGCGGTGTCGGGGTCTGTCTCACGACGCCGCGCGCGCAGATCCATGATGGAGGCGGCGGTGAACGCTTGAGTGACGTTGGTCGACGTGGTTTCCAGGTAGTGGCCCCAGCCCTGGTCTTGAACGCGGGCCAGCAGCGGGATACTCATGTGCGCGAGTATTGAGTCGCGGTAGATCGGATTGAGGAATGAATCCAGTGCGGATCCGATACTGCCCACCGTCACGTTGTAGCCGCCGCCGGCGGCAATGACGACGTTCAGATTGTCCCCAAGCACGTCTCCGCCGTAGTTGATGGCTGCTGAGATTAATTCGTTGGCTGTATGAAGCGCCTGTGCCGCCCCGGTTTCCCGAAGCGGCACAAGCAACTCCCGGCATCGACTGCCCACCGGCAGTGATCCTTCCTGGCCCACCCGGCGAGCGGGAGAACTCTGAGGTTTGAATGCCGCTGATATCGCCGTCGCGGTACACGACGTAGGGATGCTCGGGCAGTGTTCCGAGGAAGCCGGGAAGTCGATAGCCTTCCTCGTCGATCGTGTCGCCGCTCACCATGTCGTAGGTGTCCTCGACGTGATTGGTCAGCACTGAGGCGATTGACCGAGTCAGGCCGGTGAGCAGGTTGCCGCCGATGGACGTGCCTTGGCGGAAACCGCTCTTGTCGCGGATGTCGACGAACAGCGTGCCTTGGCGGAAGTCAGTCCCCGCGCCCTCCCACGGCTCCTCGTCGCCATCGAGCCAACGGCGCGTCCACAGTTGCAGCTCGGCGTCCTCAAGGATCGGCGCCGCCACATCGAACCAGCTGGTGCGGATAGATCCGACGACCAGCGCCAGCGGGGCGATGGAGTCGCCGATCTTGCGCGGCATGACGATGATCTGCGACTCTGCCCACAGGTCAAGCGGATTTGCCGGCCAGGTATCGGGGTCCAGCAGATCGGCGGGCAGCGCAATGTTGCTCAGTTGCAGGCGAAGGAGATTTGCCGCCAGGGTGAGCAGGAGACCGTGGTCCGCCTGTGCCAGGAGCATCCACGCTTTCGGCTGCTGTATCAGGCTGATCGGTAAGAACGGGTTACCGGCGGTGTGGACGTGCTTGAGCTCTTCGACGTCGTCGAGGAAGTCGATCACCACCTCGTCGCCCTTGTCGCCGCGGGTGATGGTGACGCCGTTCTGAGGCTTCATCCGGCCGCCGATGCGGGTGCCCATCGTCTCGACAATGACGTGGATGTTGCGAGTGCCGCGGGTGTCCTCATCCAACGCCCAGAACGCCGCCCAGGTGCGCCGCGGATCATCCAGGTCGATCGGTAGCCGCAGCTGAATCGTGCCGGTCTGATTGACGATCGGATTGATCCGCCCGGACAGCTCGCCATAGACGCTGCCGCGGAAGTTCCAGTCGCCGTCGTAGAGCTTGATCGTCGGTCGGTCGTAGGCCCGCTCGATGCGGTACTCGCGGACCTCCCGCGCCCATGCCGAGAAGTCGTCATGATCGGTTCCGGTGTACGGCTCGGCGAAAGTTGAGACGGTCACTCCAGCCCGCTCTCGGCAGACCAGAACCGGCGCTGTCGTAGCGTCGCCTTCGCCCCGGATGGGCCGCTGCACACGACTGGCACCATGATCATCTCGGTATACGGCGGAACCGAGTAGATCGGCTCCACGCCGTTGAACAGCCCGGCCGCGTTGGATAGGTCGGCGCTGACGTAGGTGTCCATCATCGGATCGCTCATCACGCTTAACAGTTGAGTCAGTGCCGGGGTGACGATCATCCGAGCGGCGTCATCGCCGACGGTGCGGCCCCACTTGCGTTCCTGCCCGAAGGCGAAGTCGGGGAACTGCCAGCTCGTCGCCGGGTCAAGCTCCCATTCGAGCCAGAGCTCCTGGTCGGTCGGATTGGCAACCTCGAAGTAGGAAGTGTTTGGATTGGGGACCACGCGCGCCACGGGTGCCACTGCCGTCGTCTGCCCGGTGAACAGTGCGACCAGGAACCCGGCCAGGGATCCGGTCGCGAATGACATGGTGAACCCGAAGAGTGTCGAGACGACCGTGACGCCGCCTTCGCCGACGCTCGCGAGCTGCTCGATCGCCTGGGCGATTGTCGCCGCCGACGACGTGAAGAGGATCGGTGCGGTCGTGTCCCCGCCGATGGTGACGGTGTAGGAGAGCGCCCCGAGTGTGATGCTGAGCGAGAGCGGAGAAATCCCAGCACTGTTGACGGTCAGGTTCCCCGGGCGGCTTGTCGGCGTGACAATCGTCCACTGGCCAGGGTTACCCGTCACAGTGACGTTTCCCGCCCCGATGGTTGTAAGGGCTGCCAACGCCGTTTGGACCGTTCCGGTACTTGCGTTGTAGGCGAGTGATCCGGTTGTCTGGCCGGCGTAGCTGAGTGTGAACGTGCCGCCGGCCGCCTTCAGGTAGACGGTGAAGTTACCGGAGTTGACCCACTCCTGCACATCCTCGGCGGCCTCGAACATCGGGTTGACGGCGAGCGCGGATACCACGGCGTGGTAGACGCTGTCGACGTCGGCGTCAAACCCGTCCTCGGTGGTGTATTGGATTTCCTTCGCCAGCTTCAGCGTCAGCGACCGGCGCCCCGATGGGCCGTCGTAATGCCATTGCACTTTGTTGAAGTTGCCCGGCGTCCCCCAGAGCTTCTGGAACCTGGGCCGGGATTCCGGGGTGAGCCAGAACGGCAGCACCATCTCGCGGATCGGGATGGACTCGCCGATGATCCGGCCGCCCTTCTCGAAGGCGCCCGAGGCGGTTCGCACGACAAACGAAGTGTCGTAGAGACCATCCGGCTTGGTGTCAAGGATGATGTCGTCCTCTAGGTAGGCATCGTTAGGCGCTGACACCACCACCGAGTCGCCGTTGGCCGACTCAAGAGTGATCGTTGCGACTGCCATTAATACCTCGCCAGGTTCGTCGCGGCGCGCTCTTTTTCAATGCGCTGCGAAACTAGATACGCGGGCTCGACGTCCGTCGTCTGGATATTGAAGTTGGTAACCGGGCCGGGTGCGCCGCCGCCGCCATGAACCACGCCGCCGATCGCGCCGCTGGCGGCGGTGACCGCGGGCGCTGCGGAGATCGGAGCCATGCCGCCAGCGCCGCCGCCGACTTTGATTCCGCTCGCGAACGTCGACAGACCCTTGAGCCAGCCCGGGGAGTCGCCGACGCCGAACGCACCCAGCGCCGAGGAGACCTGGCCCGAGGCGAACTGGCCGACAGCCGAGCCGAACTTGTCCAGGGACTGCGATTTACCGTCAGGACTAGTGACTGGGCCGCTGAGCTTGCCGAGCATCTCGCCGCCCGTTGCGGACAGCCCGGAGAACGAACTCGCCAGGGATTTCAGGGATATTTCAGGAAAAGTTAACCAGCTTTCAGCCGCGAAAAGCGGCGAAGCTTATATGATGGTTGCGGGCATACCGCTTAAACTTAAGGGAACCCCTAAATGACAAGCCTTAAA
>JAPLNP010000066.1 GCA_026401055.1 Planctomycetia bacterium
AAGACGCGGCACTCGTCGGCACTCCGACCGACGTCGAACTGCCGCTGTAAGTCGCTGATCGGCCTGCCCGTCTTCTCGAATACCTCCAGCGCCCGAATCAGCCGCCGCGTGTCGTTCGGGTGCAGCCGCCCGGCGGCGACGGCGTCCACTTGGGCGAGCCGCCGGTGGAGCCAGTCCGGCGGTTCGTGCTCAGCCTGCCGTCGGAGTTGCTCGCGAAGCGTCGGGTCCGCCGCAGGGCCGTCAAAAACTCCCCGCAAGAGTCCCTTCAGATAAAGCGGCGTTCCGCCCACAAATAGCACCTCGCGACCCCGGCCGCGGATTTCCTCGACGCACCGCCCGGCCGCCTCGATGTACTGAGCCAGGTTATACTCATCATGGGGGGCAATTACATCAATCAAGTGGTGCGGTATCTCTCGGCGCTCGTCGTCGGTGGGTTTCGCCGTCCCGATGTCCATCCCTCGGTACAGGGCCATCGAGTCCATCGAGACAATCTCGGCCCCGATCCGCCGCGCCAACTCCACCCCCACGCGAGTCTTCCCCGACGCCGTCGGCCCGGTGAGAAACCAGCATTGTCGGGCCCATCCGTGTTCATCGGCGTTCATTCGCGGTTCCCTCCGTCCTGACGCCCCGACACCACACGGCCACCACGTCCCCGTCTCCCTCGAAGAGCAACTCGTGCGGATCAGCCGCGTCGCGATCACTCAGGGCCACGGCCACGAGGTCTGCCCGGTTGCCCGGCCGGAGACTCCCCAGCACGTGTGCCCGCCCCAACGCCGCCGCGGCGCGGAGCGTGCCGAGTTCCAGGATCACCGATCGGGCGACCGACGGATGCCGCCGCGCGGCAAAACGCATCTCGGCCAACACGCTCAGGTCGGGCGATGATGCTCGGGAATCGGTCCCCAATGCAACGCTCACTCCGGCGGCGAGCATCTTTTCCAGCGGATAGGCGTCGTGTCCGAAGTAGGCGTGCGTCCGAGGGCAGTAAATCACCATCATCCGCTCCGACTCGGCCGCGAGCAGGGCAATCGAAGCATCGTCCAGGTAGTTGCCGTGGATCACCAGCGCGCGATGGGCCAGGGCGAGTTGGCGGAGGTAGTCGACCAGCTCGATGCCCGTCGGACAAAGCTCCGACGTCCAGGCTCCGAGCCGTTCGAGAAACTCGCGAAACGGCCCGCGGCGGTGGCGGATCAGTTCCAGTTCCTCGCGCGACTCGGCCATGTGCATGGCCAGCGGCACGTGCCGCTCGGCCGAAAGCGCGACCGTCCGGGTCAAGAGGTCGGGGTGTACGCTGTAGGGGGCGTGGGGGCTGAGACCGGCGCTCCAGAGGCCCGATGCTCGAGCCGCCTCGACGTGCCGCTCGGCCCGGGCCGCCTGCGACTCGATTCGCTCGGGCGTGGGCGCGATGAGTTCCAAAAAGCTCGTCAGGTCGACGCCGAGCCGGCCCAGCGGTTCGGCCGGCGGCTCGGTCTGGCTGATGTCGCCCACGGCCGTGGTTCCCAGCCGCAGACTTTCCTCCAACGCCCGCGTGACGCCGTGGTCGGATGCCGGGGTCATCAGGCGATAGTTGATGACGCATCGAAGCCACTCGACCACGGGCATCCCGGGCGTTCCGAGCGGCCGGGCCAAGTCGCTCAGGTCGAGATGCGCATGGGCGTTGACCAGTCCCGGCAGCAGGGCAACGTTGCCCAGGTCCTCGACCTCGCCCGAGGCCATGTGACGTCCCATGGCCACGATTTGCCCTTGGTCGATCGTGACCTCGCCGTCCGGGATCGGGTCACTGCCGACGGGGAAGACGTATCGGGCTTTGAGGGTCGGGCGCGATGATATCATTGGATCAATCCGGCGACGGTCGGTGGCACGTCCCTGAGCCTAAGCGAAGGGCGTGGTTTGCCAGCCCATCACGCCCTTCGTTCCTCAGGGCGTGCCACCCACGTTCCTTCGTCAGGGTGGCGTGCCACGCCTCACGCCGCCAGGGGCTCGTCTTCGGCCTCGAGGCCTTTGCGGATGGCGTCCTGAAGGGCCTCTTCCTCGGTCTTTTCATACGGCAGCCGGCTGAACCAGGTCAGCAACATCGCCACGCCGCAGGCGGCCAGCGCGACGACCGTCCAGTTGTAACCGAAGCCGCCCTCGCCGGCCGGCCGGACCATCCAGCCGAGCACCGGCGATTCGCTCAGCAGCTTCGGCGTGATCTGGCTGAAGGCCAGCGTCAGCGTGTTGTGGACCATGTGGAAGGCGATGCACGGTAGGAGGCTTCCGGTCTGGACGGCCAGATAGCCGATCACGATGCCGATCAGGCACGCGATGATCGACTGTTGCACCAGCGCGTGCGTCATGCCGAAGAAGACGGCGGCCAGCACGATCGCCCGCCACTTGTGACCCATGTGCCGCAAGCCCGACAGAATAAACCCGCGGAAGGCCAACTCCTCGCAGATCGCCGGAACCACCGCCATAAGCAGCACCATTTCCCAGAAGCCCGGCACAAACTGGAAGAGACCCTCCAAGGCTTTGAGTTGGTCGCCGATCGGGTAGAGCCGGACGACGATCGACTGCGCGGTCATGGCCAAGGGATTGATCGCCACCGCCAGCAGAATCGCCATGGGCACGCCCACGACGGCTTGCCACGAGAACCGGTCCAAAAGCAGCGTCCGCGCCGGACGTTTCGTGAGCATGATCGTCATCAAGAGCGCGGGCGTGATGATCACGACCAACTGCGTCACCAGGATCATCGTGGCCAGGCCGGCGAATTCCGTGGGCATGGGCATGGCCAGCCCGAGGAAGAACTTGATCATCAGGATCAGCACGCCGCAGGAAATCGCCTCGGCCACGCTGGGCGTCGCCTGCCGGTCGCGCCGCAGGTGTTGCAGCCAGAGCCCCATGTCCAGCCGCTCGCTCTCACGAAACAGCACCGATTCCTGGTTGAATTGATCCACCGCCCAGCGGATCGCCAACAGGCAGCACAAGAGCGTCACGCCGACGACCGGCACGACGAACCGCAGGGCCTCGATGTAGTCGCCTTCCATTGTCGCCCGCAATAGCAGCACGACGTTCGTCACCGGGATGAGGCTGTTGCCCAGGGTCAACTCGACGCCGGGCGTCATCGGCAACACGGCCAGCGGCATCGTGACCAGCAACAGCGGCATCAGGTAGTATTGGCCTTCCTTGGTGCTTCGGGCGAAGGCGGCCAAGGCGAGGCACAGGGCGCTGAACAGCGCCGACACCGGAACGAGCGCCAGGACAAGCCAAAAGATGGACAACAGCGGCGGCAGCCCGATGCCCGGCAAGTGGCTCAACACCAGCCAGCCGGTCAGGCCCATGCTGGCCAGGTTCAACACGGCGGTGGCGGCGCTGAAGAGCATGATGGTAACGAGCTTGCCCATCACGATTTCGCTACGCTCGGCGGGACTGCTCAGCAGGGTCTCGAGCGTGCCGCGTTCCTTCTCGCCCGCGCAGAGATCGACCGCCGGGTAGAACGCGCCGGTCAGCGCCCAGAGCAGGAGCATGACGGGCAGGATCTTCGCCCAGAGGGCAATTCCCGCGGTGCCGGTTTGATCGGCGAGATTGGCGGAGTGCAGCTCGAAGGGCCGGGCGGCGGTGGGGGGCATACCCGCCGCCGTCAGGTTCAGCTTGCCCACCTCTTCCGCCCAGCGCCGCAACACGTCGTACAGCCGAGCGAACGTGATCTGCGATTCTTCGTTCGCCGTGGTGTACAGGATTTCCGGCTTGGGCACCTGCGGGATGGCCTCCGCCTCGACGCGCCTGCCCGGGCCACCACCCCGCATCTCGCTCGCCTGGAAGAATCGCTCGAGTTGTTCGCCGAAATCGGGTGGAAAACACAGCGCGGCGTCGTACTCGCCGGCGAGGATCTTCTCCCGGGCGTAGTCCAATGGGTCCTCGAGCCGCCCGTCCGGCCCGCGGAGATCCTCCGGCGCGAACGTCAATTCCAGCCGCGCGACGTCCTCGGGCTGGCCGAACAGGTTGGGCGCGAACTGCTTGTTCACCACCAACGGCGGTTTCTCCGGCAGTTGCCCCGCCCCGATCACCAGGACCTTGGTCGGATGCTGCCGCCGGAACTGTTGCACCTGGAAGAGACTCATCCCCAACAACGGGTACAACAGAATCGGCAACACGGCGATCATGAACAGCGTGCGCCGGTCGCGCAGTTGGTCGCGGATCTCGCGGCCGAGAATCAGCCTGACGTTCGACCAGCTCATCCCGCGGCTCCGACTTTCTCATCGTGACGCGAGATCAACTGGAAGAACAGCTCCTCCAGGTCGCGCTCGTGGTGCCGGTCCCGCAACTCGTCCAACGGCCCTTCGGCCAGGACCTTTCCCCGGTGAATGATCGCGATCCGGTCGCAAAGCTTCTCCGCCTCGCGCATGATGTGCGTCGAAAACAAAATGCACTTGCCCTGGTCCCGCAACTCGGACACCGTGTTCAACAGCGCCCGGGCGACCAGCACGTCCAGCCCGGCAGTGGCCTCGTCGAAGATCAGCACGGGCGGGTCGTGAACGATCGACCGCGCGACGGACACCTTTTGCTTCATGCCGGTCGACATCTTCGCCCCCAATAGGTCGCGAATGTCGTTCATCTGCAAGCGTTCGAAGATCGCCTCCATCCGCTCGCGGAGCGACTCTTCGTCGATGCCGTGCAGCCGGCCGAAATACTCGACCATCTCCCACGCCGTCATGCGGTCGTAGACCGCCGTGTTGGCCGACATGAAGCCGATCTGATGACGGACCTGGGAGGACTGCGTCACCACGTCGTAGCCGTTGACCATCGCGCGCCCGCCGGTCGGACGCAACAGCGTGCTAAGGATCCGCAGCGCCGTCGTCTTTCCCGCCCCATTGGGCCCCAACAGCCCGTAAATCTGGCCGGGCAGCGCGCGGAAACTCACCCCATCCAACGCCACCAACCGGCCGCGTCGAAGATCGGCATAATGCTTCGTCAGGTTTTCGACGCGAATCATGACGGCGGGGGGCTTCGACCGACAACCGGCAACGGACAACCGAACACCTAACCGTATCCTACCTCACGTCAGTCGCAGAGCGGTAGGGTGCGCCGCGACGCACCACCATCGGTAGGGTGGGCCGAGGCCGCCGGGCGGTCGCTTTGTCGCCTTTCGCTCCGCTAAAGTAGCGTGGATACGACGCTACTTTCGCGGAGCGAAAGGCGACACTACTCGACGAGTCCGTAAAACACGTTGCGCCGGCGGGGCTGGAAACCGGCTTGTTCGATCGTCCGGCGGAGTTGGCGCTGGGTGGCCTCGAATCGGGTGCCGTCGGCGGCGACTAAGTTCTCTACGATCATCATGCTGCCCAGGTCGTTGGCGCGGAACCGCAGGGCGATTTGCCCGACGCGCAGCCCTTGCGTGACCCAACTTGCCTGGAGGTTGGCGAAATTGTCGAGGAACAAGCGGCTGACGGCGAGCATCTTGAGGTAGCCGTGGGCCCCGACTTTCGCGATGCCCGCCAAATCGGTATTGCCCGGCTGAAACGTCCAACCGATAAAGGCGGTAAACCCGCCCGTCTCGTCCTGGAGTCGCCGTAGCCGGTCGAGGTGTTCGATCCGCTCGGCGAGGGTTTCGACGTGGCCGAACATCATGGTGGCCGAGCCGCGACCGCCCAGGGCGTGCCACTGGCGACAGACGTCGAGCCAGTCGTCGGCGGAAACCTTCCTGGGGCTGACCTCGCGGCGGACGCGATCGACGAGGATTTCGGCCCCGCCGCCCGGCAGACTCCCCAAGCCCGCCGCCCGAAGCCGCCCGAGCACCTCGCCCACCGTGCGGCCGGAAAGCCGGCTGAGGTGATGCACTTCCGTCGGGCTGAACCCGTGGACGTTCACCTGGGGAAACTCGGCCTTGATGTCGCGCACGAGATTTTCGTACCACTCCAGCGGCAGCCCCGGGTGCATCCCGCCCTGCAACAGGATCTGGTCGCCGCCCAGGGCGATCGTTTCGCGAATCTTCTCGAAGAGCGTCGGCCGGTCGATGACGTAGGCGTCCGGGTCGTCGAGCCGGCGTGAGAACGCGCAGAACCGGCAGCCGCTGGTGCAGACGTTGGTGTAGTTGATGTTGCGGTCGATGTTGTAGGTGCGATAGGGCTCGGGGTGCAGCCGCCGCGACACGGCGTCCGCCGCCTCGCCCAGCGCCGCCAGTTCGTGGCATTCCAACAGCCGCAGCCCCTCGTCCACCCCGAGCCGCCGCCCGGCAACCGCGCGATCGAGAATAGCGGCAACGGACATGGCTGGGGGCTAGGGATCAGGGACTAGGGATTGGGGATCAAGGATTGGGGATTGGAGGCTGGAGACTGGGGATTCTCGACCTTCTCAGCCAGCTCGAAGAACCGACGCATGCCTTGACGTTGCCGCGGACCGAGATGGAAGACCAAGTTGTCGCGAAGGTAACTGAGGCACTCTGCCTCGGGCACTCCGATCTCGGGGGACGCGGCCCGGGCGATCTCCGCGAAACGAAGCACGCCGGCGTCCCGCGCCGCGGCGAACAGTTCCTCCAGCCCGTCCATTTCGATGCCCGGCCTGGCCACCCACATCGCGAAGACAAACGGCAGCCCGGTCCAGCGCTTCCATTGTTCGCCCAGGTCCCAGACGACCTCGAAGGGGCCTTGGGCGGGCAACATGCCGCGGTCGCCGATCAACACGACCGCGTCGGCGTCGCTCTGGTCGGCCGACGCCCCGATCGGCAACGGCCGCAAGCGCGGCTCGATATGGAACTGCTCTCGCAGCAGGATCCTGGCCAAGACCGCGCTCGTGCGCGAGCCTTCGTCCAGGGCCAGCGTGCCGATCCGCGCGATCGGCACGCGGCTGTAAAGCATGACGCTGCGGACCGGTCCGTCGCACGACACGCAGGCATCGGAGACGATCCGCGAACCGGGCTGGCGAAGGAACTCGATCGACGGGATGATCGCAACGTCGAGTCGGCCTTGGGCAAGACCGTCAGCGAGTCGGCTGGGCAGGTCGACGACGATCTCGGCCTCGGGGGCGAGCCGGGCCAGTTCGACCGACAGCGGCCGGGCGTTCAGGTACGTCACCGCTCCAATCCGCAACGACGGTCCGATCGGTCTTTCGTTCGACTTTACCATCGCATACTCCTTCCCCTCCCGCCAACAGATCGGATTATAGGGGGCTCGCGCCTCACGGGGAAGGCGCCGCAAGAACCCCACTACAGATGCCGATTGCGTGCCTTGTGCGATGTAACTCGGTCGATCGTTTGACCCGACCAATGGTGGAACGTAGAGTTTCCATGCCGGGACCTTCACCGTGCCGGAACGTCGGAACTGCTCTCGATTCGACGATCATGCCATGAACGATGCCTTCGATAAGGATCTCCTTTCACGGCTCGCCCGGGGCGACCTTGCCGCCGATGGTTCCGACCCATGGGCGTCGGTGGCGGCGGCCGAGCCGGACCACGACGCCATTGCCGACCCGGCGTCGGAGGCCGTCCCGTCGCCGGTCGACACGGAGGCGAAGCTCGAGGCGATGCTCGATCGGCTCCACGGCCTGGTCGATGACCGGCGCGCGCCTCGCGCCTCGTCCGGCGATTCCGCCGGGCAGGACGAGGCCGAGCACCTAGCCAACCCGTTCGTGCCGTTGGAGCCGACCTCGCTCGGCGAGGCCGACCTGACCGAGAGCAGCGTGGAGGCGCTGATCTTGAAGTACCTCCTTGCCCGGGGCAATGCGACCGGGCGCGACATCGCCGACCAGGTGAAACTGCCGTTCGTCTTGATCAGCGATCTGCTGTGGCGGATGAAGAACGAGCAACTGGTCGTCCATCGCGGCGCGGCGCCGATGAACGACTACGAGTACCAGCCGACCGAGTTCGGCCAGGAGCGTGCTCGGCGGTACGCCATGCACTGCACCTACTTCGGTTCCGCCCCGGTTGCCCTGCCCGACTACATCGCCAGCGTCCACGCCCAATCGCTCAACAAGCAGCACCCCACGGCCGACGATCTCGGCCGCGCGTTCGACGACCTCGTGCTGAACCGGAAGATGCTCGACCGACTGGGGCCGGCGGTCAACTCGGGCCGGGGGTTGTTTCTCTACGGTCCGCCGGGCAACGGGAAGACGAGCATCGCCGAGCGGGTGACCATCGCGTTCGGCAAGTACATCTGGATTCCCCGCGCGATCTCCATCGACGGCGAGATCATCCGGCTCTTCGATCCGGTCAATCACGTGGTGGCCCCGGTCGAGGAAACCCGCGGACTGATCGACCAACGGAAGATCGACCGCCGCTGGATCCGCATCCGCCGGCCGACGATCGTCGCCGGCGGCGAACTGACCATGGCGGCGCTGGAAGTGAGCGTCAACGTCGCGACCGGCATCAACGAGGCGCCGCTGCAACTGAAGAGCAATTGCGGCATCCTGGTGATCGACGATTTCGGGCGCCAGCGGATCCGGATCGACGAGCTGTTGAACCGGTGGATCGTTCCGCTCGAAAAGCGCTACGACTTCCTCAACCTGCCCAACGGGAAGAAGGTCAGCGTTCCGTTCGACCAGTTGATCGTGTTCTCGACGAACCTCGAGCCGCGCGAACTGGTCGACGAGGCATTCCTCCGGCGGATCCCGTACAAGATCGAGATCGTCGATCCGACGGAGGTCGAATTCCGCTACCTTTTCGAGGTGATGGCCGAGAAGCTGGGCTTCACGTTCGATCCGTCGCCGATCGACTACCTGATCGAGGAACACTACCGCAAAGTGAACCGGCCGCTGCGCTTCTGCCAGCCCCGCGACCTGCTGTTGCAGATCCGCAACTACTGCGTCTACTTCAAACGCCCCCTGGAAATGACGAACGAGTATTTCGACCGGGCCGTCGAGAACTACTTCGCCGTGATGTGAGGGCGGATCCGCGCGGCAAGGGGCTCCGTCCCGGTTGGCCCCGACGCCTTTCGGCCGAAACACGCCAGGCACATGTCGTCGCTCTGCGGCCGGGCGCCGACGAAACGCTTGACGTCGTCGAGAATCCGGCGCCCCAGTCCGGCCACGTCGCCGCCGTCGGCCGCGCCGAGCTGGGCCAACAACCGCTCTCGCCCGTAAAGCTCGCCGCGATCGTTCATCGCCTCGGTGATCCCGTCGGAATACACCGTCACGCTCTCGCCCGGCGCCAGCGCGACCGCCGTCTCGGGATAATTCGTGTCGGGGTCGACTCCCAGGGGCAGACCGCTCTGGCGGCGGCGAGTCGCCTCGCGCGTGGCGCTGTTCCCGCTGAGCAATGGGGCCATGTGCCCGGCATTGACAAACACGACCTCGTGATCCGCCGGATTGAGGACGCCCATAATCATCGTCACGAACCGGTCCTCCCACCGGTGCGTGCAGAAGACCCGGTTGACCTGCGCCACCGCTTCGCTCGGCGTCGAACAACTCGCCAGGCCGTACCGGATCTCGGCCGACAGCCGCGCCACCAGCAGCGCCGCCGAAATCCCCTTGCCCGACACGTCCGCCAACACCACCGCCCAACGCCCGTCCGGCATCGGCACGTAGTCGTAGTAGTCCCCGCCCAGTTGGCTCGCCGGCTCGTAGAAATCGAAGAAACCGTAGCCCTCCAACTCCGGCTGTGCGTCGGGCAGGAACCCCTGCTGCACCTCGTGGGCGATCAGCAACTCGCGCTCCAACGCCCGCTGACGCAGCTTCGCCTCGTGCAACTGGGCATTCTCGACCGCGTAGGCCGCCTGGCTCGCCACGCTGGCCAGCACGTCGAGATCCTCCTGCCGAAAGCGGCTCCGCTGATCCAGCGTGTCGATCTGGATCACCCCCAACGCCACCCCGTCGCTGGCCACCAGGGGCGCGCACATCATCGAACGGAGTTGAAAATCGACGATGCTCTCGGCCATCTCGAACCGCGCGTCGCTCGCCGCGTCGGCCGACAGAATCGCCTTTCGCGCCGTCATCACCTCTTTGACGACCGTCCGGCTGATCCGGATCGTCTCGTCGTCCTCCGCGCGGCGATGCTTGACCGCCATGGGCACGAGTCTGCCGGTGTCCGGGTCCAGCAACACCACGAAACCCCGGTCCGCCTGCGCAAAGATCGCAAAGAGGCTCTCCAGCAGCTTGGGCAACACCTCGGCCGGCGACAATGCCTTGCCCAGGTTGTGCCCAATCTCGATCAACGCCTTGAGCTTCGCCTCGGGCCGGACCGTCAACCGCAAGCCCGACGACACGTCCAGCGACGACATGATCGTCGAACGCGTCGTCACCCCCTCGCCCTCGTCGTCGACCATCATGGCCGGCCGATCGCGCCGCGCCGCCGCGTCATCCGAACCGTCGCCGGGGGGCCCCTGATGGAAAACGAAGACCAGATCGCAGATTCGCACCTGGTCGTCCTCCTGGAGCCGCTGGCGGCCGGCGACCTGCCGCTCATTCAAGAACGTGCCATTGCGGCTGCCGAGGTCCTCGACGTAATACTCGCCTTGGAGGTTGAGGATCCGCGCGTGCTGACGACTGACGGCCCCGACCTCCAGGACGATGTCGCAGTCGGAGTTCCTTCCGAGCACGGCGACCCCACTCTCCAGCGGGAAGAGTTGGCCCGGATTCAGCCCTTTCAACGCTCGCAGGATCGCCATCGCACCAAATCCCAAGCCAACCAAGGTTCCTCATTGCCCGGCGACACCCGGCGCATCAAACCGGCGTCTGACGGTCGGCCAGCGCCCCGGGAGCGAATTCTAGGCCCGCGGCCCGACCCCCGTCAACACCCACGGTTCCCCTTGACGTCTCAGTGCCGGGGCCTATAAGCTAAAGGGGTCGCACACCCCACGTTCCGCGACTCAACCCACCTTTGGGGAATAGTGTAACGGCAGCACGACTGACTCTGGATCAGTTAGTCAAGGTTCAAATCCTTGTTCCCCAGTTACGGAAAGCCTTTCACAGCAACGAGTTGTGAAAGGCTTCTTTTTTAGTGACGATGGGCCGAAAATGGCCGTGCTACCCCGGTGCTACCGGAAACGAGTCGTCCCGCGCGGACCCCGTTTTCCGGTGCTACCCACGGTGCTACCGGTCCGGTGTCGCCCCAAGAATCACCTGGGGAATGTTCACCAAGTGCTCTCGCGGTGGCACCGCGTCTCAGCAGCACGCCGCCGGCCCGGGGCGACACGGGGTCGGTAGCACGGCGGTAGCACCGGCACGACCGACAACCAGCCGCCGGCCGCCGCCGCCCAGGGCCGACCGGCAGCACGACGCGGTGGGCGTCGTCGAGTGGTTCGGCCTGGGGCTGATGGTTCACCCTGCCGCCCGGGGGCCCCCTCTATGTGACTTGGGATGGGCACGGACGACCAGGATTCCCCCTTGACTTTTTCGCATTTTGCGAAGATACTTGAATAGCGGTGCCGATCCTGAGAACGAGGGCACGGATGCACGTCATCTCGAAGAAGAAGCTCCGAGAGTTCTGGGAGGATCACCCGGAAGCGGAAGAGCCGCTTCGGGCGTGGTACCGGATCGTCGAGAAAGCCGCGTGGGAGAGTTTCGCCGATGTTCGCGCCACGTTCCCCAGCGCGGACCTGGTGGGCCACCTCGACGAAGGGCACCGCATCGTGTTCAACATCGGCGGGAACAAGTACCGCTTGGTCGTCGTCGCGTTTTTCGAGTTCGGTCGGGTGTACGTCCGGCACGTCCTCACCCACGCCGAATACGACCGGGGCGGATGGAAGGGAGAGTGACCATGGCCACCGTCGACCGACCGGCAAACCGGCAAGACCGCTATATGGAATTGGTACGCCAATTCCCCTTGCGCCCCATCCGATCGAAGAAGGCCCTCGACGACGCCGTGCGGATGGTCGACGCGCTTCTGGACAAACCGCATCTGACGGCCGCGGAAAGGGATTACCTCGACGTGCTCGGCGGGCTGGTCGAACAGTACGAGTCGAAGGAACATCCGATCGAACCGTTGCCCGATGGCCCCATGCTCCGCCAGTTGATCGAGGCCCGGGGCGTGTCGCAAACCGAAGTGGCCCGGGCCACTGGCATCGTCGATTCGACCATTTCGGCCGTCTTGAAGGGTAAGCGGTCCCTGAACCGCGAGCACATCGGCCGGCTGGCCCAATTCTTCCACGTGAGCCCCGACGTGTTTGCCTTCTGAGTGGCGCAGAATCGACCCACCAGATTGCCCCAGGATAGACGATCGGGCGTCGGGTCAATGTCTGATACCTGTTGCCCAGCAGGCCGTTAGAATCGCGATGCGGGCCTCGGGCACAGAAAACGCCCAGCCGAGGCCGTCGTCGGGGGCCGCGGCGCCGGGGCCACGGTGATCGTGCTCACCAGCGGGTAGACCATCTACAACAACTCCTCGGCGTCCAGGTGGACGTCCTGCGATGGGCGAACGAGAAAAAGCGGCCGACGGGGGCCGGTTTCGCAGTGGCGGGGAACCACGTCGCCGAAAGTCCGCCCGCCGGCCGCCAACATTTTCGATTACCGGTCATTCCGCCGACGTTTCCCCACCCGCGGGTTGTTTTCCTACGCGATTTTCCCGAGAAAACTGGCCTAAGACCTCGACTCGCGCACACAATTACTTACCGGGGAAAACGCACTTTTCATACATACCGATCGTCCGATAACCGCCCTTTGGGCCGAGGGGCCCCGGCGGAAAGAACCTAGCTACCCCCCCACCCCCCTGGGGCGGAGGGGAAAGGGAGGGCCGGCACGCTCGTCCAGGGAGGCGGCGCGCCGAGCCCTTCCCAGCCGGCCGGGCCAGTCCACGACCCCAGTCGGCCAACCACCGATCAGAGGGTCAGGACGTTGCCCAACAAGTGCCCGCACTCCTTGTGCAGGAGCTTGATGGTGTAGTCACACCGCGCCCGAATCACGGCTCCCCGTCGGGCTTCCTCCCTGTATTCCTCCGTGATGACCGCGAGTTCTTGGGCGTTGCCCAAGCCCGCGTTCTCTTGCGACCAAAGCAGCGTTCTGCCAATGCACGGTTCAGCGGGGTCATCGGTCACCGCCGCACGGCAGAGCATCGAGTATTGGTCCGACCAAATCGGGTCGATGTCGGGCGTGGCCGCCTCGTTTGCCACGTTCTGGTAGCCGCCGGCGACGACGATGCGGTCCAGGTCCAAGGCCGCGGCCACCGCCGAGGGCGTGATGTTCGCCGGATCGACCTTGCCCGCGTACTTCACGCGGTCGACGATCTCGTCGGTGTTCTTCAAGTGGTGGAACTGCCGGCGGTTCAGAACCAGGCAGTTCGGAATCATGCCACAGCCGGTGATGACCTTCTGTCTGGCGGCCTCGATATTGGCGATGGGCCCGGCCGTATTCGGCTTGTCCCACTCGACCGACAGGTCCGTCTGCAGCGCCGCGCCCGTCCACGTCGACAGGTCGTAGAGCGCCGTGGCCGCCGCCACCTCGAACGCCCTCAGGATGCCGTCGATCGCACGCGACGAGTGGACGTTTTCGGCGTCCAACAAGTCGAGATACATTTTCAGTTCCCGGTCGTCGATCGGTTCCTCGACGCCGTGCTCGGCCGTGGCGTAGTTGGTCAGGTCGAACGTGAAGTTGGCGCGGTTGTACGCACCCCACGGGGCCCTGCTCGTGTCCCTCGTGGTCAACAGGGCCTTCAGCGGGATGACGGCGATCTGGCCCTGTTGGCTTCCGACCAACCGCGGTCGGAAAACCTGGGGGCCGATGAATCCGAGTCTCGACAGTTCGAGGTTGAACTCGGCATACGACATTGCAAACTCCGGCCTCGTGATGGCCGTTGTGGGAGAAGCCATTGGGTTATCCTCTCAGAAAAAATGTGGTTCAAACAGGAAACGAATGTGGTCCGTCGCGAGGCGGTGATCAGCGGAACCGCTGGGCGATGGCGTCCAGGGCCGGAACGTTGCGCTCGTTGCTGGCGGTCAAAAGCGAAGCGTGCAAGTCCGGGTGTCGCCGGCAGACACGCACCATGGCCGTGCGTCGGTCGGCGCCGGTCTGCATTTCCTCGCGGACCAGGTCGTCGAGCTGCTCGGCCACGCCGCTGGTGGCCGTGGATGAGACTCTTTCCTCCAGCGTTTTGACGCCGGACTTTTGGGTGCCCGTCGCCTTGCTCGCCGCGGTCAACTGCCGATCCTTCTCGGCCAGTGCCGCGCGGGTCGAGTCGGCAACCGTCAACTGCTTGGTCAAGCAGTCGACGTAGAACTCTGCCGCCATGCCGGGGATGCTCTCCTGGAGTTCCTTCAAGTTGGCCGGCTCGGGGTTCATGTGATGGGACATCGGGGTTTCCTCATTGAAAACTGGGTACTTGGTTGAACCCGCCCCGTCCTGGAGACGGGCGAGCGTTGAATCGAAACTTTGAATGCCGTCGATCAGGCGGAGCTTCAGGGCCTCGCCGGCGACGAACACGCGACCATCCGCAACCTTGCGGACCGCCGACTCGGGCATCCGCCGGCCGCGGACGATCGACTGGATGAAGTCGCCGAAAAAATGGTCGACGATGCCCTGGAAATACGCCTCGTGCGCCGGCGTGATTTCCGTCCCGGGCTCGCCAGCCGACTTGTACGGGCCCGTGTCGATCGGCACGGCACGGATCCCCGCCTCGGTGAACATCTTGGAGAAGTCGTAGAGCATCATCTTGCTACCGATGCACCCGACCAGGTCCATGCGATGGGCGAAGATTTGGCCGGCCTGACTGGCCAGCATGTACGCCGCGCTGCAGCACAACCCACAGACGGACGCCACGACCGGCTTGACCGCCCGGGCCGCAAGGATCGCATCGGCGGCTTCCGCCAATCCCGCGCTCGATCCGCCCGGCGAGTCGATACGCAAGATGATGCTCTTGACCCGATCGTCCGAGGCGGCCTTGGCGACGGCCTCCGTCACTTGCTCGGTCGACGTGCCGTCAAACAGCAACGAGAAGGACGACGGCCGCTTGGTCAAGAGGCCGGCGACGTCCACCACCGCCACGCCCCGGATGATTTCCATGGGCAGGGCCGGCTGAAGGACCGCCGGCAGCCGAAGCGTCTCGGGTGAGAGCGAATTGAGCGCCGCCTCCAACTTGGAGCCGGCCCCCGGTTCGATCGACCAGAAGTTATCGAGTGGAATCGTCATGTGTTCACCTTGCGTCGGAGACGGAACGGGGCGGTCAGAGGTGGGCCGTGGGGTTTTCCGGCCTACTCGACGACGTCGCCGTCGTCCGGGCAGTTTTCTTCGCGGCGGATAGAAGTGATGATGTGCTGGACGGTTTCGATGTCCGCGGAGATCAGCTCTTCGCCCGTGGCCAGCTTCGCCAGCAAGTCTAGCGCCAGTCTTCGGCGATTCCATGCCGAGGTGATGTCCAGCGGCGTCGATCCGGGGTGGTTCTTGTTCCAAAAATACCGGGCCTGGAGGATGTGACTCGAATCCGCGAGGATCTCGGCCGTGTGGCCCTCCAGCTCGATTTGCTGGAATTGTTCGCGAGTGAGCATCTTCTTTCCTTTCGCGTTTGGGTTGAATTTGCCGCAATGTGGTAACGTGTACTGTACTTCTGTGGCGAGGTGATCGAGGCCCCAGGTTCCTAACGGTAGGAAAGAGCCCGCCGGGGACGACTCCGTCGGTTCCGCATGTTGAAGGTTTAGGGTTGAAGGTTTGGGGCGTTCAACCCTAAACCTTCAACCTTGACGTGCTCGGCGACGTGGCACCTGGTCGTCGGCGATGATGACCTTGGCGGAGAACGTGCAGCCGATCGTCGTGCAGCCCAGATACCGCACGACCCGGGCGCCGTGCCGTTTGCTGGACGTGACGCGGAGCCGGCCGTCGGGACACCCAGGGCAGGGATCCCCGGACCGACGCAGACCAGCGCCGGCTACGAGGTCGAGGGCCAACTGCCCCGGCGAGACGCCCGCGGCGAGACAGACACGCTCGATTTCGGCCGCCGGCAGTCGCTCGCCGGATCGTAGCACGCGGATCATGCAGTCGTAGGAGTTCATGGCAGTAGAACCTTCTCCCAGGGGATCCCCGACTCCCAATCCATTGGCCCCGGGTCCGGTGGCCCGGGCCGTTCGCCCGGCCGCCATTCCCAATTTGCCAACCCCTCGGGCGGGTAGCAACCGTGTTCGCGGACGTAGGCCCCGAGGTCGCCGGGGGGCTCGGCCGAGTCCGGGGGCGAGGTTGGCGCCGCTGCGACAGAGATTACCCCCGAGGGCGATGTCGCCGTCGTCTGTCCGGCCTGAGTCGGCGGCGCGTTGAATAGGCTTCCAAACAAGTCGCGTACATCAAAGGCCATCTTTTTTTCTCCCCGGGGATACCCTGGACAAGCCCACCCAAGCCCACCCAAGTACACCCAAGTACACCCAAGCCGCATTCCACCGGGCGCATGTACACCCAAAGAAACCCCTGAAAATCCAGGGTAAAACGCGCTTTGGGTGGGCTTGGGTGTACATGGGTGGGCTTGTTCAGCCTGGGTGTACTTGGGTTTCCTCTATTCCCAACGAAAGACCGTAGGTCGTCTGGATTCTGGCCAGTTCGGCCAGGTCGGTCCGATAGACCTTGCGACCATGCAGCGTGGATGGAGTCACGCCGTAGCGGCGGAATACGGTGGCCACCCCCTTGGGTGACCATTGCCGGAAACTCACTTGGTCAAGCTCTCGGGCCGCCTCGAGGATTTCCTTGGGTTGGGGCATGTCCAGGGCCGCCCGCCGCTCGGCCAGAATCCGCAGCAGAGTCTCGTCATGATCGGGCGTGGCGTCGTCCTTCCCGGCGTCGATGCTTGCCAGCGCGTGTTCCTGCAAGAGACCAAGCAGTCCCCGGACCCCGCGAGATTCGAGCCACGACGCGATGCTCAGAATGGGTTGCCACAGTTCAAAACTGCGACCGCTCATTGCCGGGCAAACGTCGGTTCGGCTCGGCAGGTCCAACCACGACTCGCCGTGCTCAAGCGCTATGGAGTGGAGGGCATCCCGTAGCACCTGCCACCCCTTGGCGTCGGAGTCGATCCGACGACATGGTTTCTCCGACCCCGGTGGGGAGCGGAACATGGTGATTGAGATACATCGACTCGCCAGCGCCGGGGGGAGCCCAGATATGCACGCCAGCGCCTTGGGGGTGAACACGTCGAAGCTCACTGTCTTGAATCCGTTGTCTCCCATTGGCTCGAGCCGCGTTGCCGTGCCACCCCTTCGGTAGCCGGCAAGGAGCATCGAAAGGATCTCCGCCGTCGCCGGGTCCTGTGTGTTCCGCAAGCGCTCCGCTTCGTCCAGGAGAAGACAACCACCTTGGGAATGAAGCGTCCGGAACAACGCCGCGCCGGTCATATTGCTTGACCCGAGCGGACGGAACACCAGTCGCGAAAGAACCTCGAAAACCCGGCTCTTGCCCGACCCGAGTGGACCACCCACGAACAAATAGGGCACGGCGTCCCACGTCTGAAAGATGTACGACAGCATCGACCAGCAAACCACGGTTGCAGTAACGCCGCCGGCATGGGCTGGAGGAAGGTCTATGAAGTGGGCGAACCGCTCGAACATCGCCTTGAACGTGTCCGCCACGTCCGGGGCCGGCTCGCCGTCCAACCATCGCCGTCGGGCCGCCCCACTCCAGCCGGGCTTTGTGCTCGGGCTGGGTTCGCTCGGCGTCGGATGAATCCACAAGCGGCGACCGCCGGGCACATCGAGGATGTGGGCCATCGGGACCTTTTCCCGCCGGCCATCCGCCCACCGAAGATAGAGTAGCCACCGACCCTGGACACGATCACCCATCGTCGTCATGCTCGGCACAGCCAAGCCCGACGCCTCGGGCACAATGAATCGCTCGGGGCGAATAAGCGACCCAGCGTCAACCTCGTCCTGCGACCCGGCCGCCGAGTCGCTCGGCACGGGTTGCCGCGCCACGTCTTCGGCCACCGCCAACAGTCGGCGATCCAGGTCGTCGGCGTCGAGGTCCGGAAAGGACTGCATTACGCGGTTCCGGAACGAGACGCGCTTCTCCCTCTTGGCGATGTCCAGCTTGTCGGCCTCGATCGTCTGGCCGTCGCGCTTGGCGAAGACGCAGACCGTGCCGTTCCTCCCTGATGGGGTATACTCCAACGTGATATTGTCGTTCATGGCGCGGCCCCCCGATCACGGAGAACCTGGCCGACCTCTCTCAGTCCGCGCAAAAACGCCAGATCCCATTGTCGATTCGCCTCCCCCTCGATCGTCCGCGGCTTCGTGTTGCCCATGCCGATGATGCGGCGGGGGTCGTAGAGCGGGCGATGCAAGTGGGACAGTTCAAGCGCGTGGTATTCGTCGATGGTATTGTGGAGTGCCGCGCCGCCGTCATCCGCGAAGTGGTTGAAAACGACCGCGCGAACATGCGGCGGTCCATAGACCTGGACAAACCCGTCCGCGAACACCTCGACGATGATCGGAATCGGCGCCAGTCGCGGTTCGGGTTTCGGACGATCGACGGTCCGGAGGGTGATGGTCTTCGTTCGTGTGGTCATCCGCCTGCACCTCCGAACCGCTCGGCCTCGATTCGGTCCAGCGTCTCGCGCGCGACGGCGATCAGAACGCGGACATCCTCGTCGCTCAAGACGGCCGCGTAGCTAGCGAACCAGTCGCGAACCGTGGAGCCCACGCACTCGTCGCCGTCGGCGATATCATCATCACGGACTTCTGGCTCATCGGCTGGCAGGTGCAACTTCAGCGTAGCCGCGTTGGTGGGTTTGCCGGCACGCTTCGTCTTCGTCGCCTTGCCTGCGACCTTCTCATCAACCCACTCGTCTTGCTCGGCGTGGTCCTTGTTGGTGGCGACCTTAGCCGCGGCGGAAACGGCGACCTTGCCGTCCTTGACCGCGGCGGCGAGCTTCTTGGACCCCTGCTTGGTCACCTTGGCGGCATGGTCAACAGACTTGCCAGAGACCTTCATGAGCTTGGCGGCCTTGTCGCGGGATTTCCCCTTCTCTTTTTGTGGTGGTAAATTTGCCACCACAGATTTCGGCTTCCGCTTCTTCCTGTCCTTGGCATCGGCGGCGAAAATCTCAGCGAGCTTCGCCGCAACCATCGCCCTCTGCGACTCGTTCAGATGGCGGCGGTGGACATTCAGGGAGACGACGTGCGCGATGGGGTCCTTAATCGCGAAGTCCACGCCGATCGTCTTGGGCTCGATGCCGAGCTTCATGCAGGCGCGATAGCGGTGCTTGCCGTCGAGTATCTTGCCGTCGTACAGCTCAATGTCGTTGATCTGGCCGTGTTGCTTGATGTCCTCGACGAGCCGGTCAAACTCGTCACCGCTCATTGACGGGAAGATGTCGGCGGCGGGGTGGACGTCGAGGTTGTTTCTGATAGAATCCATGGAACATTTCTCCTTTGACCCGGGCGCGAAACGGTCCACGTCGCGTACCGGGTTTTTTGTTGGGGTTCACTCGGCACCGTCACCGCCGACTGTCCGGCGGCGCAGAAAGTCGTCCAGGTCGCATTTTCGGTAGCGCACGGAGCGACCAATCTTGACCATGGGCAAGTATTTGCCAGTCATCGCCCAAGCCGCCAGCGTCTGGGTTTTCATCGTCAGGTACGCCGCGGCCTCTTCCCGCGTCTTCAGTTCGCTTTGTTCGTCCTTCGCCCGCGTCTTCAGTTCCCTCGTGGCTGTGGCAGTCATCGTCAACCCTCATTAAAAATAATGGAAACCAAACGTCGAGAAGGAATCCTAGCAGACAACGCTCAATCCACGTTTGCGGATCCGCTCGTTTTCGGCCAGATGTCCGCAAATTTCCGGTTCTTGCCGGTTGGGGCCTGTTGGGGCCTGTTGGCCTGCTTTTCAACGTAAGCGCATGAAAAAAGCCCCGACCGGCGGGGCTTTGGTGGGCGATGCGTCGTATCAGTCCTCGGCGTGCTCGTCCTCTTTCTTCTGGCCACTGCGCGCGATCCAGTCGTCATAGAGCGGATCGCGCGTGTTGACGCGCCACGACCCCTTCGCCGCCCGTTGAACGCGGTTCGATCCGTCCTTGCTCCATTTCATCAACGTTCTCTGTGTGCGCCCGAGCCGCTTGGCCCACGTCGACAGTGTGGCCGAGTCCGACCAGACCGGAGGATTTCGTTTCTCTGGCGATGCGGCGTCAACTACGCCGTCGGCGCCGGGCACGACCGGATCGGCTCGCTCCGCGCGGACGCGGGCCTCCAGCCGATGCAGCGCAGTGACCACGGCCGCCCATTGGTCATCGCTCGGCGAATCGAAATAGTCGTGCAAATTCCACAACGCGGTCGAATTCATTCCCCGGACTTCCATCACGCCGGCCAGGGCCTTCAGCAAGTCAACCACCTCGACCCGGAGGTCGACCAGGTGCGGTATGTCATCAAATGCTTCCTGAACCGACTTGGGCTTCTTTCGGCTGAGGACCACCAGTTCACCCCACAGCCGCCGGAAGTCAGCAATTCCCCGCAAAACGTCATCCATCGGACTGGCCTTCTCCGTTTGCTTCGGCATTCGCGCCTGCAGTTCGGCCCACAGCCGTGCGTACTCAACCCACGTCCGCAACACGTCATCCAACCGCAACACGTCATCCATCGGGCTGGCCCCCCTCGGTCCCGTTGCCCTCGACCAGGCCCGCAGCCGTGCGCATGGCCAGGGTCGCCGCCTCGACGTCCACGATCACGCCGTTGCCCTCCACGGCGTCGTCGACGATCACGCCGTTGCCCTTCACGCCGCCGGCCTCGCGCATCGCAGACACGGCCGCCTCGACGGATGCACGAACCGGATCGAGTTGCAGCCGGCTGTAGATCGCCGTCGCCGATTGGTCGCGATGCCCAAGGGACTTGCCGATGATCGGCAGACTCGACCCCGCCGCTGCCTGCCAGCTACCGAGCGACCGACGTAGATCATGGGGACGCATCCCCGAGATACCGGCGCGCTCCAAGATGCGGGCCCAAGGTTTGTACGGGTCGACGACGTGCCCTTGCTTCGCGCGGCGGTTGGCGGGGAATACAAAATCCGACTTCTTCCTGCTCGCCTGCCTGGATTCGAGGATGACCCGCGCCGGCTCGGCCAACACTATGACCATCGGCTTGCCGTTCTTCATTGCGGAACCCGGCAAATACCACAGCCCCTTCCCCAGGTCCAGTTGCTCCCACCTCATCGCCTGGACGTTTCCACGCCGGGCCCCGGTAAACAACGCGACGAGGAAGTAGTCTCGCCACAGCGGCTCCTCGACGGCCAGCGCGGCGAAGAACCGCCCCATTTCGTCCGGCAGCAAGAAGCGTTCCCTCGATTCTTCGGCGAACCGCTTCACGCCGACGCACGGATTCGGCAGACTGACCCCCAGGTCATCGGCTGCTCGCCACATTGCCGATAGCAGCGCTCGAGCCCGGTTCGCCTGGTAGTGACCGTGCTTCTCGCCGAGACGGGCGTGCCAGCGCTGGACGTCGGCCCTGATGATGTCCTTCAGTCGGCGACCTGCCAAGACGGTGAAGTACTTCTTGAACACCCGCTGATCTTCCTTCCAGGTCTTCTTGCGGGGCTTGGCGTGTACCGTCAGCCAGTGGCTGAACAGTTCCTTGAGGGTGGGCGACTCCCGCCGCGCCCGTCGCTCGGACGCGGGGTCCTTCCCGGCCGCAATCTCGCCCACCATTTCCCTGACCGCGGACCGGGCGTCGTCGATCGACACGTTGGGGAACTTCCCCAGCCGGATCCGCTCCGGTCGACCGTCGATCTTGCGGTACAAGTAGTACGACTTGCTGCCGGCCTCCGTCACAACCAGGCACAGCCCGGGCGTCTTGCTGTCGTAGTGGTAGACCCTCCCCCGTTCGGGCGCAGCCAGCTTCTTCAGTCGCTCCATCGTGAACGGAAACCGCGACGTGCCCACCTGTTTGCTCCCCATAACGATGCTCCCCATGAAAAATCCCGTGCTACCGCCGTGCTACCGGTGCTACCAAAAACAGTCAAAAACGCGGTAGCACCGTCAATAGTAGCTTAGCCGTAAGTCGTTTTGGGGTCAACACCTATCAACAAGAACCAAACTGACAAAACGGGCGTCAAAACGCTCGGAAACTCACTCTGGATCAGTTAGTCAAGGTTCAAATCCTTGTTCCCCAGTTGACGCAAGGCCTTTCGTAGCAATGAGTTACGAAGGGCCTTTTGCGTTCAGCGGAACTGGAATCGCATCTGCCGCGAGTCGGGAGACGTCAGCGGTTTGGTGATTTCGCCATTCCCGCGTAGATTGGAGACATCGAAGACACATCGAAGGCACGCTTCGCAAACTTGCACTCAACAACCCCGGGCTTCAAGGAGGCGAACCCGTGACGCCACGCATCATCGGCTCCGACTTGTTTGCCAGGAACGACCGGGGGCGTCTTCTTTCGCGAATCGCCACCGTTTTTCCTCACGACAACGTGCTGGTGACTCTGCCCGGCATTCACGCCACGCATCGGGGCGCCTATCTGGATCTGCTCGACGAGGAGCGACAAGCGGGCGGCCTGGGCCCTTTGACGCCCGAGGAGAGGACGGTCCGGTGGCGCAAGGCCGTGGATCTGATCGTGGACGAAGACGCCGTCCTGATCCGGCCGGACCCTGACGACATGCCGCTTGCCTTCGCCGCCGATGAGGTTCTGCAGAAGATCGTGCCGAAGCCGCGGATCCGTTTCCTCAACGTGTTGAATCCAAGCGTGCGCAACGCCGTCAAACGTCGCGGCGAATGCTGGAGGATCACGCCTTTGCCCAGATCGACCGGCGAGATGAAACAGATGATCCGCGACTCGCGGCTTGGCATTGGCGGCCGAGACATCTACTACTACAGCAAGGCTGCCGGCACCCACTGGTTGACCTGCCAGGAATTTGCACAACTGGCTACTCTGGACGATGACGATCTCCGCAAGCACTTGGTCGAGATCCAGCGGTATTGCGCCTGCTGGAACAACCAGGGGACCCGCGAGGTGGACTTCTTCCTGGCCGAGCCGTCGTTCCGAGCCGAATGGGCCGCCTTCGATTTCGCCGAGATGGCGCCCGTGGCTCTGCGGGCAGCCCACGATACGCTCAAAGGGGAGTTCAGCAGTTCGGTGTGTCCCGAGTTGCGGCAGGACGACGTGGAGAATGCCGAGTGGCGTTGGCGGATGTTCGCGGTGTTGGTGCCGCATGGCGAAGACGTTGCCTCCGAAGAGGAGATGCTCGGCCTGGGCGCTGAGTTCTACATGCAGGTTGAGTGGCTGCCGGGCGGCCGGATCGAAGAGGGGGAACTGATCCTGGACCCGGTGCTCGACGAGATTCGCCGGGCGGGGGGCCACATCAGGCCGACGACCGTCGACTACAGCCAGGCGAGGGGCCTCCTGTTCAACCTGGTTCGGGAGTACGGCGATCTGGAATATGTGAATCTCGGGCGCATCAGCGCCTCGATGGCGCGACGGCCCTCCCCGGGCGGACGTCGCGGCGTCTACGTGGTCGAGATGAAGCGGCGCGACAGTGCGGAAGAAATCCTCAAGATCATCCGCATGCAGAAATGGGGCGTCCGCGAACACTTGGACGAGGGAAAGCCGCTGCTCGAGGCGACTCTGAACTCGGAAGAGTACACCGAGTACGTCTTGGATCGGCGTCTCGCTTGCCGCCAATTAGGCATGAATCTGCCGGTGCAAGTCGTTACCCGCAAGGTCAGCGAGACGTACTCGGGCAAGCAGAAACGCTACTGGACGACGCGGATCTGGTCGCCCTATTTCGAACGCGACTACATCCGCGGCCTCGCCACCGACATGGTCCCCCCTAGCCGGTTTCAAGACTCCGAGTTCGCGATGCGATTCGCCGCGCTCCTGGGCCGGGCGGCCGCGCCGAACATCATTGTCGGCCGACAATCTCGTGGCGGAATCGTGATCTTCGACAACGGCGACGAAGTGCTCATCGAAGACGAACACGGACTGCCGGCCGACATCCTGGTTGCGGACCACACGGGCGCGTTCGTCGCCTTCGACGCGGACATCCACCAACTCGCCGCCGTGTACGCCGCGCCGGTCAACCGTCGGGTTGCGCATGTCACCAACCCCAGCGAATTCGCCGACGCCTACGTGGGAGCCTGTCTGGGCAATTTCGCCCGGATTCAGCGGGAATACCGCGACCGGCGTCGGGCCTTCGATAGCCTGTTCGCCGATCGGCCTCGCGACGAGGCCGGCAGTCTCGCCTACCGGTGGGAGCGAGTGCTGAGGCGGCTGGACGAAGCCAATCTCAACACACTCGAAGCGGCAATCCGCAAGAACCTCGCGCGCCCTTAGTGCCTGTCCATGAATAAGTTGTGGTGCAGGCGTCTCGCCTGCCCAGGCAGCCGGGACGGCTGCACCACAATACCGCGGAGTTGATCTTGGACAGGCACTTAGAATAGACCCACAACGTCGCCGTTGGGGTTGATGTCGATCGATTCGGCGGCGGGCACGGCGGGCAGCCCCGGCATGGTCATGATGTCGCCGGTCAACACGAACACGAAGCCCGCGCCGGCCGACACCCGAACGTCGCGCAGCGGCACGTCGAATTTCTTCGGGCGCCCCTTCAGGCCCGGATCGGTCGACAGCGAATACTGCGTCTTGGCCATGCAAATCGGAAGCTCGCCGTAGCCCGACTCTTGAAGCTGCTGAAACTTCGCCCGGAGCTTCTTGTCGGCCAGCACGTCGGTGGCGCCGTAGATTTCGCGGCAGATGATGCCGACTTTGTCCCAGAGGCTGCACGTATTCGGGTACAGCAGGGTGAAGTCGGTCTTGGTGTTCTCGACGACGTCGACGACCGCTTCGGCAAGCGATTCCGCGCCGGCGCCGCCCCGGGCCCAATGATCGGCCTTGACGATCTTCACGCTCAGGTACGCGCACTTGTCCTTGATGAATTCGATCTCGTCGTCGGTGTCGGAAGCGAACGAGTTGATCGCCACGACGACCGGCAGCCCGAAGCGGTGGATGTTCTCGATGTGCTTCTTGAGGTTTTCGACGCCCTTGTCCAACGCCTCGCGGTTCGGGCCGCACAGGTCGGCCAGGGCAACGCCGCCGTGGTGCTTCAGCGCGCGGACCGTGGCGACGATCACGACCGCGTTGGGACGGATGCCGGCCTTGCGGCACTTGATGTTCATGAACTTCTCGGCGCCCAGGTCGGCGCCGAAGCCGGCCTCGGTCACCGTGTACTCGGACAGCCGCATCGCCAGCTTCGTGGCGATCACGCTGTTGCATCCGTGGGCGATGTTGGCGAAGGGACCGCCGTGGATGAAGACCGGACTGTGTTCGAGCGTCTGGACCAGGTTCGGCTTCAAGGCGTTCTTCAGAAGCACGGTCATCGCCCCGTGAGCTTTGAGGTCGGCGGCGGTGACGGGGCGGCGGTCGCGAGTGTGGGCGACGATGATCCGCCCGAGCCGCTCGCGCAGCTCGAGGAGCGACTCGGACAGGCAGAAGACGGCCATCACCTCGGAGGCGACGGTGATGTCGAACGTGCTTTCGTGGGGCACGGAGTTGTTCACGCCGCCCAGCCCGACCATCACGTTGCGCAGCGCCCGATCGTTCATGTCCACCACCCGGCCCCAGCTCACTCGCCGCGGATCGATGCCGAGCTTGTTGCCGTGATGCAGGTGATTGTCGAGCATCGCGGCCAGGAGGTTGTGGGCCAGTTCGATGGCGTGGATGTCGCCGGTGAAGTGGAGGTTGATGTCCTCCATGGGAACCACCTGGGCGTAGCCGCCGCCGGCCGCCCCGCCCTTCATGCCGAAGCACGGTCCCATCGACGGCTCGCGGAGGCAGACGGTTGCCCGGTGGCCGATCCGGTTCAGCCCGTCGGTCAGGCCGATGCTGGTGGTCGTCTTGCCTTCTCCGGCCGGGGTGGGGGTGATCGCGGTCACGAGAACGAGTTTTCCGGTCGGGGCGTCGGCCAGGCGATCGTACAGATCGAGCGACACCTTGGCCTTCACCGGCCCATAGTGCTCCAGATCTTCGGCGCCGATCCCCAGCTTGGCGGCGATCTCGTCGATCGCCGACATTTTGGTCTGCCGGGCGATTTCAATGTCGGGGGGTAAGGAGCGGGCAGGGGTGTCGGTCATGGGTGGTTTCCGGTGGAAGACTCGTGCGTCAGGTGGCGTGGTTGAGCATCACAGCACATCACAGTATAATCGGAGTATAGGCAGCGCCCGGCGTCCTGTCAACAACCCGGCCGCTTGACAGGATGCGCACAGCCAGCTACAACAAAAAGTGTGATGTGATGGCCACTCTACTGTGATGTGATACTCGGCCCGTGTCCGACCTCGCCAATTCCGCCACCCCGATCTACCAAAGGC
The DNA here is from genome assembly GCA_026401055.1 of Planctomycetia bacterium. GTDB lineage: Bacteria > Planctomycetota > Planctomycetia > Pirellulales > Thermoguttaceae > JAPLNP01. Next base: position 26,135 of record JAPLNP010000066.1, read on the forward strand.
TCTTCAACGCCTATCGGGCCGATATCCTCAGTCATCGGCTCCGGCCAGGCCAGCGTGTCGATTCGATCAGCCAGATTCAGGTTGAGCACGGCGTCGCCCGCGAAACCGCCAAACGCGTCCTCAACCTGCTGGCCCGCGAAGGCTACATCGTCCAACGCCGCGGCAAGGGCTCCTTTGTCGCGGACCTCCGCCCCAAGGAGAGAATCTGGGGGCTGGTCTTTCCCTTCTATTCGATTCAATACGAAGACCTGATTCTCGAAACGGCCAATCGCGCGGCCCAGTTGGGACGCGAAATCCGCCACTTCTGCAACTACAACTCGTGGGAAGAGGAAATCCGCCTCGTCGGCATCATGCTCCACCAGCGCTACGAGGCGGTGGTCGTCATCCCGACGATGGACGAATCGAAAACCTGGGACTTCTACTCCCACGTCTCGCCCCACGACTCGCCCGTCGTCCTGCTGGACCACACCATGTCCAGCAACAGCTTCCGCTACGTCATTCAAACCTACGACCTGGGGGTCACCCGGGCGATCAACTACCTGTTGGGGCAGAAGGACGGCGGCGTCGCCTTCGTCGAGAACGAGCTCTGGGCCGGACGCAACATGGTCTTGGAGCTGATGCGGGGAACCTACTTCGACCTGCTGCGAAAACGACGCCCGGACTTCGAGCCCTGCGTCCTGCCGCGAGGCAGCGCGGTCCGGTTGCGGGATCTTCGCGAGCGCGGGATCACGGGCCTGTTCTGCTGCGACGACGTCAGCGCGATCCAGGCGATCGGGCGTCTCCGCGAGCAGGGTGTCGCCGTTCCGCGCGACTTCGGCGTGGTCAGCTACGGCAACTCGGACCTTGCGCGGTTTTTCACCCCGCCGATCAGTTCCGTCGATCCCCGCAACGCCGAGATGGCCTCGATCCTGGTGGACATCCTCCATCCTTCCGTTGCCGCGACGAGCCCGGTCAAGCACGAACACGTGGTGCTGCCGGAGTTGATCGTCCGCGGCACGTAACCACCAACCGTCATGGGACGACAATGACCATGGGCGATATCTCCCGTGCATCTTCCGAGTACCGCAACTTCGAGCGCGTTTTCCCCGGCGACGTGCTCACCAAACGGCAGCGGGTCGAGCGGACGCTCAACCACCGGTCCGTCGATCGCGTCGCGATTCACGAGCAACTCAGCTACAACGCCGGCGTGATCGCCCTTTACACCGGCAGGCAAATCGACGGATTCGATTTCACGCTCGACGAAATCGGCGCCGCCATCGGCCTGACGCTGGATAGCTGCTTTCCGCTGGTTGCGGACAAGGGGACCGACACCGAGACCACCGAGGACGGCTTCGTCTTCAAGAACGAGAACTGGATGACCTGGCGCGTCGGCCGGCCCTTCGGCGACGAGCGCGGGGCCGCCGAGTGGCTGAAAACGCGGATGCGCCGGATGGAGGCCACCGGGCTGAATATCCATACCGCGGTCGACGTCAAACACGACACCGCCGTCGCCGCCTTCCAGCCGGACCTGGTTCGCGACGAGTATCGCCGGTACTTCCTCGACGTGCAGGCGAAGGTGGGAGAAACGGTCGTCATCGACTTCAGCTTCACCGGTTTCTGCGACCTCTACGACGCGATGGGGTTGGACCTCTTCACGTTCTTCAGCCTCGACCATCCCGAAATGCTCCGCGACTACATGGAACTGTCGACGGCCAACGAGATCGCCCGCGTCGACGCCGTGGCCGATCCCGCGCTCTCGCCGGTGATCCTCCTGCCCGAGGATTTCTCGACCAAGCAGGGCCCCATATTCAGCCCGAAATTCCTCGATGCGTATCATTACCCTTACGTCCAGCGGCTGGTCCGCGCGTGGCACGCCAAGGGCGTCAAGGTGATCTACCACAGCGACGGCAACTACAAGGCCGCCATTCCCTCGTTGATCGACTGCGGCGTCGACGGGTTCTATTGCCTCGAGCCGAACTGCGGCATGCACACCATCGAGTTGAAGCGCGAGTGGCCGGCGATGGTTTGGATGGGCGGGATCAACGGCGTCGACACGATGGAGTTCGGCACGCCCGCCGACGTGCGCCGCGACGTTCGGCGCGACATCCTCGAAACGGACGCCCTGGCGACCGGCGGGCTGTTCATCGCGTCTTCGAGCGAGATCAACCCCCCGATTCCCGCCGAGAACTTCAAGGCGATGGTCGACGCCGTCGGCGAACTGGCCAACGCCGAGTTCCGCGGATGATCCGAGAACGGGAACCGTTCACGCGCGGGAACGGTCGACGGATCTCTTGGGATTGTAGGACGCGGCTCCGTCGCCGGACGGGGACAGCCGCGGTTCCAGGGGCTCGAAGATCCGCCGGTTTCGGCCCGGCCGTTTCTGTTTTGTGGTGCTTCGCATCGGAGTGGTTGCCTATTCTGAATGGCACACTCGGCCGCTCATTTCACTTCCACGCCGACGGTGACAATCTCGTTTGGCTTCAGCTTGAGCCGGACGGACCCGTCCGTCACGGTCAGCGGTTGTTGTTCGACTTCGAGGCAGTTCGCGCGGAACGCTCGGGCGACGGTTCGTCCCCGCGGCGGGTTCAGCCGCAGGACCGCCTCGGCCGGCTCGCCCCGCATTTCCAGAAGGCGGACGATCAGGCAGTCCTTCGCCTCAGCCATCTTGAGGCAACCGAGGAGGACCGACTCGCCCTCGACGGAGGCGAACGACCGCTCGTTCTCGGCGGGCTTGCCGTCGAGCCAGATCGGCAGGATCGGCTGGAAGGGCTGCCAGGCGAACCGGGTCGCTCGCGCCGGGTCCTGTTCGCCCGCATACGAAGTCAGCCGGTAGCGCAGCGCCGCGCGGCCGCTTTGCCCGTTCTTGAAATTGCAGACCCAATAGTTGTTCATAACCCAGGAGAAGACGTGGGCCTTGGAAAAGTCGATCTTGTCGGCCCATTGATAGGCGTTCATGCCCCCGGCGGTAACGAGCGGGCACTCCAACGGCGCCCAGATCACGCCGATCCCGTCGCCGGCCGCGTCGAGCCAGTGCTGGATCGCGTAGAAGTCCTGGCACGAATAGGTCAACTGGTCGACGCCCAGCCGCATCGAGGCGTCGGCGATCTCGACGCGCATCGTGGACTTGGGGATGTCGAACGGGAAGGCGAAGTAGACGCCCTCGGGCTCGAACACCTCTTGCTTGTCGAGCAGATTCTCGACGTCGACCATTTTGAGGCCGTGATAGAGCCGGATCGACTGGCGAATGCTCGGCACGGTGGGCAGCGACGTGTCGAGCACGAGTTCGTCGAACACCGGCCCGGCCGTCCGGCGGACGATCTTGCCCTCGCCGGGCACGACGCGCTCGAATCGCGTGGGGTTCTTCGCGGTAATCGCGTCGCGGCCGTCGAGCGAGCGCTCGTGGATCGGCTGATTGCCCAGATACTTCGCCTTCCGGTCCAAGAGTTCGCGCCCGAGCAGCTTGTCGCGCCAACTGACCCATCCGGCCGCCTGGGGCGAGACCTCGATCCGGTAGAAGCGGTTTTCCAACTCCGGCTTGAGATCGAGCGATTTCGGGGCGGCCGCGTCGCCCGGCGAAACCGCGAACACGGCGTAGCCCAGCGACGGAAGCTTTTCGGCGACGAAGAAAGCTGTCCGGCCGTCGGCCGACATCTGCACGTCGACGGGCTTGCCGGTCCGCGTGTCGACCACCCGAATGCCGCCCGCGCCGGCCAACGGCGAGCCGTCCAGCGGGAGCGAAACGACGTCGCTACGTTCCCACGCGAGCGGATTCACCAGGGCGATGAGCCGCTCGTTCGTCGGCGCGGGGCTCTTCTCGGCGACGAGGCCCGCGGCCAGCGCGGCGACGGCGTCGCGCCGCAGTTCGTCGCCCATCCGCTTGGCATCGTCGGCGTATGCCTTCTTGAAGGCCCATTGCCGGAGCGTGTTCTCGCTCTTCGGCTCGGAAATGCTGCCCGAGGCGCCCCAAGTGTGCTCGTCGAAGTGGAGCATCTTGCTGTAGGCGTTGTCGATCGCCTTGCGGGGATAAGCGACGCCGGGATTGTGCAAGCTGGCCAGGGTCCAAAGCCCCTCGGTCGTCACGAGTTCGTCGTGCAGCAGGCGGACGATCCCGTTTTCGCGGGCGGCGCTCGCTGGGCCGTCGGCCCACCAACTCGGAATGTCGCCGCGGAACGTCTTGCACTGCCGGCCGTAGTCGCGCTCCAGCGGCTCGAGGAACTCGCGGTTCGTCGAGACGACCACCCGCGGCCAGAGATACGTTTCGTTCCACGCCTTGGCGTTCTTGCTCGTGTTCAACTCGGGCGGGAGATTGTCGCCGCCCATGCGAAGCTGCACGTAGTCCATCGCGTAGCCGGTCGCCTCGTTGCGGCGGATGGCATCGAGGAACTCGTTTTCGTGCAGCCCGGGCTCGCGGAAGAAATTGCCGTCGCGATAGGTGTCCGTGTACCACATGAACACCCTGCCGCCGGCGGGACCTTGCCAGTAGAACGGGCGTTGCACGGCGCCCTCGCGAAACCAGAGGAAATTGCCTCGGATCGAGTTGGCGCGGAACGAAACCCGATGAATGCCCGCCTCGGGCAACAAATCGGCCAGCGCCCAAGTGTAGCCGGGCACGTCGTTGATCTGGGCCGTGTCGATCTTCACGCCGTACGCGTCGCGCAGCTTCCGGGCGTCGTAGAGACAGCGGATCAATTCCTCGTGGCCGACCACTTCGGTCGGCATGTTGAGGTTGAAACCGCAGATCTCGATCCGGTCCTCGCGGACGAGTTTCATCATCTTCTCGACCAACTCGGGGTAACGCTCGATGAAGTTCTTCATCAGCCCGGTTACCTCGACCGTCCAGCGGTAGCGGCTGTCCGCCGGATAGTCCGCGGTTTCCTCGCAGAAGCGGATGGCGTCGACCATGTCGTGGGCCAGCCGTTCGATCACCTCCGGCTGCGGATGGGTGAAGCCGATGTCGTAGTGGGTGTGCGGATTCATGAAGATCTGCCAGTGCCGGACCGGCTTGATCTCGGTCTCGCACTGCATCGTCTTGCCCAGCGCCTCGAATCGCAACGAGAGCTTCTTCGCCGCGTCCGGCTCCGGCAGCCGCAAGAGATATCCCTGAGCGTGGTAATCCTTCGCGAGAACGTCGAGCGACGATTGCTCGTCGCCAAACGTGACTGCCAGCTTCCCATCGACGGCGTGCAGATCCTCGCCGACGCTGGGGCGAACGAAGACCACTCGCCGGGGACCTTCCTTGGCGCGAAGCACCAGCGGCGTCACGGCGATCTTCAGTACCAGGCCGTCGCGAATCCGCTCGGCGAGGTGCTGACGCTGTTCGTCCAGGTTGCGCTTCAGCGCGGCAACCGCCGGCCCGGAGGAAATGCGAACGTTGCGAAAGCCGACCTGCGTGCCATCTTCGCCGTACACGCCGATCTTGCCCGGCGATTGCGAGGCGTAGTGCTCGACCAATTGCCAGCCGGGCTCGGCGACGTCGGCCGGGTAGAGCTTCGCCAGGATCGTGTCGCCGACGATCGCGGCCTTCAGGCGATAGATCCCGCCGGGCACGAAGGCGACCTTCTCGCCACTGGGGGCCGGAGTAACGCGCCCCTGGTTGTACTGAAGCACTTCGAGCCGCTTCAGGGCGTCATAGTAGCGGACGGCCACTCCGGTTCGGTCATCCTGCATCCGCAGAAAGAACCCGAAGTTGTGGCGGCGCTGGGGGGCGGTCACGCGGACGTCGGCTTCGATCATCGCGTCGGCCACCGGCGCGACCGGGGACAATCGCCCCGAGACGGAGTGGTCGCCGGTCAAGCGAAACTCGCCGTCCTCGACCGCCCAATTTCCGTCCTCGAAAACCGGCTTCCAGCCGAGGGCCCCGGCGTCGAAGCGGTCCTCCAAGAGAACTCCGGCGTCATCGGCGGCGCGAGCCGAGAAGCACGTCGAAAGCAGGCAGACGACGACCGCTGCGGGGAGAAGAAGGGCCCGACGTCGAATGGGGTTGGAGTGCAAGTGGCGTAACATGATTGAAGGCCCTTTGCCGTGCGCAGAAAAAACGCGGCCCGTTGGGTGGCACGCCCTGAGGAACGAAGGGCGTGGTTTGGCGATTCACCCTCCGCATCCTACAGCTTTGACTTCTCCATCAGCGCCTTGACGGCGGCGTCCACGGCGGCCGGATCGGAAAGATACTCCAGCGTGAGTTCAAACGTCTTGGACTGCCGCGGGCCGAGCGTGATGACGCGGCCCTGTTCTTTCTCGACGGTCTTCGTGTTGGGGAGGTTCGTCCCCGGCTCGAATCCCACGACGTAGCCGTCCGCGCGGCTCTGCGGGTTCTTCCAGAACGTAAAATAGGGCAGTTGCTTGACGTTGAATCGGTAGACCACACCCTGCCGGCCGTCGGGGCTCCGCAGCATCACGCCGGTCCGACCGTCGTCGGCGGCCTCCAGTTCGCATAGCAGGCAGATTTCGCGGGCACGAGGCTGTTCGGGCCCGATGACGGTCCAGGTGGGCACGTCCTTGGCGGC
>JAPLNP010000633.1 GCA_026401055.1 Planctomycetia bacterium
CAACCGAAGCCCGAGATGAAGCACCCCACAACCCAACGCCCCCCAAGACGCCGCCCGGGGCCAAGCGGTCCGGCTGCGCCACGCCCGCTACACAGATTATCCGGGAAACCAAACATCGCTATTCGCTTGTTTAGGGACTAATCGTTTGGTTTTCCAGGAACGTACTGGCCTGTCAACGTGGGGTCCGGCACACGCTCCAGCAAGGGCGAGCCGTCGGGCGCCGTCGCCGGGCGGCGGCGCCAGATCTGGGCAAAGATCGCCGCGACCGTCGCCGCGACCACGAAGACGCCGATCGCCCCGGCCATGAAAAACAGGCCCCAGGGCGGATTCTCTTTGCGCCAGATCTCCTCCCGGTGACGGCGAATGGCGAGTTGGAGGGTGGAGACCAGGGCATCCGGCAGGTCGGCCGCCGCGCTAATTTGGATCAACTCCCCGCCCGTGGCGTCCGCGATGCGTTTCTTCGCGGCGACCGCGCTGTTCAACAGCGCACTGCCCTCCTTGGGCAACACGATCGGGTAGATGTGGACCGGATCCAGATTTCGCGCGACCTCCGCCACCTGGTCCAGCGTGCGGTTCTCCCAGTCCGGGTCGTCCTGGGGCTCGTCGCCCATGGTGATGATGATCTTCGCCGCGGCGGCTCGATCGCCCAGATCGACCGGCGTGCCCGTCGAGCTGGGGTTCTCCGCATAGACCGCGGCTCCCTGCCCGTCGTCGCCCCCGCGCCAGCCCATGTCGATCGATTGCCCCTCGACGGTCTGATTCATGGCGTACATCACCGCGCCGTAGGTGTCTTCGTTGCCGCACTTGCCCAGCGCGGGATCGGTGATCTTGATCGCCATGATGGCGTCTCGAATCGTCCGAATGTCGCTCGTCAACGGCTTGGCCGCCAGCCAGTTGGGCTCCGTGTGGCGGGTGTAAGTCACCAGGCCGAGCCGAAGGCTGATGTCGTCGGTCTTGGCCCGCTCGTCGAACCTAGCCAAAACCTCGTCAACCTTGGATTTCACGGCCTCGATGTCGTCGCCCATGGAGCCGGAAATGTCGATGCAGAAGACGACGTCGAGCATGCCGCATTCACTGGGCTCGAAGCTGATCGTGACGAGATGCTCTTGGGGATCGTAGTCCTTCCGCCAGAAAAACAACTCACCAGCGGGAGCGGAGTCCGATTTGGAATCCAGACTTATTGCGGTCTGCGTGCCGTCCCGCCAGTTGAAGATCAGCGAGTGTGTCGCCGGATCGTCGAGCAACCAGAACGTGGTCTCCGCCTCGCCCGACATCATGTGCCATTGGCACACGCCGGCGCCGTAGTCGCGGCTTTTGGTCTTGAGCGTGCATTGGAGCGTCGTCCGCGCGTCGGTCGGGAGGCCCTGATGGCGACACAACTCAACCTTGGCCAAGGCGAGCTCCGTCGGCGGTTTCAGCAACCGGACACCGAGCGGACGGTCCTTGGCGCCCGTCCACCGCTGGGCCAGCGCGACACACGCATCCTTCCCAACAGGCAGGTAGGCGTCCATCTTGAACTCACAACCATCGGTCCATGTGTCACCGTGACCATGTTCGTCGCGCAGGTTGTGATCCAAGGGCGTTGCATTCGTCTGGACGATCCCGAAGACGTTGTCGTAAGGCTCATCCCAGGCGAACACGAACAGTCCTCGCAACGGCGAGCCTTCGATCTCCCCAAGTTGGGCTTCCACGCCTTCGCGCTGAGTTCCTTTGCCGGAATTGTATTCTTGCACTTCTCGCGAGGCCGATTGTCCCCCGTCTCCGCCAAAGCTATGGGCGTTCACATGCGCCACGGCCCCGAACTCGGTGACGGCCATCGCCGGTGACTTCGACGCCGTCTGCAAGTCGGCCAGTGCCTTCCGCAGATTCTGGCTTGACCAGTAGCAATTCAGCGAGACGAAGTCCATACCCGCCGAGTACAGCGCGCTCCAGTCGTCGGGAGAGAGCCTGTCGGAAAGCCTTTCATTGCCCGGGGGCATGGCGGCAAACGTCAACTCGATGTCCGGCCCGAGGGCCTTTTGGGCCATCGCGAACAGATGCTGCAGCAGCATCCCCTCGCTGACGAACCCATCCTCGCCGGTGGGCGGATTCTCGCCGCCGGGGAACGTGTTGTCAAACTCGTAGCCCAAGTCGATCGCCGGCTCGTTGGCGACGATGAGCACGTCCCCCGGTTTTAGTAGGCTTGCCGTCTCTTTCAGGAACGCGGAGAAGTGCTGCACGAACCGCTTGCGAAACAAGAGGACCCTCTTGACGCCCTCTGTGGTGAGATGCTTTTTGGTTTCGGGATCGACGAAATAGCATTTTGGAAGCGTACAAGGATAGGTCGGATGTTTGTCCTTCTCGTCCTCATTCTGCGCCACGTCCAAGTCGCGCATGTTAGGCCGAAAGCTCAGCCACACCTGCAAGCCGGGATCGTCCCCGTTCTTGGCCTTGGCCAGCCCCACGACCTTCTGAACGGTCTTGTTGTTGGCCCCGTGGATCCGCACTGCGGTCGCCCCCAGCCGCTTCATGCGATCGAAGTCCGCCGCCGTCTGAGCGTCGGTCTTGGGGAACTTCGGCCCGCCACGATACGAATCGGTCCAAGTCTCGTGGAAGTAGTTGAACCCAACGCAGCGCGAGACGCCGGGTGTGTCGCCGCCGGCGGCGCTCGTCGGTGAGCCCGCGAGACAACCGGACGCGACGATCGCCAGCGCAAGCCACTTTCTTCCGAAGCGCGATCGGACCGTGAAGTGGCGAAGGCAGCGCCAAGCAGGATGAAGTCGCGACGCGGTCAAGGTGTGCACCCCCGAGCTTGCCGACGGATTAGGATTGGCGCGGAAACGAGTGTCGCCTTTCGCTCCGGGAAGAAACGCCGCTTTCGCGGAACGAAAGACGACAATACGACAGTTGTCGATCCGCCGGTCCTTACCGTCCGTCTCCTCAAAGCTGATCCAACAGCCGCCTTTTCTTCGCCTCGAAATCCTCTTGCGTAATCAGTCCCTCGTCCGCCAGGCTCTTCAGATCCCGGAGTTTCGCCCGAATCTCGTCCATCGTGAGCTTCGCCGCTCCGGCGGCCGACGCGCCGGCGCTGGGCGGGGTCGCCAGCACGTCTCTTGCCACTTGCATGCCCGCGGCGATGCCCAGGCCGGCCGTCAAGCCGTTCGGCGCGCCTCCACCCGGCTGCTTCGCCGCGTCGCGCAGCGCATCGGACCGGGCCGTCCGCTCGTAGCGGTCCAGTTCGTCCATCCCCACCGCCCGGGTCCCCGCGGCGCGGTTGATCGCCTGCTGGACCTCCTCCGGCACGGTGATCGCCTCGATCAGCAGGTCCACCAGTTCCAGGCCGTATTGGTCGAAATCGTCGTGGACGGCCTTCTTCACCCGCACCGCGACTTCGCCGTAATGCCGCGGCAAGTCGACGATCGTCGTCAGGACGGCGGGAAGCGTCTCGGCCAGACGCGCGACAATGATCTTCCGCAGGTACTCCTGGGCCGCGAACGTGGTCTCCATTCCCTGGGTGCCGACGATCGTGGTCAGAAACACTTTCGGGTTGGCGACCCGGACCGCAAACGCGCCGTTCGCCCGAAGGTTAACGATCTTGAACTCGCTGTCGCGGAACAAGATCGGTACCGGCGTGCCCCAACCCAGGTTCGTGAAGGTCTTCAGGGCGATGAAATAGACGTACGAGCGAAACGGAGACCGGCTGAGCGTCGTCAGCTTCAAGAGCTTGCCGAGCACCGGCAGGTTCTGCGTGCTCAGGTCGTACCGTCCCGCGCGGAACGCGTCGGTCGGCTTCCCGTCGTGGAAGAACGCCGCTATGTGGCCGTCCTGCGCGATCAACTGGCT
>JAPLNP010000171.1 GCA_026401055.1 Planctomycetia bacterium
TTCTTGCTCAAGATGTAGTACCGCATCTCGTAAGAACGCTTGCCGTCGCGCATCGTGTCGCTGATGGCCCAGCCGATCGCCGCCAGCTTCGGCCATCGCTGGCGGTCGGGAAGATCGCGGGGAACGTCGCAGACGAAGTAGGATCGCGTCTCGTCGCGGCCGTGTGCCCGTTCGTGGGTTTGGTGGCGGCTGACCGCCGTGCCGGCGAAGCCCTGCTCGCGCTGCGTGAGAAAGAACCAGGAGATGCCGTCGTGCAACGTGGGTTGGTTGCCCTTCACGGCCAGCACGTAATCGGCCTTGGCGTCGAGGATCGTCTGGGCGATTTCCGTCTGGCAGCCCATCGCGTCGATCGTCACCAAACAGCCCGAAAGCTCGAGGATTTTCAGCAATTGGGGAATGGCCGTGATCTCGTTACTCTTCTCGTCGACGACGACCTGGCCCAGTGTGATCAGATTGGCGGTGGCCCAGGCGCTGACCACGTGAATCGCCGCCTTGCTCGTGGCGGCGTCGAAACTGCGGCGAAGCGTCTTGCCGTCGATGGCCACGATCTGGCCTACGGTGATCTCGTGCAGCGCGGTGATCCAACTCAGCAGGCACACCTCGAATTCGGCCGGCTTGATCGCGGCGAGAATCGCATTGAACCGATCGTGCGACGGAATGCCGGTGGTGAGGTCGAGAAACTGCGACAGCCACTTCCGCCGCTTGCGACCGAACTGGGCGATGGCCACGAAATCGTCCGCGCCGCAGATGACCGCGCAGATGGCAATCGTCACCACGTTGACCAGCGGGTAGAGGATCTTGCGTCGTCGGGGGTCGCTCAGGTTGGCGAAATGGTCCTGGATACGAACCGAAGTGTTGGTGGGCATGGCGTAGCTCCGCGTCTGCCGCGACTCGTGCCCCGGAGCCCGTCCGGTGGAACACACAAGTCGCCTTGCCCTACCTATACCAGATTACCCAGTATGGCGCAATCGCCCTGAGTCACCCCCGAAGTCGTAAAGATCCTCCGCCTGTGTGCCACTCCGAACTCGAAGCGAGAGTTGCAGCTAGCAGCAGGCATCCGGGACGAGAAGCATTCTCGGGAGGCGTACCTTCGGCCCGCTCTGGAAGCGGGCCTGCTGGAACGAACTATCCCGGAGAAGCCGCAGAGCAGCAAGCAGCGATACCGGTTGACGGCAAAGGGGAACGAATGGGTACGGCAACAAGGTCGGCTATAGGATGCGTGCCAAGTGCTCGGTGGGCACTTGAATTGTGATCGTTTCGTGGTAGAAGCAACGAAAAGATTGGCGGGAGCGATTGGCAAGCTGCCGAGGAAAACACTGGGCACATGGTCACTACTACGAAATTACCACGAAACCCCTTGATTTACCAGAAAATGTTGCTAGATTTCGTCATGGTTTGCAGTCGTCTGCAATACCTCGCCACTTTGGCGTAAGTCACGAAATCATCGGACCTTTGAAGCAATTTTCTGGTAGGGGTAGGGTCAAATTCGGGACTAAGCGTACATGTCGGCTTGCTCATGCGGGCAACCGACCATAGCAGCGGTCATCGTGCCGCCTTGTTAGCCGACCGGGCATGTGTGCTGCACGGCAGGGCTACGTGGGATGCCAAGCCTGCCTTGCGACGGTCGGGAGGTTTTGGGCTGATGATTCGTCCTGCCATCGTCGGCGCTGTCATCCTCGGGGCTCGCCCCACGGGCCGAAGGCCTCCCAGCCCCGAGGATGATGGCGACCAACGACCAGTTCGCCGGCCGGCGTAGCGGCTTTTCGCATCGTCAGGGCAGTGGGTGATTGGTGGGCAAGGTGTTTCGCATGGTAGCACGCTGCCGTTGTCGCCGATTCCAAGGGGCTTGGAGCGTGTTGCCGTTTCGTGCTAAGATACGACTTGGCACTGCGACGAATCCACACGAAGTGGTTTAGCCGGCGTAGTGAACTGGTGCAAGCTAGTGTGTGAGTGAAAAAATCTGACACAAATCTGACACAATATTGGCCACGCAAAGGCAATTCAAAGCAAATGCAAAACAGACGGAGAATTGCCGCAAATGGCTTGAGAATAAGCGGTTGCGACACAATTGCCACGCAAGTGAAACACAAGTTCAAAATATATTTGCTAGGTTGAGGGCCTAGTGGCCGTAAGGCTGTGCAGGTTCAAGTCCTGTTTCCCGCACTTTCTCAAAGCATTACGCCGCAACGGGTTGTGGCAATCGCCGCAAAGTCTTCTTTGTTTTCGTTGTGACAGCCGTCCAACAAAGGTGACTCAAACACGGCGCACCATGTTGGAAGACGTTGTCAAATGCTGCAGAGATGACACCTGGCGGCTTTGTATAGTGGACCCAAGAAACTGGACCACGACTTTGAGTCGGATCCCTGGTAGGATTGGTCCAGTTCTTGGGAGGGAGACATGGGAGCGAAGCGACGACGGATCGAGGCGGCGTTGAAGGCCAAGGCGGCGTTGGCGGCGGTTCGGGGGGATCGAACGACGAGCGAACTGGCGGGCCAGTTTGGCGTGCATCCGACGCAGATCGGGCAGTGGAAGCGGCAGTTGCTCGACGGCGCGGTGGAGTTGTTCTCCGGCGACCAACGCCGCAAGGTGGAGAACCAGGACGCCCTGATCGCGGAGTTGTACGAGCAGATCGGGCGGCTGCAAATGGAGGCGGCGTGGCTGAAAAAAATTATTGGGCTTGTGCGCGGGTGGGTTTTCAAGCGTCGCTACCACATTGGGTACTTACCCGCCGAAATGGCGAAGAAACTTGTCCTTGGCCAATTCTGGCCGAACGTAGCGGCGAATCTCCGCATGGTTCAAGCGCGGGAGTACACCCACGTCAAGTTTGACTTGCTCGGGCCGGCTGGGAGGAAAAAGGAATACACAACCCTCAATGTGTGAGTGCCAGCTTGCCACTCCATCCGCGCGGTTGCTGGCCAAGGTTTTCGGGATCTGACGGAGAATCTCACCACGGGCCGGTTGGGGGCTGGTCCGTTTTTCGGTCGACGGTCGTTTCCATCGAGGAAGACATCTCTCCGAAAACGTGGACCTGTCTCCTTCCGCCGCGGCGTGAACATTTACGATCGTTCTTTGCTCCAATCGTAGCGCCATCATAGCGACAGTGCCATTCGAGCCAGTGCCGATTTTCACGGCGCGAAGGACGTTCTCTCGTCATGGGGCGTTTTCGGCGTGAAAATGGGACTGTCCCCCGCGTGGCGAGCAGCACTGTAATGGCAGGAGAGCCGCAATGAAATTTGACAAACGCAGAGCGGCCAAGTGGGGCGGCGCGGCGGTCGGCTTGCTGGTGCTGCTGATCGCGATGGCGCCGTATCTGGCGTCGATGGGGCTCTTTCGTGATACGCTGCTTCGGGCGGTGATGCCCCCGATCCACGGCTCGGTCCATTGCGCGGGGGCGTCGCTCGGCTGGTTCTCACCGGTCCTTTTCCAGGAGATCGAAATCCGTTCGGCCGACGACGCGCCGGTGGTCACGGTCGATCGGCTCGAAGGCAACCGCCCCTTGTGGAAAATGCTCCTGAACCGCCGCGACCTGGGCGAATTCCGCATCGATCGGCCGCAACTCAACGTCGTTCTTTCCGAGCACGGGCCGAACCTGGCCGAAGTGTTCGTCGGCCGGCCCGAGGATGAAAAACAGCGCCCGAGCAAGCCGCCGAATGTCTCGCTGCGGATCGAACTGGTCGACGGCTCGCTTTCGTGCCGCGGCGCGGATTCACCGCGAACCTGGGCCGCGCGGCCAATCAATTTCGCCTTCGCGCTGGAGCCGTCCTCGGCCAGCGCGGAGGGGCAGCCGCAACTGGTGATCGAGCCCGGCACCGTCTTGCCGCGGACCCGGGTGACGCCCGAGGCTTGCCACGATCTCCTGATGTACATCGCCCCGATCCTGGCCGGCGCGACCGAGGTCGGCGGCGAGTTTTCGATCGAGGTGGACCGATGGCGGCTCCCGTTGGCCGAGCCGGCCTCGGGCGAGGGCTCGGGGCGACTGACGATCTCGTCGTTGGACGTCGGGCCCGGGCCGCTGGTCGCGGAACTGGCCGCGTTGCTCGGAGTGCCGCCCAAGCTGCGGATCGTCGAAGACTCGCCCGTGACGTTCCGCATGGCCGATGGTCGGATCCACCATAGCGACCTTGAGTTCCGCATCGACCGTTTGGTGGTGCGCACGCACGGCTCCGTGGGTCTGCTGGACGGGTCGCTGGCGCTGGTGGCCGACGTGGACATGCCCAAGCACCTGCTGGGCGACGGTCCCCTGGCCTCGGCGCTGGCCGGACAGACGCTGGCGATCCCGATCGCCGGCACATTGAGCCATCCGCGGATCGACGCGGAGGGATTGGGCGACTCGGGCTTGGACCTTCTCTCGGGCACGCTGGGGGATCTGCTCAAGGACGACAAGGTCGACCTCGGCGCAATGATCAAGGATGGCAAGGCGGACCTCGGCGCGGTGCTCAAAGCGATCCAGCAACTCCGGCGGCGCGGAAAAGCGACGGCCGATCCGTCCGGGAAGGCCCCCGGCGACAAGCCGGCGCCGCTCTTGGACGCGTTCCGCGGCGCGCTCGGCGAGAAGACACCGGTGTTGGATCGGCTCCGCCAGCGCCGGCAGGACCGCGACGCCTCGCCGCGCGACCCCAAGGGGGCGGACCCGCCGTGACGTCGCCATTCAGGGCCCGGCGGGGGATCGGTCCGTTTTTCGGCTCAGAAGCCGTGTCTTGCGAGAAGAGCGTGGGCCGAAGACATGGACCTGTCCCCTTCCTCGCCGCGAGGGGGACAGCCCCATTTTCGCGGCGAACGCGCGATTGGGCAACACACCGTCGGCCGCGCCGCGAAAATCGGGACAGGCCCCAGTGAATGGCCGCTACTGCACCAGCCGGATGCGCGGGTTGGTGATGATCTTCTCGAAGATCTCGGTGAGGCGCTGTTCGTATTCTGCCGGGTTGCCGCTGCCTCGGGGGCTTTGGCCGGCGTCGTTGGCGGTGCCGCCGAACCGGGCCATGCGGTCCATGAAGTCGTAGTCGGTTCCCAGCCCGATGCCGACCGAAAACACCTGCCAATCGGCGGCCTGCATCTTCGCGGCTTGCACGAACGGCGCGTTGTACTCGACGTCGATGCTGCCGTAGTAATCCGCGCCGGGATTGTCTCGAATGTAGCCGTCGACGTCCCGGGTGCTGCTAGCGGAGAGATTCGGCGAGCCGTCGGTCAGGAGCACGACCACCTTGTCGGTGTTCCGGCGTCCCTCGCCGCCTTCCTCCGCCGAAAGGATATGCTTGTGGGCCAGGATCAAGCCGGCGTCGGTGGCGGTCGAGGCGCCTATGTCGCCGGTTGCCTGCAGACTGGTGCAGGCTTCCATCGCCTCGCGGTAGTCCCCGGTGAGCGGTTGCTCGATGGTCGGTCCGCCGCCGCTGAGCCGATCGAACGCGATGATCGAGACCCAGTCGCGCTGGTTCGGGTCCTCGATGTCCTCGTTGCGCTCGCGGACGACCTCCATGGCGGCGATCAGCGAACGTCGAGCGGCGTGTACCGGTTGTTCCCGCGGAGGAAAGGAAAACGTGCCGCCGGCGGTCTTCTCGTCATGCCATGGGCAATGGGGACTGCGTCGCGAGAGCGGAACGTACTCTTTGCCCAACGGATACAGGTCCCGCCCGAAGTCCATCATGAACTGCACATAAGTCAGGTAGCCGAGCTTATTGCGGTAGGTGCCGGGGACGCTGGTGCTGGCGCTGGGGAAGCTCACCCGATTGGGGTTGTTGAAGCCGGTGATCCGATCGCCGTCTTGATTGGGCGGCAGGGAGCCGCGGTTGTCCGGGGGCGTGCCCACGCCGCCGAGCAAGAGCGGCGCGAACAACATGCTTTGCAGCGACGCCGGCGCGGCCGCAAACGGCAGGCCGCCGCGGACGGTCGACGTGCATGGCGCGACGGGAAAGCTCAGTTGAACGAGCCCGATCGCCGCCGGCGTCTGAAGTCCGCCGGGTGGCAGCCAGCCGATCGGCGGCTTACGCGGCTTCGGCGGTGGCGGGCTTGGCGGCGTAGGTGTAGGTGTAGGTGTAGGTGTAGGTGTGGGCGTAGGTGTGGGTGTGGGCGTCGGCGTAGGCGTAGGTGCCGGGGGTGTGATCGTGATGCCATAAAGAAGGTAGTCCAGGTACTTCTCCCAATAGGCATAGTTGCTCGTGCTGTTGGCCGGTGGCACGGCGTTGGGCATGAGCCTGGCAATTTGCTCGTCGATCACAATCGAATACGCCTTCACCTTCCGCGTCGTTTCGGTATCGCTCGGCAGAATGCGGTACGCTGCCGGGATAGCCGCCGTGGTCAAGGGGCCGCCGTCCTTCGTCAATTCGGCGTAGGCGTACTTGTCCTGCCGCACGCCCCATGGCGCGCCGAAGTACTCCAGCGTGCCGGGATACGAGCCGAAGCGGAAATCGTCGAACACCTTTTCCATCAGGTCATTGCCCACGGTGGGATAGCCCTCCGGCCCGAACTCGCTGTTGATCGCGCCGGTCGCCCAGCAGGGCTCCGTGTCGTCGTTCATCGAGCCGGACAGGTCGACGACAAACGCGATGTCGCGCGGCGACGCCATGGCCACGGCGGACGCCGACGTGCTAAACGAAGACACCCGCAACGCCCGCGCAAAGAACAGGGGGACCTCGCCGCCGTGCTCGGCGTCGCGCCGCGCGGTTACGCGGACGGCGTTGCCGACCTTGCCCGAGGGCGTAAACTCCCGCCGCTCGGCGTCCCACATCCCCAGCTCGACGTCATTTGTCTGGAGTTGAACGTGTTCGTTGCCGGCGACGTGGTAGGCGGCCAAGTCCCGGGCGAGTTGGTACACGTCGTTCTGGGATTGCCCTAGGTTCGCGGCCCCGGCCATGGCGGCGGCGTCGGCGGCAACCTGGAGTTGCGTTCGCACGAGCATGACGTGGCCCAGATCGATGGCAAAGGCGAGCATGGCCATGGCCGCGAGCAGCGACACTGCAAAGAGCACCAGGGTGGCGGCCCGGCGTGGATGCTTTCTCGGCGCGGCGGAACGTGGATTCACGGTTTGGCTCCTGTTCGTACAGACGGTCGGGTGCCACTGCCGGCTTGTTGTCCAGCAGTGCCGGGGCGGGTGCCACTGCCGGCTTGTCCGGCAGTGCCCGGGTCCGGGGCGTCGCGAGGGGGACAGTCCCCTCAACCCCTGGAAATGTCGGTCCAAACTGGCCCGACGTCAACTACCGCCGGGCCGCCCCGGCCCCGCGGCAAGAACACGGCCGGCATCCTCGTCAGAATCGGCGTAATCGGTTCGAGGCATACGGGACCTCGATCACGCCGAGAGCTTTTCCCTGGGGAGAATAGACTTTGACGCCGGGCCCGCCGCACGCGACATGGAGGTTGCCGTGCTCGTCGAGCGTCATGCCGTCCGGCCCGGCGCCCAACTCGATCCACCGCGTCTCGTTGGTCAGCCGGCCCGGACCAAGGACATCGTAGCGGTAGATCAACGCGCCACCGTTGTCGGCCAGGTACAGCGTCTTGCCGTCCGGCGTAAGCAGGATGCCGTTGGGCTTCTTCGAGACGGTCGACACCCGGGCGATCTTCCCAGTACGAGCGGCGCAGCGGGTGTCGCCCGGCCGGCTGGGGTAAGCATCAGTCTCATGCCGATCGGTCCGCCGATGCCCGTTTCCCCAACCCGACAACTCAACCAACGCGCATCAACTCGGGCATGGTCACGCATGTGCACGGCAAGTGCGGATATGGCAGCCCCGGCTTGTCACGGTCCCGGCGCGTGGCTACAATCGTCACATGGGATTTGCGGCCGCTTGCAGCCTGAATCTGCTAAAGTGCCTCGCTCGACGGGGGTGATTTCCCCCAACAGCGAACAGACTGGCCCGAAGCATGCCGCGACCGTCGTACTGACGCCCGTCGCGGTTTTTTTGTTCTTGGCCTGGGTCTGAATGATCCCACAAGTAAGGGGTATTTTGAGATCTTTTTGACAAGGGGATCACGATGTCCAGCCAACTTCCGATTTCTGATAGTGACGGCGATCGTTCGCGGCCCAGGACCTCAACCGTGGCGGTCCACGGCGGCGAAGATCGGCAGAAGCCGGGCAACTCGATTACCGACCCGATCTTCTGCACCGCCACCTACACCTTTGCCGACTCCCAGTCGCTCATCGACTTCGTCCAGCAGAAGCAGCCCCGCGAGGAGTACGCCCGATACGGCAACCCCACGGAACGGGTCGCCGAGCGAAAAATGGCCGCGTTGGAGGGCGGGGAGTCGGCCGTCCTGTTCTGCTCCGGCATGGCGGCGGTCGCGAACTTTCTCTTGGCCAAGCTTCGCTCCGGCGACGAAGTCGTCCTGTTCGACGAGTGTTACCACCGCACGCGGCAGTTCTGCGTTCAGGAGTTGGGCAAGTTCGGCGTCCGCACGCATCAGATTCCGGCCTGCGACTACGAGCGGATGGAAGCGGCCATCGGACCGAACACCAAGCTGTTGATCAGCGAGTCGCCCACCAACCCGCATCTGAGCGTCGTCGATCTGGAACGATTCGCCGCGCTGGGCAAGAAACACGGCGTCGAGACGCTGATCGACGCCACGCTCGCGACTCCGTGCAACGCGCGGCCGCTGGAGGCCGGGATCGACTACGTTCTGCATTCCTGTACGAAGTACCTCGCCGGGCACAACGACATGCTCGGCGGCGTGATCATCGGTTCGGAAGAGAAGATGGAGCCCGTCCGCAAGTCCCGCGGCCTGCTGGGCACGGTCAACGCCCCGCACAACTTCTACCTGTTGTTGCGGGGTTT
Source organism: Planctomycetia bacterium (assembly GCA_026401055.1). Lineage (GTDB taxonomy): Bacteria > Planctomycetota > Planctomycetia > Pirellulales > Thermoguttaceae > JAPLNP01. Next base: position 8,757 of record JAPLNP010000171.1, read on the forward strand.
GAAGACGCTGGAACTGCGGATGCAGCGACACAACGAAAACGGCCTGGCCGTGGCCCAGTTTCTCGAATCGCACCCCCGGATCGAAAAGGTCTACTACCCGGGCTTGCCCAGCCACGCCTATTACGAAGTCGCCAAGAAGACCATGCGCGGATTCGGCGGGCTGTTGACCTTTGTGGTCAAGGACGCCGACTGGCGAAGAACGGCCGACGTTGTCGACGCGGTCCGCCTGCCGCGGATCGCGCCCAGCTTGGGCGGCGTCGAGTCGATCATCGAGCAGCCCTGCCTGATGAGTTACCACGACTACACCAAGCCGCAACGCGAGGCCGTCGGCATCCTGGACAACATGATCCGGCTGTCCTGCGGCATCGAAAACGCCGAGGACCTGATCGCCGACCTCGCCCAAGCGCTGGAGGCCTGACCATGCAATTCCGCACCCGCGCGATCCACGTCGGCAACGCCGCCGACCCGGCGACCGGCGCGGTCGTTCGCCCGATCCACCTGAGCACCACGTTTGCCCAGCCCGAGGGGCGTCGCGGCGAGTTCGACTACTCCCGAAGCGGCAACCCCACGCGAAAGGCCCTGGAAGCAACGCTCGCCTCGTTGGAATCGGGCGTCGGGGCGTTGGCCTATTCCTCGGGCATGGCGGCGGTCCACGGCGTCATGATGCTCCTGGGCAAGGGCAACCACGTGCTGGCCGGCACGGACGTCTACGGCGGGACCTATCGTCTGCTGCACGAGGTTCTCAACCGCTCGGGCATCACCACGACGCTCGCGCCGTCGACCGATCTCGCGGCCTTCGAAGCGGCGATTCGGCCCGAAACGCGGCTGGTGTGGATCGAAAGCCCGGGCAATCCGCTGATGTCGATCACCGACATTGCCGCCTGCGCCGAGATGGCCCATCGTCACGGCGCGCTGTTGGGCGTCGACAGCACCTTCGCCACGCCCGTGCTCACCCGGCCCTTGGAGCTTGGCGCGGACATCGTGATGCATTCGGCGACGAAGTATCTCGGCGGGCACGGCGACGTGCTCGGCGGTGCCGTGGTGGTCAACGATCCGGAGCTACTTGAGCGGCTCTACTTCATCCAGAACGCCACCGGCGCGGTCCTCGCCCCGCTGGAGTCGTTTCTGTGCTCCCGTGGGCTCAAGACGCTCGAGCTTCGCATCCTGGAGCAAAGCCGAACGGCGGCGCGGCTGGCCGAGTGGCTCTCGACCGATCGCCGCATCTCGGGGGTCAAATACCCGGGCCTGGCCGATCACCCCGGCCACGACCTTGCCGCCCGGCAGATGATCGGCGGCTTCGGCGCGATGCTGAGCTTCGAGGTGGCGGGCGATTTGGCCGCCGCGCAGCGGGTCGCGCGGAGCACGCGGCTGTTTCAACTGGCGGTGAGCCTCGGCGGCGTCGAGTCGCTGGTGGAGCAGCCGGCCATGATGTCGCACGCCAGCTACGCCCGGCAAGACCGCCTCGCCCACGGCATCACCGACGGCCTGATTCGCCTGTCCGTGGGCCTCGAAGCCCCGGAGGATCTCCGCGAAGACCTGAAGCAAGCCCTCGATAAGGCATTCGACCCCCCCATGTGAGCTACATTGTCCCTCCCACACCCGCTTGACTTGTCATTTCCTCCCGGTTAGGCTCAGCCGTGTGGGAAATCAGATTTCCTATCAGTCGGTCGGGGGTGAGGCGGAAGAGGCAACCATTGGTTCGGTCGAGAGGCACGTTCATCTCGAAGTCTGTTGCCTTCTTGGGAGGAATACTGTCATGCGACGAGCAATGGCGGTGGGCGTAGCCATCGGGTTCTTGACGCTGATTGCCGTCAGCGCCCAGGCCGGAACGATGATGCTCAATGGTTCGACCGTTCTGTTCGACAGCGGCGGGTACGAAGACGACACCCCCGGCACGAATCCAGGAAACGTGACCGCCGGCAGTTCCTGGGTCACCGAGTATTCCGCGGACCGGATCGACACGTATGGGCCGAATTCCGGCGGGCCCGGCGCCTTCACGGGCCACAACTACATGCGGTTCTACCGCGGGCTGGAGGAAAGCAGTTTCAAGGATGACTATTATTGGAACGGCTGGTCGAGCCCCAACCCGGTGGCCGTGGGCAACAGGCTCAAGGTCGAGTACGCCGTCTACGTCGATTCGCTGGGCGGCACGGCCATCTCCGGCGACGGCACGGCGCTGCACACCTCGTTCAGCAACGCGGGCGACGGTTGGTTTCCCGAGCGAGTTACCTGGACGTCGCTCACGTTTCCCGATGGCGACGTCTGGAAGGCTGCCGGCAGCCCAAGCGTGCCCGCGGGCCACGTGTTTGGCTGCTATTACGACGGCGCGTGGAAGGCGTTGACCAGCGGCGGCTCGGTCATGACCGTCGCGGCCGACGCATGGCATACGATGGCGATCGACCTGACCGTCGGCACCGGCTACACGATGATGCTCGATGGCGTCACGTCCGACCCGGTCGCATTGGAGTCGGGCCTGTCCGACTACACGGTCCAGTCGTTCAAGATTTGGTCGAATGCCGACGCCCGCAACGGTAAATCGCTGTTCTACCTCGACGCCGTGCCGGAGCCGTCGACGGCCGCGCTGTTGCTGTGCGGCGCGTTGGCCGGGTTGGCGATTTGGGGGAGGGGACGCAGCTAGAAATGGTTGACACGGCCCCCGTGGCTGCGGAGAATGGTCACAAGGCGCTGAACGACTCGAAACCACTCCTCCAAGCGAGAGATGCATCATGGACACGCGAAAGCGGCGCTGGACGCGCCGGGGAGTCCGTGCCGTTGCCATTTTCGTCTGGGCACTCCTCCTCATTCCGCCCACCGACGCGCGGCCAATCACCTTCGGCGATTGGGCCGCCGGCCGGTGACCCCACGACGTGGCGCCCGCCTCGGTCGACGCCCGTTCCGCATCCATCGACAGTCTCGCCGGTATCGGGGATTACAATTGGACGACAACACCGACCACGAAGCTGGATTTGTACTCCAACCAGATCACGAGCATCGAATCGGGCGCCTTCAGCGCGCTGGGTCGCTTGACCAACCTGTATTTGCAGAGCAACCAGATCACGAGCATCGAATCGGGCGACTTTAGCGGGCTGGGCCGCTTGACCTACCTGTCTTTGCAGAGCAACCAGATCACGAGTGTCGAATCGGGCGACTTCAGCGGGCTGGGCAGCTTGACCGGGTTGAACTTGTCCTTCAACCAGATCACGAGTGTCGAATCAGGCGACTTCAGCGAGTTGAGCAGCTTGACCAACCTGAATTTGGGCTACAACCAATTCACGAGCATCGAATTGGGCGACTTCAGCGGGCTGGGCAGCTTGACCGCCCTGTATTTGGGCTGCAACCAAATCACGAGCATCGAATTGGGCGACTTCAGCGCGCTTGGTCGCTTGACCTACCTGTCTTTGCTTGGCAACCAGATCACGAGCATCGAATCGGGCGACTTCAGCGGGCTGGGCGGCTTGACCTACCTGTCTTTGGAGAGCAACCAGATCACGAGCATCGAATCGGGCGCATTCAGCGGGCTGGGCAGCTTGAAAACGCTGGTTCTGTCCAACAACTCCGCCTTGACGCAATTGAATCTCGAACGAGCCGATTTTTCCGCGCTGGCCCGCTTCGACCTGGTAAGCAACATGAGTATCACCCGCGTCTCACTCAAGAACACAAGCCTAACGCAGACCGCCCTGGCCGCACTCGTTGATGGCGGCCTATCGTCGTACGTCGGAATCGGCGAACTGCGGGGCATCACCGAACTTGACCTAAGCGGCGTCGACTTCGCGGCGATCACCAGCCTTTCGCCGCTGTACGCGATGGACAGCCTGACCGACCTCTGGCTTGCCGATGCGCAGAACCTGGACGCCATCAGACTCGATCGTCTGCTCGATAACCTCGCGACGATGCAGAGCCCAACCGTAGAAGGCGTTCTTTATCTGACCCAAGCCGATTACGACGCCTTCAACACCGCTGGCCGCGGGAGACTGGCCATCTGGGACGCCGAGCCGGGGCACCACGTCCAAATCGTGCCCGAACCATCCGCCCTCATCATGTTGTCGCTGCTCGGTGGCTTGGGCGTCACGGTAGGCTGGTGGCGACAGCGAAGGGTCGCTTAGTCATCGCGTCAGAATAGGTTGATTATATTTTGTGGTGCAGGCGTCTCGCCTGCCACCGGAAGATGCAGGCGAGACGCCTGCACCACAAGTAAGAATCAGCCAATTTATTATGACGCGGTTCCTTAGTTTGTGGTACGCCGCCGCCCGGCAATGGCCTGTGGGCGACCCTCGGATCGCAACGTGTGTAATAGTCCCAGGTGCTTGGCTTGTTGGCCTTGCCACGGCTCGTCTCCGTACGGCCGGTTTCTGGCCATGCACGTCTGAATTCGCTCGACCTCTTTGTCCGTGATCGGCTGGTTGACCAGCCGCAGCCAACCGGAGGGACATTCGACGGGCCACTCGCTCAAGATCGCTTTGAGCCGCGCGTCGCCATGACGCCGCGCCCACAGACGCTTGCATCCGTCGGCAATGGATGCTCCAATGGACTCAGACTGAGCTCAGTATGGAACCCGTTCCGGCGTGTGCGAGCAGTGGCACGCGACGGACACACGACGGCACCCGGGAGCCCGCCCACGATGAACGGCCGCACTTGTCTCGGTATCGCGTTGGCTCTGCTGCTGCCGGCGGTTCTGGCGGCCGATGATTGGCCGCAGTGGCGAGGGCCGACGCGGGACGGCGTCTGGCGCGAGTCGGGCATCGTGGAGAAGTTCGCCGGGCCGGAAATCAAGCTGCGATGGACGGCGCCGATCGCCAACGGCTACAGCGGACCCACCGTGGCCGACGGCCGCGTCTACGTCACCGACCGCCTGACCAAGCCCGACCAGGTCGAACGCGTCCACTGCTTCCAGTGGACCGACGGCAAGAAGCTCTGGACCCACGGCTACCCCTGCGACTACGCCGCCGTCAGCTACCCCAACGGGCCCCGGGCGTCGGTCACCGTCGATCGCGGCCGGGCGTACTCGCTCGGGGCGACCGGCCACCTGGTCTGCCTCGACGCCGCTTCCGGTCGCGTCCACTGGGAAAAGGACATGGCCGCGGAGTTCAAGATCGAGATGCCGATCTGGGGCATCGCCGCCGCGCCGCTGGTCGAAGGGGATTTTGTGATCCTGCAAATCGGCGGCCGGAAGCGGCCCAACGGCAACGGCGCGTGCATCGTCGCGCTGGACCGCGTCACCGGCGAGGAACGCTGGACCGCCCTGGACGACCCGGCGTGTTACTCGGCCCCCATCATGATCGAACAGGCGGGCCGGCGCGTGCTGGTCTGCTGGACCGGGACCCGCGTGGCCGGCATGGACGCCCAGACGGGCAGCGTGCTGTGGGAATACCCGTTCAAGTCGAGCCGCTGGGTCGAGGCGATCATCACGCCGTCGGTCCACCGCGACCGGCTGCTGCTCTCGACCTTCGGCGACGGCTCGCTCATGCTCCGGCTGGGCACCGACAAGCTCACGATCGAGAAGCTCTGGCAACGCCGCGGCGAGAACGATAAGGACACGGACGCGCTGCACATCCTGATGGCCAATCCGCACCAGACGGACGGCTACGTGTACGGCGTGGACAGCTATGGGCAGTTCCGCTGCCTGGACGCCGCGACGGGCGATCGGATTTGGGAGGATCTCACGGTGGCCACGCAGGCCCGATGGGGCACCCTGCACATGGTCGCGCACGGCGAAGAGGTTTGGATGTTCAACGACCGTGGCGAGCTACTCATCACGCGGCTTTCGCCCAAGGGGCTGGAGAAGATCAGCGTCGCCCGGCTGATCAAGCCCACGACGGGACAACTCTCTCGCCGCGACGGAGTGACGTGGTCGCATCCGGCGTTCGCCTACCGGCACGTTTTCATCCGCAACGACGAGGAACTCGTCTGCGCCAGTCTGGCGGCGGACGGGAAGTGAGCGGTCGTGTGCGCGACCAACCGATACGCCGGCTTGCATGGCTCGTCGCGGCCGAATACAATGCGAAGAAGCGGCTTCGTGTTTCCGGCCGCCGCTGCGCGAACATCACGTCGACCCGACAGAGACAGAGGCATCCTCATGTGCAACAAATCGTCCCATCCGGACTCCCACGATGGCGGCGCCGGCGCGGCCCGGCGCGATTTCCTCAAAGTGATCGCGCTGTCGGCCGCCGGCCTTGGAATCACGGCGTCTCGGCCGGCCTCGGCGAAGGCGCCCGACGCGAGTCCCGGCCCGACCCGGCTCTTCGAGCTGGCCAAGCCGCTGAAGGTGAAGCCGGTCTTGGTCTATCACATGTACGAGCGACGAGAGGAGGCCACGTGGAGGGAATGGGGAGGGCTCAAGAGCGAGCAGGATGTGGACCGGGAGGCAACGAAGATCGCGGCCGAGCTTTCCGAGATGTCCGGCAAGGCCGACTTCAAGCTCGACGTCATGCCGCCGGACAAAGTCAACTCGGACGAAAGCCTCAAGAAGGCGCTCGCCGCCGACTGCGATCTGTATCTGGTTTACGGCGCGGGGGCGGGCGGCCCGGGGTTGTATAGCTTCACGTGGATCGAAGCCCTGGCCGACTCGGGCAAACCCAACGTGATGTTTCTCCGCCACAAGTCCGGGCCGATTTCCCTGCTCTACGAAACGGTGCATCCCTACTTCCTGCGAAAAGGCAAGGATGGGTTCGTCCAGAAGAACCTTACGATCGACGACGTCGTTGTCGACGATTATGGCCAGGTGCTCTGGCGTCTTCGGGCCTGGCGCGGTCTCTTGGCCACGAAGGGCGCGAAGATCGTCGCCGTCGGCGGGCCCGGCTCCGGCGGGCTGCCTCACGAATGCCCCGCTTCGGCGAAAGGGACATGGAATCTCGACATCATCACCGTTGCCGACGAGAAGCTCAAGGAGCGGATATCCCGGGCCCACGCGGACCAAGCCGCCGTCGATCTCGCCCGGCGGCAGATGCGCGAGTACCTGCAAGACGGCGTGGTCGCCGTCGAGGCGAAGGAGGAGTCGATCCTCAGTGCGTTCATTCTCGCCAACGCGCTCATGGACGTGATGCGGGAAAACGGCGCCGGCGCCGTCACCGTCAAAAACTGCATGGGCTTCGGTCCCATTGCCAAGACGACGCCGTGCCTGGCGCTGAGCATGATCAACGACACGGGCCGCATGGCGTTTTGCGAGTCCGATTTCTCGGTGATCCCCGCCGGGATGTTGCTGAGCAACATTTCGGGCAAGCCCGTGTTTCTCAGCGACCCGACGTTCCCCCACGACGGCGTCACGACGTGCGCGCATTGCAGTTCCACGCGGCGGCTCGACGGCGTGAACCTCGAGCCGGTCAAGATCCTGACGCACTGCGAATCCGACTACGGCGCCGCGCCGAAGGTGCTCTTCCGCAAGGGACAACGGATCACGAACCTCGCGCCCTCCTTCGCCGGCGACAAGTGGGTCGGCTTCACCGGCACGATCACCGACCATCCGAGTTACGACATCTGCCGCTCGCAATTCGATTGCACGATCGAAGGCGACTGGAAGAAGCTGCTCCGGGAAATGCCCGGCTTCCACTGGATCACCGGGTACGGGCAATACCTCGACGAGATCGGCTACGCGCTGGGCAAGGTCGGCGTCCAGTGGGTGAACGTGTCCGGGTGAGACGGACCCGGCCGTCAACGAAAATACTCCACCGCGTTGACGAACACCGCAAGGCCGTCGCCGGTGGTTTCGGTTTCGGGCCGGGTCCAGCGGGGATGATGCGTGCGGTCGATGTGGCGCTCGGGATGGGGCATCAGGCCCAGCACCCGCCCCGTCGCGTCGCAAACGCCCGCGACGTTGCCCATCGAGCCGTTCGGGTTGTCCGGAAACGGAACCTGGCCGTCGGCGACCGCCGGGGTTCTCTCCGAAAGCGGACGGTATCGCAGCACCAGTTGGCCGTCGGCGTCGAGCCGGTCCAGGACGGCCCGATCGCGCGTGACAAACTTGCCCTCGGCGTGGGCCACGGGCAGGTACATGCGCTCGATGCCCTTGAGAAACACGCACTTCTCGCCGTCGGTGCCCAGTTCGACCCAGCGGTCCTCGAACCTGCCCGAATCGTTCCACGTCAGCGTGGCGGGCGGTCCCAACTCGGCGTCCGGCGGCAGGAGCGCGCCGCACTTGATGAGGATCTGAAAACCGTTGCAGATGCCGAGGATGAGCTTGCCCTCGGCGCGAAACTCGGCCATCCGGTCGGCCAGGTGATGCTGGATCTGATTGCCCAGGATCCGCCCGGCCGCAACGTCGTCGCCGTAGCTGAATCCGCCGGGCAAGCAGAGGATTTGGAACCGCTCGAACAGCGCCGGGTTCTCCAACACCCGATTGACGTGCAGCCGCTCGGTCTTCGCGCCGGCTCGCTCGAAGGCGAACGCCGTTTCCAGGTCGCAGTTCGTGCCGGGGGCGCGGAGAATCAGAACGTTGGGTTGCATTGTCGTTACCATCGCAGCGGCTTCTGCCAGGCTTCCTTCAGGACATCGATGTCGGCTTCGACGACCAGCGGGGCGCCGATCTCGGTCGTGGGGTTGCCGTGGTCGTCGGGGATCGGACAGGGAACGCCGACGATCTGGAGTTGCCCGGTGTCGACCACCTCGCCGACCAGGGCGTGCGGCACGTCGCCCAACGCCGCCTCGAACCGCTCGGTGTCCTCCGGCCGCACTTCACAAAGGAATCGGGTGTTCGACTCCGAGAACAACAGCGCCGCGGTCGCCCCGGGGTACGTCGCCAAGGGGTGCAATTCGGTGTTGTGTACTTTCTTTTCGAGCTCAGCCAACGCGGCGGCCGAACGCCCGTCCGGGTCGATCGCCTGGGGCATCTGGCCGAGGAACACCCGAAGGCCGAGGTTGCCGGCAAAGGCCATTTCGGCCGCGGCCACGGCCAGCCCGCCCTCGCTCAGGTCGTGACAGGCCTGGACCAGCCCGGCGTCGATCGCCCGATGCACCGCGGCGAAGATCCGCCGGGCCATTTTGGCATCGACCCCGGGCACACGACCGCCGGAGAGCGAGTGGACCAAGGCGAAGTGCGATCCGCCGAGTTCCTCCCGCGTCAGGCCGACCTGATACAGGTAATTGTCCGGCTCCTTCAGGTCCATGGTGACGCATTTCTCGACGTCGTCGACCATGCCCAGGGCGCTGATCAGAAGCGACGGCGGGATGGCGATGGGCTCGGCGGCGCCCTCGGGCCGGAATTCGTTGTTGAGGCTGTCCTTGCCGCTGACAAACGGCGTACCCAACGCGGTCGCGACGTCGTAACAAGCGATGGCCGCGCGGACGAGCGACCCGAGCGTTTCGGCCCGATCCGTGTTGCCCCAGCAGAAGTTGTCCAGAATGGCGATTCGCGCCGGATCGGCTCCGACGGCCACGGCGTTGCGGACCGCCTCGTCGATCGCGCCGGCCGCCATGGCGTGCGTGTCCAGATCGCCGTAGCAGGGGTTCATGCCGCAGGAGACGACGATTCCCCGCCGGCTATCGAGCACCGGCCGCAGCACGGCGGCGTCGCTCGGGCCGTCGTTGTTCGCTCCGACCAGGGGCTTGATGACGCTCCCGCCCTGTACCTCGTGGTCGTACTGGCGGATGACCCAATGCTTGCTGGCGACGTTCAGCGAGCCGAGAATCCGGGTCAACTCGCCGGTATGGTCCCAGACGTCCTTTACCGGCAGCGGCAACGGTTGCACCGGCGGCGGGCTGTACGTGGCCTCGCGGACGACGGGCGGCCGGCCGTCGTGCAGAAACTGCATCGCGAGATCGGCCACCTGGCGGTCATTGTACTTGAGCATCAACCGCCCGGTCGGCACGAAGCGGCCGATGACGGTGGCCTCGACGCCTTCGGACCGGCAAAGCTCCGCGAGCGCGTCCCACTTGTCCTCCGGCACGGACAGGACCATGCGTTCCTGGGCTTCGGAGATCCAAATCTCGGTGTAGGATAGGCCTTCGTACTTCAGCGGCACGCGATCGAGCCAGACTTCGGCGCCGATCTTTTCGCCCATCTCGCCGACGGCGGAGGAGAACCCGCCGGCGCCGCAGTCGGTCACGGCGTTGTAGAGTCCGCGCTCTTGGGCGACGAGCAGCACGTCCAGGAGCATCTTTTCGGTGATGGCGTTTCCGATTTGCACGGCGCCGCCGGAGAGTTCGTCGCTTTGGTGGGTGAGTTCGGCGGAGCTGAACGTCGCGCCGTGGATGCCGTCGCGGCCGGTCCGCCCGCCCATGGCCACCACGAGGTCGCCCGGGTGCGGATGCTTGAACGACTTGTCGCGCGGAATCAGTCCGATGTTGCCGCAGTAGACCAGGGGATTGCCGAGGTAGCGCCGATCGAAGTAGACGGCGCCGTTGACCGTGGGGATGCCCATCCGGTTGCCGTTATCGCGCACGCCGGTGTCGCCGCCTTTCATCAACCGCCGCGGATGCAGCACGCCCTGGGGGATTTCCTCGCTGGGCGTGTCGGGCGGGGCGAAACAGAAGACGTCGGTGTTGCAGATCGGCCGGGCCCCCATGCCCGTGCCCATCGGGTCGCGAATCACGCCGCCGATGCCCGTGTTCGCGCCGCCGTAAGGCTCCAGGGCCGACGGGTGGTTGTGCGTTTCGACCTTGAAGACCACGTTGTATTTGTCATCGAAACGGACGATGCCGGCGTTGTCCTCGAAGACGCTGACGCACCAATCATTCTCGCCGGCCTGCTCGCGGATCTTCACCGTCGCGGCGAAGATCGTTTCTTTGAGCATGTTGTCGAACGTCCGCTCGCCCTCGGGTCCCCGGTAGCGAATCCGCCCGGCCAGCGTCTTGTGGCTGCAATGCTCGCTCCACGTCTGGGCGACGGTTTCCAGTTCGACGTCGGTCGGGTCGCGGCCGAGCGAGCGGAAATGAGCCTGGATCGTTTGCATCTCGGCCAAACTCAGAAAAAGCTGGCCTTCGAGGCTCAGCTTCGTCAGGGCCGCGGCGTCCGCCTCGCGAATCGCCACGGTCACCAACTCGAACGTATACGGCGAGCCGACCGCGAGGTGCTCGAACCCGAGCGGCCCGACGATCACTTGCTCGATGGCGTCGTTGGCCAGGATCTTGGCCGAGAGCGTGGCAAGCTGCTCGTCGTCCAGCCCGGCGATCCAGTACTTCTTGAGCGTGCGAACGGCATCGGCCCGGATGTCGAAATCGGCGATGGCCGCCCGGGCGCTCTCGGCCACGGGGTCGGTCACGCCGGGCTTGGGCAAGACGTGGACCAGCCGGGGAAGTCCCTCGGGTGGTTCGACCAACGCGGCATCACCCACCCGGCCGATCACCGTGCGTTGGACCACGCGATCGGCCAGCAACTCGGCGGCAATCCGCCGGACCTGCGTCTCGGTCAGGTCGCCCTGGACGAGATATCCATGGGCGGCGACGACCCGAAGTGCGTCGGGGAAGCCCAAGTCGGCGGCTTCGGCCGTCACCGATTGGGCCAGCAGGTTCGGTTGGCCCGGGGCGGGATAAATGTCAATTTCCCAAAGCATCACGGTTCTTCTTCGCTGTGGTCAGGATGCGTTCCAACTGGGCCTCGTCGCCGGCGCGGATCGCATCGCCCAGCGCGTCCAGATTCTTCCGAAAACCGGCCAGCGCCGCCAGGATGTGATCGCGGTTGAGCTTGAAGATGGGCGTCCACACCTCGGGCCCGCCCGCCGCGACTCGCGTCGTGTCCTTCAGACCGGTGCCGGCGAGCCGGAAGAACTCCTCGGGCACGGTGGCGGCCAGTGCCGCGGCCACGGCGTGCGGAAGATGGCTGATCACGGCGACCGCGCGGTCGTGCTCGTCGGCCGGCATCTGCACGACCACCGAGCCCAGCGCGGTCCAAAACTCGGCCAACAGGTCGAAGTCCTGAGCGTGCGTGTTCTTCGTGGGGGTGATCACGGCGAGCCGGCCCTCGAACAGATCGGCCGAGGCGTGGCTCGGCCCGATCTTCTCGCTTCCGGCCATGGGATGGCTGCCCAGGAAACGGCACCCCCGGGCCAACCCGTCGTCCAGGGCCTCGACGATCGACCGCTTGGTGCTGCCGGCGTCGGTGATCAAGATGCCCTCGCGGCAGTGCTCGGCCGCCTGGCGAACGTCGTCGACGATCCGGCCGACGGGGGTGCAGACGATGACCAGGTCAGCCTCTTCAACCCCTTTTGCCAGGTCGATCGTGGTGTTCGTGACCGCTCCAACCCGACGGGCGGTGCGGAGACTGGCTTGGCGGCGTCCGACGCCGATGACCCGCTCGGCGAGCCCCCGCTGGCGCAGCGTCAAGCCGATCGACCCCCCGATCAGGCCGACCCCGATAATGGCGACGGTATGGAAGCGTTGCATGGCTGTTCCCGCGACTGCTCGACAGCGAGCCTCGGCAAGGCGGCCATTGTAGCAGATTGCCCGCGCGTTGACCCGGGGGCCCCGGGATGGGGGTGGATGGGCGTCATTTCAGGTCGGGGCGTCGGTCACCCGTCGTTGGACGCTACGATAAGATGAACCACGGAGGGCACGGAGAACACGGAGGTTAGTTGAACGATCTTCACCTTGGCTGAGACCGAAGGTGGTTGAAGTTCCACGCGGTGATTCCCGCTTTGGCGAAAGCCCCTTGTGTCCTGTTCGGGTTGCATTGAATTCGGCTCTTGTGGTATAAATACCTGGCGGTTGTAAGTGGTATATCCGTCAGGAGTTTGTGTCATGGAGGGCCGGTTATGGACGACCTGTCACGGTTTTGTTGTCAGAATTCGGAGTGTCGCGACTACGGGCAACGCGGAGGCGGAAACCTGTCGGTATGCGGTCGTTATGGGGCGAGCAAGCAGTGGCGAATGCTCCGCTGCCGGACCTGCAAGGCGAGATTCTCCGAGCGCAAAGGGACGCCGTTGTTCGGCTCGGCCCTGCCGGAGGAGACAGTTCGCTCGATCCTGGAGCACGTTGCGGAAGGCTGCGGCGTCCGCGAAACCGGTCGCCTGGTGGGCGTCCATCGGGACACGGTGATGCGTTACAGTCGCTTGGCGGGCGACCATGCCCGGAAGGCCCACGACGAACTCGTGGGCGTTTCCCCCCGAGACCCGGGAGGTGCAGTTCGACGAAAAGTGGCCGTTCGTGGGAAAAAAGGAAAAGCACTGCGATCCGGCGGACCCGGACGACGCGAAGCGGGGAGATAGCTGGGACCACGTGGCCCTCGATGCGGAACGTCGCTTGGTGGTCAGCGTGGTGCCCGGCAAGCGGGCGGTGGAGGATGTGGAGAGTAAGTGCCTGTCCAAGATCAACTCCGCGGTATTGTGGTGCAGCCGTCCCGGCTGCCTGGGCAGGCGAGACGCCTGCACCACAACTTATTCCTGGACAGGC
>JAPLNP010000483.1 GCA_026401055.1 Planctomycetia bacterium
TCGAATCGGCGAACTGCTCCGGCGAAACTCGCGGCGACGTTTCCATCTCGTGCTCCCTGCGTGTGTGACTGTGACTGCCAACGCATACGCAAGCAGTTTACCTAAACCCCGCAGATCGCGCCAGTGGAAATTGTCACACACGAAGCGGCCAGTGGGCAGTTGGGAGTTGAGAGATTCCCGTCTTCGACCACTTACCACTTGCCACTTGCCACTTACCGCCTCATTTCTCCAATCGCCAGCCCGATGCGTCGACGGTCAGCTTCGTGTTGCCCTTGTAGCGGTCGTAGACCTTGTGCATTTCGTCGACGTTGTCGAAGTAGCCGACGACGTGGGCGGCGCTGAAGGACTCGCCCGCCTTCACCGGCTTGCCGTTGATCTCCTCGATCATGACGATGATGCCGCCGGGTCGTTGGCTGCACCACGCCTCATAGACCACCGACGGTTCGAGCGTCAGGCCGGCCAGCCAGGGGCCCTCTTTGCCCGTCTTCGGGTCCCGCAGATGGTACGCGCTGATGAAATGCTCCGGCGTCTTGTTCAGGTCGCGGCGGTAGCCGAATTTCAAGTCGGGCGGAAAGGGCGTGAAGAATTCGCTCGACGGGATTCGCACCCCCTTGGGGCCGCCCAGGTAGCTCAGGTACATCTCGCTGAACGTGTCGCCCTGCTCGTGGCGGACGCAGCCCGGCGTGTCGTTGCGAAGAAACATCTCCGGGGAATCGTTGACGCTGTCGATCTTGTCCATCAGCACGAAGTACCGCTCGCCCTTGGGGAACACAATGAGTTGCGTCCACCGCGAGCCGGGCTTGCGGCCCGGGGCGGCGTACTCGTACTGGTACGTCGTCTTCACCGCGACAAAGTCCTTGCCGCGGATCACCTCCGGCTGGACCGGCTTCATCCGGTGGCAAAGCTGCGGGCCCTCGATCGCGCGCTTGCGATGGCTGCTGCCGTGGGCCATGAGATAATAAGAGCGCCGGGCCGGGTCGGTCTCGTTCTCATACCAGGCGTATTGGCCGACGCCGTTTCCATCCGGGGCGTGCAACTGATCGGCGTACGCTTCGTCACTGCCCGCCTCCATGAGCCAGTCGACGACCATCAGCCCGTCGCCGATCTCGCGAAAGCCGGTGGCCTTGTCGAGAAACGATCCTTTCTCGATGCCGGTCATCCATTGCTTGGGGTCCTTCTTGGGGACGACGGCTTCGAGTTGGTCGGTCTCGACCTTGATGGCGCGGTCATCCTCGATCACGCGCGCCCAGGGCGCGTCGTTCGACGCCTGAGCCAGGGCCGTCCCGGCGCCGGCCATCACGGCGAGCAGTCCCAACGACAACCGACCGACGAAAAGTCCGGTAACTCTCATGCGATGTCCTCCAATCAGAATTACTTGGTTGCCACGATGGCCCAAGTATATCGCGAGGGATCCCGAGCCGCCAAGGGGATGACTGGCATTGTCGCCTTTCGCTCCGCGAAAGTGGCGGTCTTTCGCTCCAGCGAAAGGCGACACTCGTTTCCGCGCCAATCCTAAGTGGCCAATGGTCAGTCGCCAGTTGTCAGTGAAAACGCCCCCCGACTACGTCGGGGGGGTGCGCCGCTTTCCGCTATCGCAGAACCACGAGAGCACAAATCACAGCGGGACAACCGACAACCGATCGGCAACCCCCCACATGCAATGTGGGGGCGTTTACCGGCGGTCATTGACCACTCGCCACTTACCTCGTCTATTCGCGGTTCATTTCCCGACTACCGCGGACTTTCGCTCGCGCAGCAGCGCGACCGACACGATGACGACCAGGACGATCACCGCCAGGTAGGCAAGCCGGCTCAGGAGTTCGCTGGAGGCGGCTCGGGCCGTGATCTCGACCTCGCCGCGCGGCGTGGTGAATAGGTACGTGTCGTAGTAGGCGGCGTCCGGCTCGGGCAGCGTCACCTCGAGGCTGGCCAGCCCGGCAGGCACGCTCGTCGCCGGCGCGGGTGTTGCCGCGGCGAGGGGCGGCTCGGTGGCCGCCGGCGCATTGGTCGGCGCGGCGCCGGTTGCGGACCGCCTGTACTCGTACGCCGGCACCCCCAAAGACTGGCCGGAGGGCACCATCGTTTCGGCGGGCGCGTCCTGCGCCGTCGCCGGCGCCATGCCTGGCACGCCGGCTCCCGGCATGCCCCCCATCCCACCTTGTC
The DNA here is from genome assembly GCA_026401055.1 of Planctomycetia bacterium. Taxonomy (GTDB): domain Bacteria; phylum Planctomycetota; class Planctomycetia; order Pirellulales; family Thermoguttaceae; genus JAPLNP01. The sequence continues at coordinate 2,164 of JAPLNP010000483.1, forward strand.
CACCCATGCCCGGTCCGCCCATTGGTCCCTCGCGTCCGTCCACGCTCGGTGACGCGACTCCGTTCATCGCGCCCATGTCGGACTGTACGCCAACACCGAATTGCATCCTTCCCTTTCCGCCCTGCGGGCCCATGCCGGGCTGCATCATGCCCGGGGCGCCCTGCATTCCGCCTTGGCCCATGCCGCCTCCCATGCCCATGCCGGACGGTGCCTGCATCCCGACTGTCGTTTGCCCCCCCGCTCGCCCCAACGTCTGTCCCTTTTGCTGGAGTTTTTGCTGGTAACGGCTGACCGCGCCGCGCTCGCCCTGGTCGGGAACCTGCTGCATGGGCTGCATCGGCTCCATGGGCTCCAGTGCGTCCGCGAGCGGCTGATTGGCCCTCGCCGCGCGGTCTCCAAGCGTCACGCTCGGGGCGGCCGGTTGGGTCGGCTTCTGGGGCACCGGGGTCGCGACCTTGCCCCGGGCGCGGCTCTCGCCGGGCTTCTTCGAATCGCTCTCGGCTATCTTCCTCGCTTCCTCGCCGTCCTTGGCCTTCGCCGGCTGGGTCAGGGAGTTCTGGTCGAACCAACTCTGGTCGAACTTGCCCTGATCGAACTTGCCTTGGCCGGGCGCGGGCTCCGGCTGGGGCGGTGGCGGGACCGTCATGAAGTTTGAGCCCGCCTCCTTGACCTGATTGCGTGCCCGGGCGGTCTTCTGATCCGCGTAGAGGTTCATGAGCCGGCCACGGTTGTCCTGTTGGGCGGCCACGTCCGGCTTGCCGGCGATCTGTTGGGCTTCCCGCTGGGCCTCGCCGAGCACCTCGGCGTTGGTCACGAGTTCCTGCTCGAGCTGTTCGCCGCGCTGGACGCCCTGCAATTGGCCTTGCGACGCAGCCATCCGCGACTGCAATTCTCCCAGGTTGTGCGCCGCGCGGACCTGGGCGAAGCCGCTGTCGCGACGCATCGTCTCCAGCAGCTTGCCGGCCACCTTCGTGTTGTAGGCGACTTCCTCGGCCGCCAGTTCGCTCTCCTGGTGGACCCGGCGCATCTTGCCGCCAAAGTCGAACCACCGATGCGTCCGGGGCAGGTAGAGCCGCACCTGGCTTTGCTCGGGCGTGAGCTTGACGGTGGTGACCAGGGGAAAGTCGGACGTCGCGCCCAGGCTGCCCGGGGCCGCGAGTTTTCCGCCATAGACGAGCACGACCGCGTAGTCCAGATCGCCCGGCGCGGTCTTCACCAGCGGCACGAGCAGGTGGCGTTCGTCGGCGGCGTCGGGGTCTTTGATGGGTTTGACGGGCTCGCCGGCGACCTGGGCGGTCCAGAGCCGGGCTTCGTGCGGCAGTTCGATCTGGAGGAACTGCTCGATGCGATTGTCCAGCCGGTACTCGACCCGGCCGCGGTACGCCCCGTTGGCGTCGACCATCAAGTCAGTCTTGGCCAGTCCGATTTTCGCCCCGGCGGTCTCGACGGCCTCGCGCTCGCGCGTCCGGAACTCCAATCGCGGCTGCGTTTCGCCCGGCCCGACGAGGTACGTCTGGGTGATGCCGTCGCCGAGGATGTTCCGCAGCATCTGCCACTCGCCGCGTTTGCGGTTGAGTAGCTCCATGCCGACGAGCGTCTTCTCGTCGACCACGACTTCGTCCCGGCCCGCGCTTTCCAGGGCGACGAATCGCCGCGTGGTCTCGCCGGTCTCGATCACGGGGATCGGCGCCCGCTGGGCCTCGGGCGTCAGCAGGCGGTCATTCTGGACCAGCACGCGAAGCTGGTCCATCACCTCGTCTTGCAGGTCGATCGTGATCCTAAGCGGCGAGCCTTCCTCCTTGCCGACCGGCTCGATCTTCCACTGGCGAAGCATGGGGACGTTCACCCGGCAGCCGGACATCCAGCTTGGCACCAGCAGCGACAGCCGGCGAATCCCGGCCTCGCGGATCGTGAAGTCCAATAAGAGCGTTTCCTCGACCGCGCGATCGGTGACGCGGACGTTGGTGATTGTCGTACACGCGACGTCGGCCGCGCGTCGCGAGAAGCTCAGCCGGCCCGAGTAGTCCGGCCCGCGATGGTGCAGCGCCAGCCGCGTCAGCCCGCGCTGCTCGGGTTGCAGCCAGCCGTGCAGCCGGTCCAAGAGCACCGTTTCGCAGTCCTTCAGATCGGACGCTTCGACGCGGATGGCCGGATCGGCCTGGACGGCGACGTCGCCTTCCTGATTCCGCGCGCCGACGACCGCCAGCCGCGGCAACGTCAGCGGCTCGTCTGTCTTCGCCCGGGCCAGCTTGCCACGGAGCAGGATCGCCACCTCGCCCTGCTGGCCGCCGCCAAAGTAGACGGTCAAGAGCCGCCGCGGGTCCTTGGCGTCGGCCGCCGGCGCGGTGATCGCCCAATGGAACACGCCGGGAGCCGAGACCTCATCCGGGTTGAACCCTTCGGGCAGCAGGATCTCGGCGCGGTAGATCGGCCGGTCTTCGACCATCAGCCGCACCCGGCTTTCCAGATTCCGCTCGTGCTCGGCGATTTTCAACACGGTTTGGAGTTGGGCCGTCGTCTTGGCTGCCACCGGCGACGCCGCCAGCCGGATCGAAAACGGCGTGGTGACGAACTGATACGCCTGGAACGGCCGGATGCCCAACGGGCTCTCGATCGCCTCGGGCTCA
>JAPLNP010000212.1 GCA_026401055.1 Planctomycetia bacterium
GGCCGCATACGTACAACCGGGCTTGAGCAATCTGGCCCCAGTACCAGTCTATCAGGCCCAATCGATCCCCACCGGTTTGCCGCAGTATCCGAAATATCCGTAATCCCTGACCCCGCCGACGCAGTCGGCGGGCGTTTGTGCCGCGACCTGGCCCCTGACCCCTGACCCCTGGCCCCCTGACCCCATGCTCCGCCCAACGATCTTGTCGGCTTGTCGCGTCGCGATGTTGGTCTGGCTCGCCGTGTGCGCCGGCTGCGCGAAGCTCGATCTCGCCGACGACTTCACGTGGCTCGGCATAGAAGAGAAGCCCCGGATCCCCAATCGCATGGTCTGCATGTGGACCGACGCCATGCGCCACAAACTCGGCGAGCCCAGCGACCGCGGGTTCGGCGGACGGATCATGTTCTACGCGAAGAGCGAGAAGGACCCGGTCCTCGTCGACGGCACGCTCAGTGTTTACGTGTTTCAGGACAACGGCGAGGATCCCAAGAACACCGTGCCCGAAAAGAAGTTCGTCTTCCTCGCCGAACAACTGCCCCTGCACCACAGCAAGTCCGATTTGGGCCACTCGTACAGTTTCTACCTGCCGTGGGACAAGGTCGGCGGTCCGGAGCGCCAACTGAATCTGATCGTCCGCTTCGAGGCGACCACCGGTCAGGTGGTCATGTCCGACGCCTCGCGGAAGACCTTGCCGGGCCAGACGGAGACGGCGGTCGCCGGCGCGGCGACCGTGCCCGGCCCGGCGCTCGGCGGCGTCCAGCAGGCATCTCACACGGTGGTTGCCCCTGGCGGGCCCAGCCCCATGGGGATGAAGGTCGAGACGATCGACGTGCCGCCCAGCTTCGGCCAGTCGGGAGCCGCCAGCGCGGCCGAGGCGTCCGTGAACGCGACAACAACTGCGGCGCCGACCGGTTGGCAAACGCAGGTCACCTACCCGTATCCCCAGGCGGCCCAGACCTATCCCCAGACGGCTCAGACGCCGCCCCAGACGCTGGCGCGACTGCCGGCGGCCGAACCGTCAGGTTATTCCGCACCTCGGAGACTCCGGGCTCCAAGAGCAACAAGAGACCGGCCAATGTTCGGTCGTGTTCCGACGCAACCGCTCCCCGAAGCGTCACCGTCTGGCCCTCAACCGACACCGACACCGGGCCAGTCAGTCCCAGCCTGGGTGACTCCGCCAGGCGATCCACAAGTCGCGACGCCATGGCCTCCGGCGACGGGGGGCTGAAATCGAATCCCACCCGAAGCCGCGGATCGTAGATCGCCGCGCGGACCTGGGTGGCGGACCGGACGACCTCGTTTGCCTCGGCGGTGGTCTCGACGCGAAGCCCCTCGGTCGCCGCCCGGACCTGCCCGGCCACGCTCCCCGCCGCCCCGATGAAGTCGCGCTGGTCGCGGGTGTTCGTGCCCACAAAATCCGCGGCCTGGCGGTTGCCGCGCAGGAACCGCTCGTTGCCGCGGATTGAGCCGACTTGGCCCCCCGCGGCAGTTGCCCGACGCGCGGCCAGCCCTTGACGCGCCGTGGCGCCAAACAACTGCGCTTGGACATTCTCCGCCAGGCCGAAGGCCACCAAGAAACCGATTGCCAGCAGCGTTCTCATGGTGACACCTTTATGGGGGGTATACATAGGGTTGGGGACGTGGCGTCAACGGACCGCCAACCGCGTCGGCGGAGTCGATCACGGCAACTCCATTGTAGCACTTCCCGCCGATGAAAAAAACACGCCGTACAGATCGCAGACCACCGCATCGATCTGCCGGTCGATCTCGTCGTCGGGCCGCTTCATCATGTCGCCGACCAGCTCGACGAGCCGGTCGTGACGGCGGCGGTCGGCCGAGTCGGAGAAATCGATCTCGCGGATCGGCGTTGCCGCCAACACGCGACCGTTGATCTCCAAGCCGATCCCGCGACGCTTCGCGTGATGCCGATACCACGCCCACAACAGGCGACTGTTGAGCACCGCCGCGAAATAGTAAAGGTGCTCGCGGCGATCCTCGTCCGGCACGAAAACGTTTGTGCTAAACGGCACATGGCACGGAGCCGGCGACGCGGCGAATGCCGGACGCCGCGCCATCTGCACGGAGATGATCTTCGGCGACGGCCAGAGCGACGCCTCGCGCGGCCAGTGAAGCTGCCACCACCCCCGCGCGCCCCGCCGGGTCTCGCGCCGAGAGTCCATGATCGGGCGGAATCGCGCAAGGTGCGCTCGCAACGCGGGACAGGCATCGATGTCCGGGCAAGTCCGGGCCGTCGAGTAGATCAGCACGCGGGACGGCACCTCCGCAATGCGATAGCGGCCCAAGTCGCACAGGTCGTGATACGGCCGCAACAGCGCCCGCTCCTCGTCGGACAACTCCAGTGCCGCCGCCTGGTCGGGCGTCAGGGAGAACACGCCCTCGCCGATCCTCCAGCGCTCGCCGTAGAGCCGATTCGTCCGCCGGTTGATCGTGGCCGGATTCTCGGCGATGCCCTGGCGAACGCGGCCCAGCCGGCCCAGCGGCGTCGCCCGGGCGAGTTCGCCCAGCAGCCGGTCGTCGGGCGGCTCCAGGTCGATGCGGCCGTCGCGAAAGAGTTGCTCGGGGGTCTTTTGGAAGATCACCAGCGGCACCGCGCCGCCCAGCAGCGACGCGACGTCGGCCGCCCCGGGGGCCGCCGCGCGTTTGATCGTCGTTGGCCCCGGCCCGCCGCCCTTGGTCACGCGGAGGATCATGTGCCGGCCGGAGACGCCGGGGAAGACATCGAGCCGATCGAGGTCGAATATCTCGTCGATCCGCGTTTCCCGGCGAAGCTGGCCGGCGAGCTTTTCGGCGCCGTGGCCGGCGGTCCAGTACGAGTTGACAATGAACGCCAGCGTGCCGCCGGGGGCCAACAGATCGAGCCCCCTGTGGACGAAGTAGTACCAGAGGTCCATCCTCGGGCTGCGCCAGCGGCGACCGAACTCGGTCTCGGCGATCCGCGCGAGCAACTCCTTGGTGCCGAGTTCGCGGCGATAGGGCGGGTTGCCCAGCACGACGTCGAACGTGCCGGTGTCGGCGTCCAGGATCGGCCCGGCAATGGCGTCGCCCGATCGGATCGTCTCGGCCAGAAACTCGGCTCCTTGTGGCACCGCCGCCCTCGGCGGTGTTTCCTCTTCCGTGTCCATCATTTCCAACCAGAGCGACCGCCGGGCGATCAGGACCGCCTCGGGGTCGAGATCGACGCCGTGGATCCGACGGAGCACGGCCCGCCGTCCGTCGAGGTGCGTGGCATGGGTGTCCGCCAGCAGCCGTCGATACGCGGCCAGCAGAAACGCGCCACAGCCGCATGCCGGGTCCACGATCTTCGGCAGGCGGTCGAGCGACGGGATCTCGGGGCGAAAAGAACCGTCGCATGGCCGGCCCAAAACCTGTTCGACCATGTATTGGGTGACGCAGTCGGGCGTGTAGTAGACGCCGCCGGCGCGGCGGGCGCCGGGGTGGCCCTCGGCTCGCCACCCGTCGCCCGATCGGATGAGCCGCCGTCCGACGAGCCCCTGGTGGACGCGCCCGAGCACGTCGGGCGCGCCGCCGAGCCCGGATAGCGAGGCGGTAGCTCGGGCCAACGCCTCGTCGTCGAGCGCGTCGGCGTCGCTCGGCAACAGAGCGGGACCGAGGCGCCGTCGTGCAAGCGCGATCGAGCGCCGCGGCGAATCGGCGGGCAGGAGTCCGCGTTGCCGCCCCAGATGGAGGAACGCGGCCGTTTGGAGGGCTCTTCTTGCGGCGCCGGCGTGATCCTCGTCGGACCGGTCGGGCCGCTCCCGACGGCTGTCGGCGGCGAGACTGACCCAGCACGCTTCGATCGCGGCCCAGGGGATGCCGGGTGCGGCTGGCCGCTTGTCAGCCAGTGCCGGGAGGGTTGGGGACTGGTTCATTTTTCGGCGGGGACACGTGTTTTGTGAGGAGGCGTCGGCCGAAAACATGAACGTGTCCTCACTCTCCTCCGCCAAGTCCCCCGAAGGCCGCCGCTTCGTGCCGCCGTGAAGCCCTGCCATTCTGACCCATGGGAACGCGGGCTGCAAGCACGTCATGTGTGTCGGGGTGCGCCGCCGACGCAGGTTAAGTCGGACCTCGGTAGTTGCACGCTTGGCAATCTGAGTTGTTCGTCTTTGTTCGCGGTCCGGGCCGAAGGCCCTCCTGTCTCTTTTGTCTAGCCCAGGCGTTTACGCCTGGGGAGGGAAGGCCATCACGATTCGTTTTTTTCCGGAAGCCCCCTTCAGGGGGCGACGATTCGTTCTTCGGCGTGGATTCGCGCTCGGTGCAACGCGCATCGCCCCCTGAAGGGGGCTAAGAGACAAAAAAGGCTCCGTCACCGCAGGCGTAAACGCCTGGGCTAGAGAAAAGGCACCTATGCAAACGATTTGTGTGTAACAACGAGGGCGTTGCCTCGAGTCGGGAGAACCACGCCCCTTCGGGGCGAAAATCGCGCCACGCGGCGCGGAACAAAACCGTCCAACACTCGCCCCGGCGTGACAGCCGGCTTTCCACTTCCCCATGTGCGACCCTCTCCGTCTTTGCCGGGTACTTGACGGCCCCCGCACAAGGCCGCTAGAATCGCTGGACAATGGCCCGTTTGGGTGGGCACAACGCCCATGACTTACACCCACGTTTTGAACTGCGGCAGTCGGGGCGTCCGGAGTGAGCGCCGATGGCCCGCCTTCCCAGCCCGCTGCGCGCCAGGCTGAAACAGCCCATCGCGCCGAAAAGGGCATGACAATCGCACAAATACCTCCTCAAATTCCACTAACGACAATCGGCCGCATGGGTTTAGGCTGGACTGCTGCAGTTTACAGGTGATAAACTGGTCGGTCTAAGAACAGGTTGGCTGTAGTAGATTAGGGGCATGCTAATGTACCATTTGATAGTTGGTTATGGAGGGCCAGATGATCTGAAGGGCCCAGTCGATGTAGATAAGTCCCGGTATCTGGAATACACCGCCTCCGAGAATCAAACGCGATACAGAGAGCTCACGCCACAAGCAGTCAAGGAGCTAAGACAGTATCCGGCTCTTCTGATGAGAGAAGGCATTGATTCAGAGGCATGTGTCGTAAAGATTGAGAATATCCAAGGGGTTGGCAGATCTTACCGCGTCAGTATTTCGCCAATATCCGGGCTTGAGAGAATTAACGGCGGAGTAATTCAAGCATTAGCACTAGATTTAGAAATCGATAGCTTCGAGTTTCACCGACATCACTGGGCAATTAAAGATGTAGACCTTCTACAGACCTTGTCTGAAAGACAAGCTGCTCGCGAAGATACCATCGCTCCTGCCGTCCAGGTGATACAAGGCGGCGATGCCCCGGACAATATGCCGGTTGCAGATGGAGCACGATTCAACAAAGAACAGGTATTCATCGTCCATGGCCACGACGAGCACGCGAAAAACGATGCAAAGGCGTATGTTGAAGAACTCGGGAAACAACCCATCATACTCCACCTTCAAGCCAGTCAAGGCCGGACGATCATTGAGAAAATCGACCACTATTCGAATGTGGGTTTTGCGATAGTCCTCTACACGGAATGCGACATGGGAGCGAAGCGAAACACCCTCACGTTCAAGTGGCGTGCGCGACAGAACGTGGTGTTTGAGCATGGGTACTTGATAGGTAAACTGGGAAGATCGCGGGTCGTTGCCCTTGTGAAGGGTGATGTAGAGGCGCCAAATGACATTAGCGGAGTCGTATACATCACTATGGACAACGCGGGCACTTGGAAAGCAGAACTTGCGAAAGAACTCGCCGCGGCTGGTTATGAGGTTACTCCAAACGTGTTCGGCGGCCAACAAAGCGCTCCAGCGAACGGGGCTTCGCCCAGTCGCTGAGCTTGGCGGTGTTGCATCGGCAGGTGATAGGCTGAGCAGTCTAAGAACAAGTTCTGCAAAACTGGGAATACACATGGCTGAACCGTCACCCGATCATTGGAATGCGATCATCGCCGCGGGCAGCGTGCTTTCCGGAGTAATTGTGTCGCAAGCCACTTCCATGTTTGCGGCATGGCTCGACCGCAGGCGACGAAAAAAGGGAACATTGCTCGCGAAACTCGACGAGATGATGATAGCGTTGGAACAGGCTCGCAATTGGTGGGTACGTATATCTCAGGCCACCACAATTCGAGATTTGCAGGCATCGCCTCTCACTGAATGCGGACGACTTCAGACATTACCGATTCTCTATTTCCGCCACTTGGAAACTCCTGTAGCGGATTACGTGAATTCACTGCGAACGTACTACTTATGGGCAATTGCCTGTCTATCACGGCTCGGCCCGAATTCTGAATTGCCGATTCCGTTGGACACGTGGCTTCGGATGTCGGACGAACATTCGGAGCAAACAAAACAACACTGCACAACGATGCTGGAATGTCAGCAACGACTGATTTTGGCCATGAAAGCGACGGCTCATGAACTGCTGACGAACTCATAAGAATCTCGCGCGGGTGCCGCTGGCTCCGCCAGTGCTCGTCGTCACCCCAACTCCGCGGGCCAGCGTCGTAGAAACGGTCGCACTTCCGAGTGGACGGACTGGCAAAGCCAGTGGCACCCGGCGCGGTCTGAAGTAGTTGTCGCAAGACGTTAGCCGCCGCGCCTGCGCGGCGCAGAATGGCGGACCGCCGACCGCGCCGGGCAGGCCGGGCGGCTAACGATGATGTGCCCCCCTTCGGCTGGAGTGATGGAAGGGACAGGCAAAATGGCAAAGGCTCGGAAACTCGGCGGCTGGATGACTCGGTTCAAGCGATGCATCGACGCCGAAACAAGTGCGGCAGTATCGAAGAAAGTCATCGTCAAGCCCGAACAATTTGATGAGACGTCGAACTACGCACGGAAAGCCCAGTGGATCACGAGCGCCGTGGGGCGTCTTGAGAAGGAGGTGGGCAAAGCCACCGCGATAAAGGTGATGCGGGCTTGCGGCGCGAAATGCTGCGGTCCCGCGCAACGGAAACGGGCGAAGCAATTCATGGAAGAATCGCACTCGGTCGAGGAACTGCTCGCCAAGCTGAATGGAGCAGGCATCGGCGGTGGAAGGCTGACGCTGAAGAACAAGAATACGATCCTGGGCGGCTACGACCGGTGTTACTGCGGACGGGTGAAGCAGACGAAGGAGCCGTTTCCCACGGATACCTACTGCCATTGCTCGACGGGATGGTATCAATCCCTGTTTGAAGCCGCTTTCGACAAGCCCGTGGAGGTGACGCTCAAGCAGTCAATCCTACAGGGGGCAGATAGCTGCGAGTTTGAGATAAGGCTTGGCTAGAGTCTGGATTCGCCGGGTGCCACGTCCCTGAGCCCCGGGCGAAGGGCGTGGCGGCCTCGGGGCGATTGGGCCACGCCCTTTCAGGGCGTGCCACCCCACGGCATTCAGCCGAGCAGGGTCCCCACGATCTGAGCGATCATCCACACCACCTGGATCACCACGAAAGGCAGCACCAGAACCAACGGCAGAAGGAAGTCCGAGTCTCTGAGCCATTCGACCAGCGACATCAACCGGCTCCGGCGGCGATAGGGCACCAGGGCCGTGCCCGGCGTGCGACGGAGGAACCGCAACGAATCCAGGTCGCCCTGCTCAAACAGATCGACGGTTACCGCGTCGTCCTCGCTCGGTCCGGTCCGCTCGAAGGCGGCCGGCGAGAGCGACAGGTCGTACATCTCGCGCCGCTCGGGGGCGTGAAGGACGTCGAACGCGGCCTGGATCTCCTGAAATCGCTGCCGCGCCCGCTCGTCGTTGGGGTTCAAGTCGGGATGGTACTTGCGGACCTGCTCACGGTACGCCTCCTCGATCTGGACGCCGGAGGCATCGGTTCGCACGCCCAAGATGGTGTAATGAGTTTCCGCCATCGCCATGAACCAAAGCCGGGCCGGGACCATTCGCGGGGGACTGTCCCAATTTTCGCGGCGAGAAGAACATTACGCCGCCAACCCACGTTTTCGCCGCGAAAATGGGACTGTCCCCCTCGCGGTGTCCTTCCCATTGTACATCAAAAAGGGGCGTGCGAGATATTGGCCCGGTGAGCGGTACAACGCGAGATTCGCCACGGACCCGCGCGGACCCCGCCGCTCAATCGTGCGGCTGCGGCGCGGCCATTCGAGCCACCACGCACGCGGCGCCAAAGACGATCAGCATTTGGCCGATGCCGTAGGTGATCCAGCAGGCGTCGCCGAGGCGGTAGACGTTGTCCTGAAACAGCCGGACGGCCAGGAAGCCGTCGCTGGCCAAGAACAGGATCGCGCCGACGGCCATCGGAACGAACCGCCGATCGAGCACGGCCAGAGCGGTCAATAGGCCCGTCGTGGTCGCCAGGAGCACGCTGTACGCCAGGCATGGCCACCGGGCGGCGACGTGATCGTCGGAGGGATACACCAACAGCAGCCAGAGCACCACGCCGAGGATCGTCCAGAAGGCGATCGCCGCGGCCAGCGTCCGAAGCCAGCCCGGCCGCGATGGCAGCCCGAGCCGCCGTAGCACGTCGATCCCGCCGGCGATGTAAGCGACGTGCCCCAGGCCAAAAAGCGGAATAATAACCATCAAGGGCTCGGCAACCCGCACCGGCCAGGGGTGCGAGCCATAGAGGTCGGCCAGGAACCCGAGCGTCATGCCCGAGGCCACCAGCGCCGCGAAGCGCCCCGCCGGCTGCCGTCGCGCGCAAGCCCACGTCAACCAGGCGGTCGCGGCGAGGACGGCCGAGGAATAGAACCACGGGGCGAAGCTCGGGTAGCCCAGCGCGAACTCCGCCGTGAAATTGACCGGCAGCAGAACCGCCCAGGCGAGCCAGAGCAGGGCCAGCGCGGCCCGGGGCAACACGATCGGCGATGACTCGTTGCGGTCGATCATGCTGGTCTCGGCGCGGCCGCCTTGTCCGCGTCGTCCCGGGGACGGTTCTTCGCCTGGTCCCAGTAGGGCGACATGTTGCGCAGGTTGGCCACGACCCGGGGAAAGACCTCGACGATCCGGTCGACGTCCTCTTCGGTGTTGTAGCGGCTGAGGCTGAAGCGGATCGAGCCGTGAACCGCCGTGAACGGAACATTCATCGCCAGCAGCACGTGCGACGGTTCGAGCGAGCCCGACGTACATGCCGAACCGCTCGACGCGCAGATGCCCGCCGCGCTGAGCTCGAACAGCATCCCCTCGCCTTCGATGTAGTGGCACGAGAGGTTCGACGTATTCGGCAGCCGCGGCGAACCGCCGCCGTTGATCTGGAGATGGGAAATCTTCTCGAGCAACGAACCTTCGAGGCGGTCGCGCATCCGCCCGATCCGGACCATGTCCTCGTCGTGGGTCTCGGCCGCCAGGGTCACGGCCCGGGCGAGTCCCACGATGTACGGCACGTTTTCGGTCCCGGCGCGGCGGCCTTCCTCTTGGTGCCCGCCGATCATGAAAGGCCGGCAGGGCGTTCCGCGGCGAAGGAACATCGCCCCGACGCCCTTGGGAGCGTGCAGCTTGTGGCCAGAGAAAGACAGCATGTCGACGTGACTGTACTGGCCGGCCAGGTCGATCGGGATCTTGCCCATCGACTGCGTCGCGTCGGTGTGGAACACGATCGCGGGATCCGTCTCCTTGGTGATTCGGGCGAGTTCGGCGACGGGAAAGACGACGCCGGTCTCGTTGTTGGCGTGCATGATCGTCACGAGCAGCGTGTCGGGCCGCAACGCCCGAATGAACCGGCCAACGTCGAGATTCCCCTCGGCGTCGACCGGAAGAAACGTGACGTCGAGGCCCTCGCGCTGGAGGTCTTTGCACACGCCGAGCACGGCCGGGTGCTCGACGGCGGTGGTGATGACGTGGCGGCGACGGGGATTGGCGCGAACCGCGCCGAAGATCGCCGTGTTGTTGCTCTCGGTCGCGCAGGACGTGAAAAGGATCTGTTTCGCGTCGATCCCGCCGAGATGCTGGGCGACGTCGCGCCGCGCCTTGGCCACGGCATGGGCGACCTCCCGGGCCGGATCGTACATCGAACTGGGGTTGAAGTACTCTTCCTTGAAGAACGGCGCCATCGCGTCGAACACTTCCGGCGCGACCCGCGTCGTGGCGTTGTTGTCGGCGTAAACCAGGGACATGACAGGGTCCAGGGGCCGGGGGGATAGCGACGCGGCGGAACCGCGCTTTCCGCCTTCGGGCAGTGGTTCAATAGTGTGTTGCTGACGCCTGGGCCAGATTCGCCGAATCACCAATGGCAAATGTCGTCGTAGTGCAACCTCTTCCGAACTACGTCAGCCGACACCTGAAAATCCTCCCCGACGGCCGAACAAATTACCCTTGCGCTTTCTGCATCAAGGTCCCGCAAGGAAATTCCTGCCGCGGCGGCAGACTCCTCAGCCTTCGCGTAGGCGGTGCCAAGGCGGCTCGATGGCACAAGTATCAGCCCAGCAAGGCAGTACGCCTGCCACTCGATAAACCCATATTCCCTCGGCGGGATAGAGTTCATGACCACTTTCCATTCAGCGAGAGTTGCGAAGGAAAGTTGATCTCGAAAGAGAGTGGGGTGGATTAGCTTGTGGGACAGTTCGTGTGCAAGACTAAAGTGGTACCGCGCTAACCGCTTCTTGAAAACGAACTCGTCAACGTAGATGGTTGCGAGGTCGTTGCTGAGCGACGAGTCGATTTCAAGGGAGTCATGCAACCCCGGAATCGGGGCAATGTCCATCTGAAAGCCAAATTCAACGATGGCCGCGATGGGGACGGGTATAGCTCTAGAGGGGTGGTGCTGATCGAAGAACGCTTCCGCCACTTCGCGCAGCTTGTCGTAAGGCAGGTAAGGTGCTTTGATCGTCACGACCACGCTCTGCGTATTTTCTCAATCAGGTCATCTAGTTTCTCCGGAGGAACCTGAGACCCCCGTAGTGTTCTGAAAAGCACCGGCAGCTTTTCGAGTAGCCTCTCGTCACTGGATAAGTCGCGGGGTAACTCCCCGCGGCTGGCTGCCGCAACGTCAAAGAACTCCAGCCATTCATCCGAACCGCGAGCAAGTCCAAGGGCGGTCGCATACCTCTCCAGTATGTCCTCCCTCTGAGGTGGCGGAAATATGCCACGCTCAAGACGGCTGTAGTTGCCAGGATCGAATCCGTTTTCCAGGCAGAAGTCGCGCATGGTCTTGCCGGTTCTCTGACGCAGAGATTTCATCAGTCTTCCGAAGACGATGGCAGACATTGGACTCTCCCGTATCTTTGGCGTGAGTGGTGGCCTCGCTTGTACTTATTGTACAACATAGACAGCGCGAGGCAAGTCCAATCTTGTACATAGATGGAAGCCAGGTCGCCTCACCGTGACTGGTCACGCCTGACCGCTAATGTGATAGGACAGTCTCCGCTTGTCTGATAGCTATCAAGTTGGCAACACACGATTGAACCACTACCCGCTTTCGGCTCTCCGCTTCATCACACCTGTATCACCCGGATCCGCTCGTCGACCATGTCCTTCAGCGGGCGTTCGATCATCATGGTCATCGTCTGGGCCGCGCCGGCACAGCCCGCGCAGGCGCCCTGAAAACGACAATAAACCAGCGTGCCCTTGATGTCGACGATCTCGACGTCGCCGCCGTCTCGCTTGAGCATCGGCCGCACGTAGTCGTCCAGGGCCTTCTCGACCTGCTTGCTGAAGTGGTACGGCGAGAGCACCTCGCCGTTGCCGTCGCCGGGCGTGGGAATCTCGGTGTCGTCGGGCATGCGGATATTGGGCAGGATCTTCAGCGGCGCCGGGTGTTTCGCGTCGGCGCCCCAAACCTCGTCCAAGAGGTCTTGCAGCCCGCCGGGCACGTGGTGGCAGGACATGCAGGCCCCGCCCGCCTTCACCGCGTTGGTGATCTCCGGAATCGTCCGGAGGTTGAGCTCCTTGATTTTCCGTTTCAAATACGGCTCGGTGAGCGAGAAGCACTTGCAGACGATTCGGCCCTCGTTCTGCTCGTCGGGGTGGATGTCGATGCCCAACGCGGCCAGGTCGACACCTCGTTTCTGGGCCCAATTGAACACGGCCGCTTCCAGGGCCTCGGCGCCCATCACCGAACAATGGATCTTCTGATCGGGCAGACCCTCGAGGTACTCGACAATGTCCTTGTTTTGGATCTTCAGGGCCTCGATCGGGGTATAGTGCCCCCGCTCGATCAGGGCACACAGGGCCTCGGAGGCGGCTATGGCCGACGTGCAGCCGAACGTCAGATATCGGGCGTCGGTGATCACGTCCTTGGCCGGGTCGGTGGGATGACGCTCGACGCGAAAAGTGAACCGCATCGAATCGCCGCAGGCTATGGAGCCGTGCTCTCCCATCCCATCGGGGTCTTTAATCTCCCCTAGATGAGTTCCTGGCTTCCCCTGGACGGCATCCATGAAAAGCTGCTTCGTCTTTTCGCTGTATTCCCACGCCACGGTCGTTCTCCCGCGAATCATAAGGGGGAACATATTCCCCCGATAAGAGCCGTTAAGGATTCCTCACCACCCAGCATGACAAACCTTCCCCCGCCAGACAAGAGCCCGACGGGATATTGGCGTCATCTGCTGTAATGCTAGCTCCCACCAGAAAAGGGGCAAGGCTCGTCTGGGAGTAACGCCGCTTCGCGCTTGCCGGTCGAAATGACCCCGGGACAGACGCTTGACGCACCGAGGCGAGTCGAATAGGCTGGGCAGCGCCGAGGTGGGTTAGTACCGGCCCAAGTACCAGCCTGGATGTCGATCGAGACTGGGGCGTCAGGGCATTAGCGCATCGAGCCGCATCAATCCGGTTTGCCGGCGCGCCGACATCGTTTGCACAACCCGCCTCGGTTTTTTTCGCATGCTCACGGCCCGCCGGGGACAGTCCCATTTTCGCGGCGAAAACACGCATTGGCATCGCGTCGTCCTTCGCGCCGCAAGAATCGGGACAGTCCCCGGTGACCGGCTGAGCAACAGACTCGCCGCGGCCCTGGGGCTCGCCCGCCGTGTTTCCCACCAACGAGTCGTTTTCAAGCGAGGAGCAGCCCCCCATGTCCTCCGCATTGCGTACCGTGTTTGGCGTCGCGTTGTGCTGGTTTTTCCTGGGGCATGGGCAACTCGCGGCGGAGGACGCGAAGATCCTCTACGCCCCCGACGTCGTGGGCGCGGGGCGGATGTTCATGATCGCCCTGCGGGTGCCGATCGAGACGCCGAAGATCGAAGTGACCGCGCCCGAAGGCGTCTCGCTTTTCGATCGCACGCCGCTGCCCGCCACGTCGGACACGCGCAAGTTCTACTTCCGCGCCGCGAAGGCCGCGCCCCGGGTGGAAATTCGTTTCGCGCTGCCCTCGGGCGAGGTCATCGTGCCGATCGAGATTTGGGGCTTCGAGGACCTGCGGGCGTTTCGCAAGCTCAAGGGCGTGCAGCTTCCGCGGCGCTGGCCGCTGGGCCAAATGTTGCCCGAGTTGAAACAGAAGCAGATCGTCGCCACCGGAGCCGAGGCGAAGACGCCCCCCCCGGGCGACGCCCGCGGCGGCTGGCTCGACTATTCCGACGACGCGATTTGGGCGATGCAGCCGGACAGCACGATTCCGCGCTGGCACTGGACGAACATCGAGTTCGGCTGCCCGGCGCACGGCAAGGCGATCTATCGCGATCGGGCTTACTATCCCTGGATCATGGACGCGACGTTCCCGTGGCGATGGAAGATCCGGTGCCCGGTCGGCAACGAGGAATACCCGTCGAACGATTTCGGCGCCGGCAACATGACCGGCGGCGCGTTTGCCGACGACGGGATCGGCGGGGCGTGCCTTCACGAGGGGAAGAAATACGGTTTCCTCGCCGAGTTGAGCCAGTTCTACTGCCGACGAATGATGACGGTCGCCCCCGACTGCGCAGCCGCCTACGTCGCCACGGGCGACCGCCGCCACGCGCACAAGGCCCTGGTCGCGATGTGCCGGCTGGCCGAGGAGTACGCCTACCTGGCCACGATGACGCAGCACCGGCACCGCAACACGGTTTCGCAGGTGGAGCGTTTTGGGCAGGGGCGGTTCGACGAGGGGCCCTGCCTCGGGTCCAGCGGATTCACGACCTACCCGATCGAGCAGCCCGGAGAGTTGATCACCCACGCCGAGGCCTACGACCGCATCTTTCCGGTCATCGACCAGGACGACGAGATCATCCCGCTGCTGCAACGCAGGGGCTTCGACGTCAAGACGCACGAGGACGTCCGCCGGTTCATCGAGGAGAACCTCTTCGCCGTCTGGATGCAGGGGGTCATGGACGGCGCGTGCGCGACGAACGAGCCGGGTGAACAAGAGGCGATCGCCCGGGCGGCCATCGTGCTGAACTACGCGCGGGGAACCGATTTCATCGACTGGCTCTACGACGGCGGGGGGCGGATGCGGGTATTTGTGCCCAACGACTACTTCCGCGACGGCGCGCCGTCCGAGTCGACCGGCGGCTACAACTCCATCCACGTCGTCCGCCTGACGCCCGTGGTCGACGCCATGGAGCAACTGCGCCGGCTTCGGCCGGAGGTCTACACCGAGACGCGGTATCCGCCGTTGGCCAAGAGCCGGCGCTATCACAACATCTTCGACTTCTGCATGGACACGCTGACGATCGACCGCTCCTACCCGAACATCGGCGACGGCGGCAGTTGGCCGGCCCACGCGAAGCTGCCCAAGATCGCCTGGCACGACGCGGACGTCGCTTCCTTCGAGCACGCCTACCGGCTGTTTCGCGACCCGAAGTTCGCCTGGGCGCTGGCCAGCACGCCCGGCTGGAAGCCGTCGCCCGATTTCCCGGTCACCCCAGATGCGATCCGGGCGGAGGCAGCCAAGTGGCCCGACGACTGGAACGACCGCGGCACGCTCAGCGACGGCTATGGGATTGCGATTCTCCGCGACGGGCGCGGCGACGACAAACGCGCGCTCTGGATGATGTACGGCCATGCCCGGGGGCATACCCAAGACAACCTCATGGACATCGGCCTGCAGGGGTTCCAGGGGATTCTTCTGGGTCACATGGGCTATCCACGGAACTGGGGTTACTGGGAGTACTCCTGGACGAGCCACAACGTCGCGCGACAGATCCCGTTCTGCTCGATGACCGCCCGAGCCGAACTGTTCGCCGAGGCCGGGCCGGTCCGGGTCTTCGAGGCCCGGGCGCAGGCCTACGTCGATCGCGTCGACGCCGGCCAGGGCTACGAGTTGCCGCCCAACGAGTGGCAGCGGCGGCTGGTCGCCCTCGTGGACGTCGCGCCCGACCGCTTCTATTGCGTCGACTTCTACCGCATCTCCGGCGGGCAGGACCACTGGTGGTCTTTCCACGGCCAGGAGGGCGATTTCACAACCAGCGGCATCGACCTTGTCAAGCAGGAAGGAGGCACGCTGGCCGGTCCGGACGTCCCCTACGCCGATCCGAAATGGCTCAAGGAGCACGGCTGTGTCCAAGGCACTTACGGCTGGAGCGGGCCGATGTTCGCGTTCGCTCATTTGTACAACGTCCAGCGCGGCAAGCCCTCCGCGCCGTGGTCGGCGGATTGGAAGCTCAAGACCGGCGATGGACTGCGCCTGAGGCTCACTACCGCCAGCGCCGACGGCGCCGAGGTGAACGTCTGCGACGGCCGCTCGCCCGCCGGTGGGCCCTACGAGATGAAGTGGATCATGCTCCACAACCGGGCCGAGGCCCCGGCGCGGACCCAGGTGGTCAGCCTGATTGAACCGTATTCCGGCACTCCGGCTATCTCCGCGGTTCGTCCGCTGGCTCTCTCGGGCGACGACGAGCAAGGTTTCGCCGCGCGAGGATGTGAAGTCCAGTTGGGCGACCGCACGGACACCCTCCTGTTCTCGGCGGACCCGGCGATCGAGCGAACCGGCGACGGCGAGATCCGCTTTGCCGGGCGCTTCGGTTTCTACCGCGAGAAAGACGGCATCCCGCTTGCGATCTCACTGGTCGGCGGAACGCGGCTGGCCAAGGGCCGCTTCGGCATCACGCTCCCCAGCGCCGAGTATCGGGCCAAGATCGTTCGCGTCGATCGCAAGACGGAGACGATCACCGTCGAGCCGGCGCCGCCCAACGTCGAGGCCATGGTGGGCGCCGAGGTCTTCATCACCAACCCCGACCGGCGAATCGCCTACAAGGTGCTGGAGGCCAAGCCCGCGGCCGGCGGCGCCGAGTTGCGACTCAACTGGGACTCGCGGATCGGCATCGGCCAGTCAACCGGGACGGCCGACGGCAGGATTCAGACCGGCACCACGTTCACGCTCCAGCGTTATCGCTACTACCACGGCGCCCGGGTGACCAACGCCGCCGGCACGGCCGAATACCGCATTCTCGACGCCCGGAGCACCAGCGCGGTCATCCTCGACGCCAAGCTCCACCCGGACACCACGGCCGCCAAGCTCGCCGGCGAGTTCCCACCCGGTTCCTGGTTCGAGATTTACGACTACGGCGTCGGCGACGAGGTCGTCTGGCCGTACCGCGCGAGCGTCACGCGAGAACCGTCCGGCGAGTATCGCGTCACGTCGCCGGTTCCGGTGAAAGCCGACCTTCCCAAGTAGGCCGGGTCCGGACCCGGCGCGATCCGATAGGAGACCGAAGACCGCCCGGTTGCGACCCGGCGAGCTGGACTGGGTGGTTCTGAACCACCCGCATTCGGCGACATATTGCCGACCTTGACAATGATACTAAATACGATATCATTATGGAAGAACCGAAAGTCAAGTACGTGCTGCTGCTTCCGTTGAACACCAACGATGGAGCCCAGGTCCCGCGGCAAGTCCTTCTTGAGATGCTGGAGGAAATTTACGTGCTCGCCGGTGGTTACTCCATCGCGGGCACGGTGAAGGGCGCGTATCGCATGAGTGACGGGACGAAACAGGAGGATGACTCGCTGCAAGTCTGGATTGCGGTTTCGGAACGGGACGTTCCAGAGTTGGAGGAAATGGTGGCCAAGTTCGGCAAGATGCTCGGCCAGGAAACAATGTACTTGGAACGGACTGCCGCGGCCGTCCGTTTCATTCCTCCTCTTGATTGAAGGAGGGGACTATGGGCAAATCAGAGCTACTGCAAACAGCCAAGAGACTCTCGGCCGACGCCAAGACGTGGGCCGACCTGTCCAATGCCTTGTTCGACCCGAATGAGGGGCTGCTCGCCAACGCATTCCGGAGCCGGGAGGAACGTGCGGCTTTCGTTCAGTCCGAGGAGTACCGGCAGATCCGCAACCTGCTCGAAGAGGCGATAACGCGGACCGGCATCGTCGGCGGAGCCGCGCCGACGAAGAGCGGCCGTTTCGTCGTGCGGCTTCCACGGTCGCTTCACGCTGCGCTCGAACGCGAGGCCAATCAAGAGGGGGTGAGCCTGAACCAACTCGTTGTCGTCAAACTGGCCGTCCAGTTGTCCGACTTGCTCGATGGCCCTCCAACCGCGCAGCGCACGCCGTCTTACGCCCGGCGACGCCGTCGAACGACCTGACTTCGAGTGCGGCGCGACCGGAGGCGTCGTCCAACCGAACACCGCCGGACCGCGATCCGGCCCATGGGAGATCGACCATGCCTCGAATGACCGGCTGTTGGATTGCCCTGTCCTTGAGCTTGGCGATGGCGTGCGTGTCGCCCGTGCCCGCCGAACCGGCGACGGACGGGAAGCCCTACATCCCCGAGCCGCAACCGGTGAAGACGTCCCTTCTCATCGGCGCCCATCACTGCCCGCTCTGGGAAGCCGACAAGCCGCGAATGTGGGACCAGGTGGTCAAGCATCCCGAACGCACGCCCGTGCTGGGGTTCTACGCGCAGGAGAACCCGGAGATTTCCGACTGGGAGACGAAGTGGGCCGTCGAGCACGGCGTCTCGTTCTTCGTGTACTGCTGGTATCGCGACGGCCAGGGCGGGCCGGTGAAAATGCGATTCGGCAGCGCGATCCACGACGCGCTGTTCAAGTCGCGCTACGTGGCTCGCATGAAGTTCACCATCATGTGGGAGAACCAGGACCGCGGCCGCGCCGGAGTGGCCGACGAGGCCGACTTGATGCAAAACCTCCTGCCCTTCTGGCTGGAAAACTACTTCCGGCACCCCGGCTACCTGAAGATCGACAACCGGCCGCTGTTGTTCATCTACCGGCCGGAATTCCTCGTCGAGGACCTAGGCAGCGTCGAGAACGTCCGCTCCGCCTTCGAGAAGATGCGGGCGGCGTGTCGGGCCGCGGGTTTCGACGGGCTGTATCTGCTGGGCGAGTACCGCGGGCTGGACCCGAAGCACCTACGCCTCATGAAGGATCTCGGCCTGGACTACACGTTCGCCTATTGCTGGTACGTGCAGGACAATCCCACGCCGGCGAAGGCCATCGCCGCGCAGCTTGACGCGATCACCAAGACGCGCGACCTGGCGATCTTGCCCGAGGTCGTCACCGTCTCGCAGGGCTGGAGCGGCTGGCGCGACGAAGGGAGCATCTGGAAGATCCCGCCGGCCGAGTACAAGGAGCTTTTGCAGCAGGCCAAAGCCCTGGTGGCCACGTTTCCGGCCAACGAGTTGGGCAGCAAGCTCCTGCTGTTGGACAACTGGAACGAGTGGAGCGAGGGCCACTACCTCGCCCCGCACCGCGAGTACGGCTTCGGCTACCTCGACGCCGTGCGCGACGTGTTCTCCGACGCTCCCGGCCCCCACGCGGACGTGGTTCCGGCCGATCTCGGTCTGGGCCCCTACGACGAGGCCTATCGCCGCCAGCAGTCAGCCCAGAAGTAGCCCGTGCGCCGCGCCGTGACCCGGCAAGTCCAGAGGCATCGCGAGACCGAAGCCCGCCGGTTCTCAATCCGGCCCACGGGACCTGTTGAGCACGGCAAAGAACTCAGACTCCATCTTGCGCAGTGCGTCAGGCTTGCCGTGCTTGAAATCGTTGAACGGCTTGAAGAATCGGAAAGTCTTCACCCGTCGAAACGGTCGGAAGATGAGTGCCATCGGGTTGAACTCTCGGTAGCCGCCGAAATGCCGGAAGGCAAATGTGGCAAGACTGAACCGCCATCTCTTCCTTTCGGACCAGTTCATCACGATGGCGCGCGAAGGCAGGCGAGGCAAGATGCTCTGCTCAATGTACTCCTGCCAGCGTGGGCTGTTCGAGTACACGAAGAGCAGTTCAATCCCCCGGGAATTCCAGACGAGCCACGCCAGCACGTGGAGCGACACGGTCAGGAGCAGATTCGCCGCCAGTATGAGCGGAACCAGAACGATCAACAGCGGGACAAGAACAATCAGGATCAATGGACGCCAGACTGACCACGCGCGACGTTTTGACTTCTGTGGATTCATCTCTTTTCACGCAGACGTCGGCCAAGTGCCGGTGCCGGGCGGCGTCGCCGCTGCACGCCGACGTCGAGGGTACCCGGGGCGGGTCAATCCGTCAATGCCTGCGGCGGGCAGAAATGGTACGGCGGCCAGGGGCCGGTTACTTCCAGCAGAAGCCCCTTGCCGCGAATGCACTCGTCCACTCGCCGGACGGTCTCCAACCAGGCGTCCTTGATCGCCTCGGGCAGGAGAAACGCGGCGTGGAACACCATTTTCTCGGGCCGCCCGGTCAGTTGGCTCGACAACGGGCGAACGCGGCAGCAGCGGTCGGCCTGATTGCTCAGTTGGCTTTGGACCGTCTGGAGTTCCCGCTCGACCCAGGTCTCCAGCTCGCGACGCTTGCACAGATCGGCCTTCTTGCGGCGGAGATAGTCCCGGCCCGGGCTGTCCGTCGCGTCGCGATGCGGAGACGGGGGCCCGGCGTGGGCCGTGTCGTCGAGATGGTGTTTTGCCTGGTAGACGCGGACGCCCCATTCCTGCCGGCCCTCCAACTGACCGAGCAGCGTGGTGGCCGTCTCCCGGCATCGCGCCAAGGTGGCCAAGAGCGAGTCCTCGGACCGCAGCACGGTTCCCATTCTCAGCGGCAACACGGCGGAAGTTCGCGCGGCTTGGCGGATGATCTCGTCGTGCCGGACGGCGATCCGGCCCAACCACGCGATGTCTTCGGCGGTCTCGCCCGCAAACCGCCGCACGTCGAGCCGGTCCATGTCCACGCGGCTGACGACGGCGGCGACCGGTCCGCCGCGGACCAGTTCGACCGGGAAATCGGCGTCGACGCCGGGCCCGATTTCGCGCACCTGGCAGTCGGGCCACGTCAAGGCGTACACGTAGTGGTGCCGCTCACCCATGTTGCACCCGAGCCGTCTGGGAAGCAAGTTGGCGAATCGCGGCCTCGAGGTGTTCCTTGCCGAGGACTAGTTGGCTCGCGTCCGGGGCGTCGGGCGCGGCCTCGATGCACGCGGCGATCGCCTCCATCATCGTGCGGCGGCACGCCCCCTCGATGTCCGCCCCGCTGAAACCCTCCGTCTGGTCCGCCAACCGCGAGACGTCCACGTCCGGCGCCACGCGGCGGTGTCGCAGGTGGACCTCGAAGAACTTCTTTCGGGCGGCGTGATCGGGCAGGGGCAACTCGAACTTCATGTCGAACCTTCCGGGACGCAACAGCGCCGGATCGAGCAGGTCCGGACGGTTCGTGGCCGCCAGGACGAACACGCCCCGGAGCTCCTCGATGCCGTCCAGTTCGGTCAGCAACTGGCTGAGCACCCGGCCGCCGACGCCGGAGTCCTCGCGGCCGCCGCCCGAGCGCGCCGAGGCCAGGGCGTCGATCTCGTCGAAGAAAACGATGCACGGCGCCGCCTGCCGCGCGCGGTGAAAGACCTCGCGCAGGCCGCGTTCCGATTCGCCCACGTACATCGACAGCAACTCGGGCCCCTTGACCGACATGAAATTGACCTCGGTCTCGGAGGCCAGGGCCTTGGCGATGAGCGTCTTTCCGCAGCCCGGCGGCCCGGAGAGCAACAGTCCCTTGGGCGCCGCGAGGTGAACGGAGTCGAACAACTCGGCGTACTTCATCGGCCACTCGACCGCTTCGCGCAGGCGCTGTTTGACTTCCTCCATTCCGCCGACGTCGTCCCATTTGACGTCGGGAACCTCGACGAACACCTCGCGGATAGCCGAGGGCTCCACTTCCCGCAGGGCCTCCTGAAAATCGCCGACCGTCACTTCCAGGTCGGCCAGCAACTCGTAGGGGACGTGGCGCTGGGACAAATCCATGCGAGGCAGGATCCGCCGCAGCGCGTTCATCCCGGCCTCGCGGCAAAGGGCCTCGAGGTCGGCGCCGACGAAACCGTGCGTGATGGCCGCCTGCCGCGCAAGGTCGACGTCCCCGGCCAGCGGCATCCCCCGGCTGTGGATCGCCAGGATCTCCTCGCGGCCGTGCTGGTCGGGAATGGGAATCGAAATCTCGCGGTCGAAGCGGCCGGGCCGGCGCAACGCGGGATCCAGGGCGTTGGGCAGATTCGTCGCCGCCAGCACGACGACGTGCTGCCGCTCGGACAGCCCGTCCATCAACGCCAGGAGCTGCGCCACCACCCGCTTCTCCACGTCGCCCACCACCCGCTCGCGCCGCGGCGCGATCGCGTCGATCTCGTCGAGGAACACGATGCTCGGCGCCTGCCGCGTCGCCTCGTCGAAGATCTTCCGCAGGTGCGCCTCGCTCTCGCCGTAAAACTTGTGAATGATCTCCGGACCGTTGACGGCAAAAAACTTGGCCTCGGTTTCGTGGGCGACCGCCCGGGCGATCAGCGTCTTGCCGCAGCCCGGCGGTCCCAACAGGAGCACGCCCTTCGGCGCGTCGATGCCCAGCCGTTGGAACACCTCGGGATACTTCAGCGGTAGCTCGACGATCTCGCGAACCCGCTCCAACTGGCGTCGCAGCCCGCCGATGTCCTCGTACGACACCGCCGGCGCCGCGGTCGGCGGTTGGCCCACCGGCTTCTGGGTCCGATTGACTCTCAACAGGCTCTCGGGCCGGATGACGGCGGGTCCGTCGGGCTTGGTGCCGCGGACCAGGAAGTCGACGTAGCGGTTGCCGAAGAGCGTCGCCCGAACGCGGTCGCCCGAGACGACCGGCAAGCCGTCCAGCAGGCTGCCGATGTATTCGAGGTCGCGAGCCGTGGGGGCGTCGCCTTGCGGATCGAGAACGACCTCGACGGCCGGCTCGACGACGATCGGCCGGACGACGACGGATTCGCCCAGGCCCACGCCGGCGTTCTGGCGCGCGATCCCGTCGATCTGCAAATGCTTTTTTCCGCGATGCTCCTTGAAGGTGGGCAGGAGCTTGCAGACGGTCGCCTTGGAGCCTTTGACCTCGACCAGTTCGCCGACGTCGACGCCGAGCCGACTCATGTCCGACGGATCCATCCGCGCGATTCCATGACCGACGTCCTTGCCGGCCGCCTCGCTCACCTTCAGTGTAAGCTGTTCGATCGCCGAGGAAGTTCCCGACATGCCCGATGCCCCTTTTCTTCAGAAAGATTGCCCATCTTGGCTCGTAGGATCCGCGAATCAACAACTGTCGCATTGTCGCCTTTCGCTCCGCGAAAGCGGCGTTCTTTCGCTCCAGCGAAAGGCGACGCGCGTTTCCGCGCGGATTCTTACCGGCGAAAGCGAATCCGCAAGATGCCGTTTTTGCAGTCCCAGTGCATGTCCTCGTCCGCGAACTGGCCGGGCAAGGTGATGGTCTTGCGATAGGTCGTCTTGTCCCGTTCGGCCGTGAGGTTCAGGCGATCGCCGGCAAGCTCGAGGCGGACGTTGGCCTTGCTCACGCCGGGCAATTCCACCAGGACGAGCAAGTGGTCCTCTTCTTCGTGGAGGTCGACCAACGGCTCGCGGACGTCTTCGCCCGGAGGGCTTTCCTTCCGGCGGCGGACGTTGCCGAACGGTTCGACCTTGAGTTCCTCCTGGCCGTGTTTGCCCAACGCCGTTTTGACGTTGATGCCGTAGACGCCGCGGAGCTTCCCGCTGGCGTCCTTGAACTCGCCGGAGCGGGAGAGTTCTTCGCCGGCCTCGGCCAGCTCGCCGAGCTTCTCGATGAAGCCACCCAGCCCACCGAGCAGGCCGCCGAGCTTAAAGGGGATCGCGGCGTTCCCGCCCGATCGGGTCGTGTCGTTTTGGTTGTCGTCGTTTACGCTTGCCATTGCCATCCCCCTTCTTCTGTATATTACCTAAATGCCACACACTACCTTATCGGCACTTCTTCACGTGGCATTCTTGTTTTCACCGCGCCGTCGCCGTTTGCCACGTTTGTGGGCGTCAAGCCGGCGGTGATCCGGAAAAAGGTACATGCATTGGGTCTGGCTATCGCATTCTCTTCATGCGACCCAAAGGCCATATTCTTCGTAGCCACCCAATCATCACACACGCAGGCGTGATGGCAGTCTAGGTAGTCTATTCCGGGTCCAGCCCGTCCGGTCAAGGGGTCGTTTTCCTCGGGCCGATCTACCCAAGGGCTTGGTGTCCGAAGTGTGCACAGGATGCTCCCGCGCGCCGGCTGCCGGGGAAAAGGTGACAGGCACCTTTTGCCTACGGGCCCGGAGGGTGCTTCGCACAAAAGGTGCCTGTCACCTTTTCCCCGCCACAGAACCGTCAACCGCTCCGATACCTCCACCATGACCGAATGTGCCACCGGTTCGTCCAGGGATTGCCACTGGACTGCGTCCGCTTGGTTGTTTGCCGTAGCCCTCTTGGCGACGTCCCTGCCTGCGGCCGACGCCTCCGAACTGAGAATGACGCCGATTGTCAAGGCGGTGCGGGACGCGCGGTCCTCGGTGGTCAACATCCGCGGGGAGAAAACCGTCTCGGCCGACAGCAACCCGGTCGAACAGGGTGAGATCGGGCGCCGGGTCAACGGGATGGGCACCGGTGTGGTGATCGACCATCGCGGCTACATCATCACCAACTTCCACGTCGTCGACGGGGTGCGCGAGATCCAGGTCACGCTGGCCGACGAGCAACGATTCACCGCCCGACTCATCGCCCGCGACGGGGAAACCGACCTGGCCATCATCAAGATCGACGCGCCCAAGGACCTGCCAGCGCTGAAGATCGGGAGCTCGTCCGACCTGATGACCGGCGAGCCGGTGATCGCCGTGGGCAACGCCTACGGCTACGAACACACCGTCACCCGGGGAATCGTCAGTTCGCTGCACCGCGCGGTGCAAGTCAGCGACGCCCAGTTCTACGCGGACCTGATCCAGACGGACGCGAGCATCAATCCGGGCAACTCGGGCGGGCCGCTGTTGAACATCGACGGGGAGATGATAGGGATCAACGTGGCGGTTCGCGCCGGGGCCCAGGGCATCGGTTTCGCCATCCCCGTCGACAAGGCCATCAAGGTCGCCACCGATCTCTTGGCCGCCCGAAACGTCAAGCTCGCCCGCCACGGGCTCGTGCTCGGCGGGCAAGTCGACCCCGAGGCCAAAGGGCTCGTCGTCGCCTCGGTCGACAAGGACAGCCCCGCGGCCGAGGCGGGCGTAAAGCCGGGCGACGTCCTGCTGGGTGTCGACGAGATGGAAATGGACCGCCCCCTGGATTTTCAGCGAGCGATGCTCGATCGCAAGCCTGGTGAAAAGGTCAAACTCGCCCTGCGCCGCGACGCCGAGCCGGTGAAACTGGACCTCACGCTCGCCGCCGCCAACCCCGACGCCGGCGACGTCGAACTGGACGCCTGGACTGTCTTGGGCTTGAAGCTCCAGAGCATCCCGCCCGAACTGTTCCGCGCCAAACACAAGACTCGCTACCGAGGCGGACTGACCGTCACGGCGGTCCGGCCCGAGAGCCCCGCCGCCGACCAGGGAATCCGCGGCGGCGACGTCCTGGTCGGCATGCACATCTGGGAGACGATCTCGATGGAGAACGTCAGCTACATCCTCCGTCGCCCCGACCTGGGCGGCGACGGCCCGGTGAAGTTCTACATCCTCCGCGGCGAGGAGACCCTGTACGGCTACCTCCCCGTGGGCATGAAGATCAAGACCGTCCAACGCTAGCATGTGGCACAGTTGCCATCGGCCGTGTAGAATCGGAATGTCATATGGCACGGCCGCCCTCGGCTGTGTCCGGCAATTCCCCACAGCCGAGGGCGGCTGTGCCACACAGAATTCCTCGTCGTCCATCGAACGATGGAATCGCAACTCATCGCGCGCCTGCGCGAGCGAATCCCGCCACACCCGTTGGTTCGCCTCGGGCCCGGAGACGATGCCGCCGTGCTCCGCCTGGCCGGCATCGACCAGTGCGTGATGACGGTCGATCTATTGACCGATCGGGTTGATTTCGAGTTGGAGCGGGTCGATCCGCGCCGCGTGGGGCGCAAGGCCCTGGCCGTCAACCTGAGCGATCTGGCCGCGATGGCCGCCCGACCGCTGGCCGGCGTGGTCGCGCTGGCTCTGCCCCGCGTCGGTGGGCTGGACCTGGCGCTCGAACTCTACGAAGGGCTCCTGCCGCTGGCCGAGCGGTTCTCGCTGGCCATTGCCGGCGGCGACACGAACAGTTGGGACGGGCCGCTGGTGCTGAGCGTCACCCTGATCGGCGAGGTCACCCCGCGGGGACCCCTGCCGCGAGGCGGAGCCCGGCCCGGCGACCAGGTCGTCGTCACCGGCTCGTTCGGCGGCAGCATCTTGGGACACCATCTGGATTTCGAACCTCGCGTGAACGAAGCGCTGCTTCTGGCCGAGCGCTACGAGTTGCACGCCGGCATCGACGTCAGCGACGGTCTGTCGATCGACCTGGGCCACCTGATCGAGGAGAGCCGCTGCGGCGCGGTGCTCGATCTCGACGCCGTGCCCATCGCGCCCGACGCCCGACGGCTGGCCCACGAGCTTGACAACGGCACGACGCCGCTGGATCATGCGTTGGGCGACGGCGAGGATTTCGAGTTGATCCTGGCCGTGCCGCCGGACGACGCCGCCCGGATGCTCGCCGAGCAGCCGCTGTGCGTGCCGCTTACGGTGATCGGCCGCTTCGTCGCCGAGCCCGGCCTGTGGCAAACCGACCGGCGCCACGGCCGCAGCAAACTCGTGCCCCGGGGTTGGGAACACCGCTTCGACTGATGAACCGTCTCATCCACGACGTCGCCGACGAATCGGGCACCGCCGCCCTGGGCGCGGCGCTTGGCCGGGCGCTGCCTAACGGAACGACCGTCGCATTGTGCGGGACCTTGGGGGCGGGCAAGACGCGGCTGGTGCAAGCGATCGCCGAGGCGTGCGGGGTCGACCGCCGCAACGTCGTGAGCCCGACGTTCGTCCTGATCCAGGAGTACCACGGCCGCCGGCCGGTCTACCACATCGACGCCTACCGCGTCCGCGACGAAGACGATTTCGAGCAGCTTGGGCCGGACGAGTACTTCGAGGGCGACGGCCTGACGTTGGTCGAATGGGCCGACCGCGTCGAGGTCTGCCTGCCGCCCGACCGGGTCGAAGTCCACATCGACGTGACCGGTCCCACGTCCCGTCGCTTCGAGATCCTCGCCCTCGGCGCCGGCTACGACGACGCCATCGAGCAGCTTCGCGCCGCGCTCGGGTAAGACCGGGCAGCCCGAGTTCTTGAACCTGGGCGTCCGAAGGACCCCGGACATCCATTCAACCTGCCCGCCCTCGCCGCAGCGGACTCACACCCGGGCGAATCCCCACGATGCCGGCACATGCTCCATTACCCCGCTGCAAGGGGGTGAATGGCCGGAGTATCATCCGATTGGCGGGTTTGCATCCTGTTGCAGAGGTTGCGGCGTCCTGCTAGACTGGGCTTACTCTGTGCGTCTTCCGAGAAGTGCGGCGTTCGCACCTGGTGGTTCACCTCACCGATCTTTTGAAAAAGGAGACCGTGCCATGATGAGATGCTTTGCGATTCTGTCCGTAGTGGCCCTTGCCGCAATGGTGGTGGGAAGCGTGTCGGCCGCGCCACAGGTTACGGGTGACCTCGTCTTTTACTACGGATTCAATTCGATTGTCGGCACGACCGTGACGGACGGCTCCGGCAACGGCTACGATGGCACGATCACCGGCAACGTGACGCTAACGACCGGCGGCCCACGTGGCAACGCCGCGATGTTCTGGCACGATGGAGTAGATGTGGCGGGCACATACCCGGATGGTAATTGGAACTACATCACTTTGCCGACGGACGACATGCCCAGGGACACGCTGCCAATCAATGCTATCACGGTTGCGGCCTGGTACAAGGTGAGCGTCTACGAGGCTGAACCTCAGTCCTTTTTCAACACATGGTCCAGTGATAACCCTGTTGAAAACGTTTGGGCGACGACCTGTTTGATTAACGCGGGCTCGGAAGACTCGTACCGTTTTACGCTCAGAGACTACAACTGGCATAACATCGCGGAGTGCAGAACCGAAGTGGATCCGACCACGGGCCCCTACTGGGATCAATGGACGCATATTGCCATGACCTTTACCACATCCACTCCCGGAACCACTGGAAAAATGTGCGTATACGAAAATGGCAAACTCATCGGCACGGCGGACGCGTTGAACGACTCGAAACTCTACAACGACTGGGGTGATGAGGATGAAGGTACGCAAGGTAGCTCGCGGGTCAGCACCGAAGGCGACATGACTCGGCAGCTCCACGGCGCGCTCGACGAAGTCTATGTATTTAGCCGAGCGCTCACCGCGGCCGAAATCGGAGTATTGGCGGCCCCCAGGGTGGCGGGCGACGCCAATGGCGACGGCAAGGTGAACGATACGGACGCTTCGATCCTCGGGTCGAACTGGATGATGACGTCCAGCGCCCTGTGGGGAGACGGTGACTTCAACGAGGACGGCAAGGTCAACGACAAGGACGCGGCCATCCTCGCCGCGCACTGGGGCGTCGGCGTTGATGAGCAAAACGGAGGCGCGGTGCCGGAGCCCTCGACCCTGGCGATGCTGCTCGGCGCGGCCGTCATGGCATGGCTCGGCCGTCGACGAACCCGCTGAAGGTAAGGATCGGCGAGGAAATAAGTGTCGCCTTTCGCTCCGCGAAAGAACGCCACTTTCGCGGAGCGAAAGGCGACAGCGTGAAAGTTGTTGATTCGCCGGTCCTACGGTTCCCGCGTCAGTCCGGCCAAATCGTCGAAGAAACCGGGGTACGTCTTCGCCGTGCAGGCCGGATTGCGGATGACGACGCCGGGTTGCGCCAAACCGACCAACGCCAGGCTCATCGCCATGCGGTGGTCGTCGTAGGTGTCGATCGTCGCCGGCCGCAGCGCCCGCGGGCTGATCCGCAGGCGGTCGGGGCCCTCCTCGACCTCCGCGCCGAGCTTGCGAAGCTCCGTGGCCAACGCCGCCAGACGGTCGGTCTCCTTGTGGCGGATGTGGGCGACGTTGTGGATCAGCGTCGGGCCGTCGGCGAACAGGGCGACCGCCGAAAGCGTCTGCACCGTGTCGCTGATCGCGTTCATGTCCACGTCGATCCCGCGAAGCGGACGCCCCACGACGGTGATTCGCCCGGCGTCGTACTCGACCTCGCAGCCCATCCGCGCGAGGCAATCGCAGAACGCGACGTCGCCTTGCAGGCTGTCGCGCGAGAGCCCTTCGACCGTCACCCGGCCGCCGGTGATCGCCGCCGCGGCGAAGAAATAGCTCGCCGCCGAGGCGTCGGGCTCGATGGCGTATTGCCGGGCGGCGTAACGTTGCGGAGCGGGAATCGAGAAGCGGCCGAGGTCCTCCGTCTCGACCGCCGCGCCGAACGCCCGCATCACGCCGAGCGTCATCTCGATGTACGGCCGCGAGACAAGCGTGCCTTAGAACACCAGATCGACCGGCGCGGCGGCGCACGGGGCGGCCATCAGAAGACCGCTCAAGAAATGGCTGATGGGTCGCTCTCGCATCCGGGCGGTCCCGTCGAGGCGGAAGGCGCCGTGGGCGAGCGAGACCATCGCCGTCAGAAACCGCACGGTTGTCCCGCTGTTGGCCACGTAGAGATCGGCCCCAACCGCGCCGGGCCGGCCGGCGCAGCCCGCGACGCGAACCGTGGCGACCGCGGCGTCATGGACGACGTCGAGCCCGAGTTGCCCGAGCGCGGCGAGCATCACCCGGGTGTCCTCGCTGTCCAGCGCGCCGGTGAGCATCGACTCTCCCTCGGCCAGTGCCGCGCAGACGAGTGCCCGATTGGTGATGCTCTTCGAGCCGGGCGGTCGGATCGACGCTCGAAGCGGCCCGGTCGGCTGGATTTCAATCGCGTCCATCACGGATTCTCTTTCGGCTCTCCGCTTTTCGCCTTTCCCGCGATCTTACACAAATGCTCGTCGCTGCGAAGATAGATCGCGCCGTCGGCTACGGCCGGGGTGGCGAGGATTCTGGCGTCGAACTGGCACTTCGCCAGCAGCTTGCCTTTCTCGCCCAGTTCGACGACGTGGACCAGACCGTCGTAGTTGACGGCGTAGAGGCGTCCGGCGGCCACCACGGGCGTGGCCCAAAACGGTCCGGCGAGCCTCAGTTGCCACGCGACGTTGCCGTCGGCCAGATCGCCGCAGACCAGGATGCCGCCGCCCTTGATCACGTACGCCCGGCCGCCGGCGATCACGGGGCTGGCGTTGTCGGCTGCCATCCGCGGCTGGCGCCAAAGGAGCCGCGACTGGCCCGCCGCCGCGTCGTACTCGATGGCGTCCAGCCCCCAGGCGGGCAAGTACGCCCGGCCGTCGTGGCCCACCGGCGAGGAAATCGTGTGACACTCGGCGGCGTATTGCCAAAGCTGCTTGCCGGTTTGCGGGTCGTGGGCCGAGAGACGATCGCGGCCGACCAAGAGGACGGCGTCTTCGGCGGGCGTTTTGCCGCGAAGCAAGGTCGGCGACGACCAGATGCCCGAACGGTCCCGCTCGATTCGCCATCGGGTCTCGCCCGAGCCGGTGTCGATGCCCTCGACGAACGACGCCCCCTGGTTCTCCAACTGGACGATGACCGTCGGCCCGACGACCAGCGGCGAGCTGGACATGCCGGCGTCGTTTCGCGTGGTCGGATTCTCGAACGCCAGGCCGCGGAGCCACCGCGGGTTGCCGTCGAGGTCGAAGCACGCCAGGTCGTTCGACGAGTAGAAGGCGAACACCAGCCGCCCGTCGCTGGCCGGCGTGGGCTGGGCCACCGCGCCGAAGGAGTTGACCAGCGTCTGGCCGGTCGCCCAGAACTGGCGGTGCCAGTTCCGCTTGCCCGAGGCCGTGTCCACCGCCAGCACGTGCAGCCGGTCCTGCCGCGGGCCGCTCGAGCAGGTGACGATCACCTGGTTACCCACCACGATCGGCGACGACGGCCCCCGGCCCACCAGCGGCACGTTCCAGGCGACGTTCTCGCCGGTGGCCAGATCGAATCGCTCGGGCGCGGGCTCTTCGCTCACCGGGTTGTTGTCGGTGCCGCGAAACTGCCGCCAATCGGCCCCGGCCAACAGCCCAACCGCCAGCAACGACGTCGCCAAGACAAGTGTGATGCGTTTCATGTGGCTACCTTTTCAAAGACCAACCGCCCGTCGACGAACGTGGCGATGCACTGGTAGTCGTCGTTGAGAACCGCGAGGTTCGCGCGGCGGCCGAGGGCGATGCTGCCGACGTCGTCGTCCAATCCGAGCGTCCGGGCGGCGTTGGTCGACGTGAACTTCGCCGCGCGGACCAGGTCGATGCCGCAGCGCCGGACGAGGTTCCCCATCGCCCGATTCATCGTCAGGACGCTTCCGACGAGGGTGCCGTCGGCCACAAGCCGAGCCGCGCCGTCGCGCGTCGTAAACCGCCGCCCGTCGACCATGTCGTACTCCCCCGGCTCCAAACCCGCCCCGGGCAGGCTGTCGGTGATGGCCAGGAACCGGTCGGGCCCGACGCGCTCGGCGGCCAGCCGGACGTGCTCCGGCCGGACGTGGACCATGTCACAGATGACCTCGCAATCGAGCCGGTCATTGGCAAGGACGGCGTCGAGCAAGCCGCGCGACCACGGCCAGTCCGGGTCGCGGCCGTCGCGCTGGAACGTGTTGAACAGGTGACACACCTGGCTGAGCCCCGCGTCGATCGCCCGGGCGAGTTGGGCCTCGGTTGCCCGGCTGTGGCCGATCGAGACGACCGTACCGTGACGACGGAGCAGCCGGATCAGGTCCTCGCCGCCGGGCAATTCCGGCGAAAGCGTCATCAGTTTCAAGCAACCGCCGGCCGCGTCGAGGTATCGTCGGCACTCCTCCAGGTCGATCGGGCGGAGATAGGCTTCGAGCATGCCCGCCCTGCCCACCGGGTTGATGAACGGCCCTTCAAAATGAGCACCGAGGATCTCCGCGCTCCCGGGCCCGGCCAGGTCGCTCGCCCGGCGGACGTTGCGGCCGAACTCGAGGTAACGCTCCTCGCTGAGCGACGCCGCGGCGGGCAGAAAGCCGGTGGTTCCGAACCGGCACTGCATCCGGGCGACCTCAATGAGGTCCGAGACCTCGAAGACGGCGAACGACCCCAGCCCGTGCATGTGTACGTCGATGAACCCGGGCAGGACCAGCGCCGGGCCAAAATCGTAGTCGGCCGCGTCGTTGCGCGGTCCGATCGCCGCGATCCTTCCGTCGAAGGACACCGAGCCGTCGACGACGGCCCGGGGGGTCACAATTCTTCCGTTGATCGTGGTCACGCCGGCCTCGGTCAGTCTGGTTTTTGCCCCGCGCGATCGGTGGAGAGCACGGCGGCGCCGGTCGGGTCGCAGACGCGGAGTTGGAACGCCCAGGCTTCGGCCCAATCCTGCGTCTGGGCGTCCTGACAGACCTTGGCGAGGATCAGGTTTCGCCCCTGCCGGAAGGACGCCCGGGCGGTGTACTGGTCGAACTGCGCGCCCGCGTGATACACCTCGAACTCGGCGGCGAGCCGACCGTTGACCCAGATCTTGGACGCGTCGTCGCAGGTGATCCAGAGTTGGACGTCCCGC
>JAPLNP010000160.1 GCA_026401055.1 Planctomycetia bacterium
CGATCTGCTCGTCCAACTGCCGAAATGGCAACAGCCCCGCGTCACTGGAAACCTGGGCCGCCGAGGGCTCTACCACAATCGGCTTGGATGTGAGAAAATCGAACCTGACCTGCAAATCAGACTGCGAATCCATCTTGGGCCCCCGAGTTGCAGTCGAAGTGATTTTCAACTAACCACTTAGATGCGCTCGGAGGCTCAAAGATTCCCGCAATTCTGAATAATCCGGGTTAGCCCTCACCCTAACTCTTTCGTCCCCTGTTGTACAATACCCACTGGGGAGTTGCGAGGTAATCCATCCAGGCGAGAGGTCGGTCATGAAAGACCAGGAAAAGACCAAGCAGCAACTCATTGCGGAGAACGAGGAGTTGCGGCGGCGGGTGGCGGCCCTTGAAGGCTTGGAGATCGAAGGCAAGCGGGCCGACCAGATGTTGCTGGAGAGCGAAGAGCGATACCGGTCGTTTGTGCAGGACTTTCCGGGCATCGCCTACCGGGGCCGCATGGATTTCATCCCGGTCTTCTTCCACGGCGCTGTGGAGGCAATCACGGGGTATTCGGGCGAGGAGTTTGCCTCTGGAAGGCGGCGATGGGATCAAGTGATCCATCCAGATGACTTTGCCCAGCTTCAGGAGAGCTTGGAGAAGGTGCGCTCGGTGCCAGGCTATTCAACCGAACGGGAATACCGCATCGTGCGGGAGGATGGGCAGATACGATGGGTTCGCGAGATCATCCACAACATTTGTGATGGTTCTGGAAAGCCTGCGTTTGTACAGGGGGTGCTCTATGATATCACCGGACGCAAGCAAGCCGAGGAGAACTTGCGGGAGAGCGAAAAGAGATTTCGTAGCCTCTTCCAGGACTCCTCGGTCGGCGCAATAGTAGCGTCACCCAACGGGGAGTTCTTGCAGGTGAACCGTGCTTGGTGCGAGTTCCTTGGGTACTCGGAACAAGAACTGGTGGGTAGGACGGTCTTGTCCGTGACGCATCCTGATGACCGGGAAATAAGCTCAAAGGCGATCTATCAGGCAGCACACTCGGGGTCTCGCATCCAGCGTCTCGAAAAGCGGTATCTCCCCAAGAGCGGTCGAGTCGTCTGGGGTGAAGTAAGCTCTAACCTGATCCGTGATGCGCAGGGCAAGCCCGACTACTTGATCACCCAGGTCTTGGACATCACCAAGCGGAAACTGGCGGAGGAAGCGTTGAAGAAGGCCCACGACGAACTGGAAGAACGGGTGAAGGAACGGACTTCCGAGTTGACGGCTGCGAACGAAGCGTTGCGAGAGAGCGAGGAGACGTTCAGGACATTGGTTGAAATGTCGCCGGATGCGGTAGTCACGGGTGACTTGACGGGCCACGTCACATTTGCATCCCGCCAAGCACTCCAGATGCACGGAACAGGGGATGTCGAGGAACTGCTGGACAAGAATCCGCTGGACTTCTTCGCCCCTAAAGACCACCAGAAGTTCTTAACCAACCTTCGAAAAACCCTGGAGGAAGGCGTGACGAGGGACGTTGAGTACGATTTTGCGAGGAAGGATGGGACACGCTTCGTGGGTGAAGCGTCCGCTGCGGCAATCAACGACACGGCGGGCAAGCCGAAGGGCTTCGTGGCGATCTTCCGTGATATTACGCAACGCAAGCAGGCCGAGGAGGCTCTCCGTCAGGTATCCGAGCGGCTTTCACTGGCGACCACGGCGGCCCATGTCGGCATCTGGGATCTGAACATCCCGAATGGCAAGCTGGTCTGGGATGACTCCATGTTCCGGCTCTACGGCATCACTCCCAACGAGCTTACCGGAGCCTACGAAGCTTGGCGGGCGGGCGTTCATCCGGAGGACTTGCCCAGAACGGACGCAGAGGTGCAGATGGCCTTGAGCGGGGAGAAGGAGTTCGACACCGAGTTCCGTGTGGTCTGGCCGGACAAGTCCGTGCATTGGATCAAGGCCAATGCGTTAGTCCAGCACGATGCTTCGGGCAAGGCCGTGCGTATGCTGGGTACAAACTGGGACATCACCGGACGAAAACTGGCCCAAGAGGCTTTGGAGCGGGAGCAACAAACGCTCTGGCACATGCTCCAGGCCAGCGACCACGAGCGGCAGTTGATCGCCTACGATATTCACGACGGCCTGGCTCAGTATCTTGCCTCCGCGGGGATGCAGTTTCAGGTATTCGATCATCTTCGGGACAGTAAGCCGGAAGAGGCGAAAAAGGCTTACGACGCAGCCACGCAGCTTGTAAGCCAGTCCCACTTCGAGGCACGTCGCCTGATCAGCGAAGTCCGCCCGCCGGTCATTGATGAAATCGGGCTTGAGACGGCGATTTCACATCTGGTTTACGAACAACGCCAACGTGGAGGCCCGAAGATCCACTTCGATAGTAACGTGCAGTTCAGACGACTACCGGCGATCTTGGAGAACGCCCTTTATCGCATCGTCCAGGAAGCGCTGACCAATGCCTGCAAGCACGGCAAGAGCAAGAAGGCGAAAGTCACCCTGGCTCAGGAGGGGCAGGAGGTTCGGTTGGAAGTGCGGGACTGGGGGATCGGGTTCGACCCGGAGTCGGTTGGGAAGGGGCACTTCGGCTTGGAGGGCATTCGGCAACGGGTGCGACTGCTCGGCGGTCGGCTGACCATCGAGAGCAGCCCCAAGCGTGGAACATTGATCCGGGTCGAAGTGCCAATAGTTGAACGGAAGGAAGGCGATCTCTTCCCCTGAGCAAGAACAAAGGGGGTCGGCAGCCCTTGTTTGCCTCTCCCCCGTCTCTCACCGCTCTCGGCGACAGAGTCGCCTCTCACGTTTCTGCTACCGCAGCGCCCCGAACATCGCCGCGACGTTCTCCGGCGGGACGTTGGCCAGGACGTTGTGGACTTGTTGGAACACGAAGCCGCCGCCGGGATTGAGGATGGCGACCTGGCGACGGACGTGCTCGGCGACCTCCTCGGGCGTGGCGCTGCCCAGGACGTCGCGCGTGTCGCAGCCGCCGCCCCAGAAGGTGATCTTGCCCGCGAATTGCCGCTTGAGCGATCGGGCGTCCATGCCGGTGCAGGTGATCTGCACCGGGTTGACCGCGTCGAGGCCCGCGTCGATCAGGTCCGGCAACAAGGA
The DNA here is from genome assembly GCA_026401055.1 of Planctomycetia bacterium. Classification (GTDB taxonomy): domain Bacteria; phylum Planctomycetota; class Planctomycetia; order Pirellulales; family Thermoguttaceae; genus JAPLNP01. Next base: position 3,102 of record JAPLNP010000160.1, read on the forward strand.
CTCGATGCCGCCGCAGGAGTGCAGCATCACCTTGACGTCGGAGAGTTCCTTCGCCCGGCGCCAGAGTCTCGCGTGCCGCGGCTTGAAAAGCTCGCGGTACATCGCCGGCGAAATCTGCGGCCCATTCTGCATCCCCAGATCGTCGCCGAATAGGATCACGTCGATGTACGGCCCGACCAGCGACAGGTAGCGCTCGAGGCTCGCGAGATAGCGATCGACGCAGCGGTCGAGGAACTCCGCGGCGCGAGCCGGCTCGGCCGCCAGGAGCATGAGGAACCGGTCCATGCGGTAGCACCACTGTCCGAACTCGAAGAGGTTGCCGCCGAACAGGCCGATGATCGCCCGATCCGTCCGTTGGCGGAGCCGCCTGGCGCCCTCGACGAACCGCCGGTCGCCGTCGGGCCCGGAGATCAAGGGACCGGGCGGCGACGCGACGGCCGACCACATGATCTCGTCGGCCGCTTCGGCGATTCGGTCGAGATCGTCGTGTTCCAGAAACGGCCAGTGGCACTGCTCGAAGTAGAGCGCCCCGTCGGGCATCTTCGCAATCGCCCGGCCCGAGCGGCTTCGCAAGACCCACTGCCCCTCTTCTCGCTCGGGCAGCGCCCAGACGGGCATCTGGGCCGGCGTTCCGTCGGGCAGCGGCCAATCGGCCCAGTCGCGATCGTCCAGGGCGAAGCCGCGTCCCAACTCGATCGTGTCGACGCCAAAACGGTCCAGCACGTCGTCGTCGATTGCCGCGAGTTGCTGGATCGGGTCGTATACGCGAATCGGTCGCTCGGGCAGATCGAGCCACCGGCGGAGCTTCGCGTAGGCAATCGCGGCAATGCCGGAGGAGCGGTGGCCGCCGAAGTCGATCGGCACCCGGTCGGGTTGGTGGAAGTTCATCGCCGCCAAAACACGCTCGCGTCCGGTCATGAGAGCATCCTCACTGAGAAGGGTCACTGGATTGCGGCGACAGCGTGCGGTACCACGTGAAATAGAGCACCCCGCACAGGCCCGTGGCGATCACGGCCGAAATCGCGGCCTCGGTGTGATAATGGGCCACCAGGTACATCGGAGCCAGGTACGACGCGAGAGTCGCCGCCCCGGCAAGCGTTACGTTCACGGCCGCGATCACCGCGCTCTCCGACGGGTCGCGCAGCTCCGCCTCGCTCAAGCCCGATCGCTCGCGAATCGGACCCCAAAAGCCGAACGGCCGCACGGTGCGAAAGAACGCGACGAGAACGCCGTCTTCCGTGGGCCGGCTCAACCACGTGCCCGCGAGGCATCCGACCAATGAAACCAGGCTCACCAACGGGAAGCAGATGTACAGCGGCGACAGCGACGGCACGAAGGGAACGATCAGTCCCGCCGCGAGCCCCAAAAGCGTTCCCATCGAGTATCCCCAGCCGTTGAGCCGCCACCAGTACCATCGCAAGGCGTTGGGAATGACGAACGCGCCGCCGAGCGGGATCATGATCCAGTCCCAAATCTGGCGTATCGACTCGGTATTCCAGCCGAGCGCGACGCCGGCCACAACCACGCCAACGGTCGCCATATAGCTTGCCCGAACCAGGTTCTTCGCGCTGGCCCCCGGGGCGAAGAACGGCTGCCACAGATCGCGAACCAGGTAGGACGCCGCCGCGTTGACCACCGCGCCGTACGTCGATAAAAACGCCGAAAACAAGCCCGCAATCACGAAACCGCGAACGCCGGGCCAAAGAAACCGATCCAAGACGACGGGCATCACCCGCTCGGGATCCTCGACGCTGCCGATGCCCGTCATGGCCAACAGCGCGATCCCCATCGTCATGGCCCAGCGTACCAGGAGGAAACCGCTCCAGGCGGCGCCCACTTTGGCGGCGTCGCGCGGATTGCGCGCGGCCAGGAAGATCTGGAAGTCGTACATCTGTCCCGGCCCGCCCAGGTTCAGCAAGAGCCCCTTCACCACCCAGACGAGCACCAGCGCGCCAAACCACTCGTAGCCGGCGTACGCCTCGGGCAGGCTGGCGGGATCGCTCCAATGCCACACGGGCATGAGCGAGGTCCAGTCGGCCGGCAACACCTCGGCCAATTGGTCCGGACTGACGTTTACATAGGCGACGGCGGCAATGATCAGGGCCGCGGCCGTCAGCAGGATGGTCTGGATCACGTTGGTGATGACCAGGCTGTAGAGCCCTCCCAGCAGCACGTAAAGCGTCGCGATGCCGAAGATCCCCAGCGCGGCCACTCGTGTCGACGACGCCGGGTCTTCCAGTCCAAGGTCGATGAAAATGGACGTGAATTTTCCGATTCCCTGGAAGGCGTAGCCAAGGAAACCCACCAGCGTGACGACGGCGATGATGGTGTAGGAGATCCGCGCGGTCGTGCCGGCGGGGCCGCTGCCGAAGCGAGTGACCATCCATTCGGCTCCGGTCATCACTCCGGAGCGCCGCACCCACTTGCCCATGAACGACATGAAAAACGCGCCCATCAGGAATCCCCACACCCAGTGGTTCCACATGGACCTCATGCCGAACAGGGAAATCAGCGCGACGATCCACATCGTTCCGCTGATGTCGAAGTTCGAGACGGCCCCGGACATGGCCAGGGTGAGCCAGTGCATGCTCTTGCCGCCCAGAAAGTAGCTTTCCAGGTCCCTCGCGGCGCGGCGTTGGTACCAGAACCCCACGCCGGTCACGAAGGCGAAATAGAGCACGAGTATGGCGATGTCGATCGGATCCATCAGAAAGACTCCCCCGAATTGCGTGACTCCCACGGCCGGTGGCGCGCGGCACGTCCTCGTCGCCCCGGCGGATTGCCCGGGCCGGTCATCGCGCCAGGCAATGGGGCACTTCTACCAACTGGCCCCCGGCAAGTCAACCGCTCCGCGCAATCCCCCCAATTTGCCACAGCTTCCCAGTTTTCACCGCCAGCGATCACGGTTGGCGGGCATTTCGCGAAGAAGATATTCCCCATCGTCGCCAGGTCCCTCGCTCCACTCCGCTCCACTTCGCTCAACCCACTTGAAAACAGCCGATGGATGCGGTAACGTCAAAGAAACAAGCGGGAGTAACTCAGTGGTAGAGTGCTAGCTTCCCAAGCTGGACGTCGCGGGTTCGAATCCCGTCTCCCGCTCTCGACTTACGTCGACCCTGAGAGGAAACTCTGAGAGGATTCAGTTGCCCGGCTTGAGTTGGCTAAGCTGTTGCTTGAGTGCGAGGCCAACCCGTCCGTCGAGAGCGGCGTCCACACCGTGGTGTCGATCATCGACGAGTACCTGGTGTTCGCCCAGAAGCACGTGGCGGGCTCGACCTTCTATGAACAGAAACTCTATCTGCAAGAGTTCTGCAAGACCTACGGCGCCCGTCGGATTCAGGAGTGCATCCCGTATCACTTGACCAAATGGGTTGACTCGCATCCTAAATGGGAGAGTGCGTGGACGCGGGCCTACGCGATTCGCTCGTTGTACACGTTCGATTTCAAGGTGAAATCTGGAGCTGAAAACGAATCCTCTTGGTCCCCTAAGTCAGGACGGCCAAGAGTATCCATTTGCAGGGGACTACTCGACCATCTGCGGTGGCAAATGCGTGTTCCGTTGAACGGGACCAATGGTTTGCGGTAAACGTGCGGGAGCCCGTCCTACTCCGGTCTGTCGTGGGATTGGCGGCCCAGGTAGGTCGATGGAGCCAACTCTGGCGACCAACAGTATAGCCCGAACAAGCACGGCACCGGGTACCAGTCTACGCCGTCGTGAAAGCCCCGACGCCGCCCGTCAACAGAAATCCCGCGACTGGGCGCCGAGGTCTTGGAGGCGGGGGGAGAGGTTTTCGAGGCGGGTCACGAGGACGTGGATGACGTCTTCCTGGCGCTGGAGGCGGCCTTGGGCCAGGAGGACGGTGGCGCCGAAGGCGGCCGCGCGGTGGCCAGCGCGAACCGGCGGCCCTCGTGGCGATCGACCAGCTCGAAGCACTTGCGGATCGCCGTGAGCATTCCCAGGGCGAGGCAGTCGACCTTGAGAATGCTCAGCTCGTCCAGATCGTCCTTGTTCCACTCGATCACGGTCCGGTCCGCCATGGCGGCGTTTTCGATGGGCACCAGTTCGCACAGCGGGCCGCGGGTCATCACCATGCCGCCGGTGTGCTGTGAGAGGTGCCGCGGGAAACCGACCAACTGGCCGACCAACTCGACCAACTGCCGGCCGACGGTCGACGCCGGATCGATGCCCGACTCGCGGCACCGCACGGCCAGGTCGGGCTCGTCGCGATAGTGCTCCAGGCGTTTCGCCAGCGCATCGACCCGATCCAACGAGAGCCCCAGGGCCCTGCCCACGTCGCGCACCGCGGAGCGGGGCCGATAAGTGATCACCTCGGCGGTCAAGCCCGCGCGATCGCGGCCGTATTTCTCGTAGAGATATTGCAGGACTTCCTCGCGGCGCTCGTGCTCGAAATCGACGTCGATGTCCGGGGCTTCGTTCCGCTCGCGGCTGACGAACCGTTCGAAGAGCAAGTCCGCCCGGCTGGGGTCCACCGCCGTGATGCCGAGGCAATAACACACCGCCGAATTGGCCGCCGAGCCGCGGCCCTGGCAGAGAATTCCCCGGCTTCGCGCGAAACGCACCAGGTCCCACACCGTCAAAAAATACGCCTCGTAGTGCAACTCGGCGATCAATGCCAACTCGTGTTCGACCAGCCGCCGCACCCGCTCGGGCACGCCCCGGGGATAACGCTCCCGCGCGCCCTCCCGCGTGAGCCGGGCGAGGAACTCGCTGGGCGATTCGCCGCTGGGGGCCAGCTCCTCCGGGTATTCGTACCGCAACTCGGCAAGCGAAAACGTACACCGGTCGGCGATCTCGACCGCGCGGCGGACCGCCTCGGGCACGTCGGCAAACAGCCGGGCCATCTCCTCCGGCGATTGCAGCGCCCGACGGGCGTTGGGGAATCGATGTTCGCCCGCCGCGGCGACGGTCGTCCCCAGGCGGATCGCCGTCAACACGTCGTGCATCAGCCGGCGCTCGGGCACGTGGTAGTGGACGTCGCCCGCGGCGACCA
>JAPLNP010000335.1 GCA_026401055.1 Planctomycetia bacterium
TACCAGTCCCGGTCTATGGAATAGTAGCATCCGAACCGGATGCCGGAATCACGGCAGGCATCCGATAGCTCCCGGGTGACATCCCGCTTGAACGGCGTAGCGTCGGCGACGTTATACGGCGTCAATCGGGATCTGAACATGCTGAAGCCATCGTGGTGCTTGGTTGTCAGAACCATGTATTTCATGCCGGCCTTCTTCGCGATCGCGGCCCAGGCCTTGGCATCGAATTTTACGGGGTTGAACCTCCCCGCCAGCAACTCATACTCTTTGGCGGGGATCTTCTCAGCGAACATGATCCATTCGGAATACCCCGTCGCGTGGACCTTGCCCTTCCACACCCCCGCGGGGATGGAATACAGCCCCCAATGGATGAACATGCCGAACTTGGCCTCGCGCCACCATTGGATGCGCTGCTCCCGGGTCAGTCCCGCCTCAGGCATCGGGGCGGCGGTAAGAGAGGTCTGGGCAGGCTTGTCCTCCGCGGCGTCCAGCGGTGCCAGGGGGACCAGCGTCTCATGGCCGCGCCAACTCCAGTCCTGCTGGTCCGGCTTCTTCCGGGCGCTTTCCTCGTAGATGGACGACAGGCCCGCGTTGGCGGTCGCCGGCAACGTAACCGTTTCGGCCTGGACGACCCCGACAATGCCCAGCAGCACGGCGACCGGTCCGGCAAACGCGAACGCTGCTCGGGTCAACCTCATGGCCTGTTCTCCCCGACGGCGGTCACCGACCATGGGGCCACCCGGCCAGTTGGGCGGCGACCTTGTCGATGAAGGCCAGGCACTTCGCCACGTCGGGCCGCGTTTCGCCGTGACGCTCGTACTCGATGCCGAAGACCGTCTTGGCCCGCTGCCGGCGTACTTCCTTCAGCACCCCCTCGATGCTCCCCTTGCCCTCGCCCCAGGGGACGTCGGGGGCATCGACCTTGCCGAACTCGGTGATGTCCTTCAGGTGGAAACTGATCAGCCGCCCCTCCAGCTTCTTGAGACACTCGACCGGGTCGAGGCCGGAGCGAACCCAATGCCCCGTGTCGGCGCAGGCGCCGATACGCTTGGTGCGGCCCTGGGTGGCCTTCACGATCGTCTCGGGGTTCCAGTAGATCGAGCTCGGCTTGGGGTGATTGTGGATGGCGATCGAGATCTGGTACTCGTCGCAGAGTCTCGCCAGGACGTCAAAGGCATCGAGCGGCGGCTCGGTGACGAAGTACTCGACGCCCAATTCCTTTCCCCAGTCGAACTTCTTGCGGCAGACGTCTTCCTTGTTGGGCATCTCGGCCATGTAGCAGCCGACGAGTCTCATGCCGGTGTCGGCCAGCCGCGTCTTGGCTTCCTTGACAAAGCCAGCGGGCATGGCTTCGTTGGTCTGGACCTTGGATTGCTCCTTGCTCAGCGGCTGCCAGGAAAAGCCCTCGACGAGTTTCACGCCGAGCGAGGCCGTCCGCTCCAGGGCCTCGTAGAACGGGAACTGGTTGAACGTGTACGCGCAACAGACGACCCGCCAGCCGAGTTTCTCGGCGTTGGGGGCCCCGCCGGCGAACTCGCCGGCCCCAAGGCGGGGCACGCCGGCGCCCGCCCAACCGATGCCGGCGCCCACCGCGCCGGCAATCTTCAGGAAATCGCGACGGCAGATATTGTGCGTCATGGCATGGCTCCCTTACCTGGAATCCTCCCGATAGTCGTCGCCCGGATGGGCCCCGGTACTCACGTGGCCAACTGGGGTAGCTTCCATCGGTCACCTCGCCGGAATGTCCATGCCTTGAGCGGGTCTCTGCTTCGCAAGCGAAAACGGCGAATCCGCCCTGGGCGTAAAGGTGGCCGAGCCGATGGCGCGGTCGGCGGCGCCGTAGTAAAGCACCCACGAGCCCTTGAAGGGGACCAGACCGTTGGCAACCGTTGTGTCGCCAGTCATGCCCCGCTTCTCCCACTCGTATTCCGGCCAGAGGAACGGCTCTTTCGGCTCTCGGAGCACAGTCTTCAGGTCGTTGCGGTCGATCAACGCTTGGCGGAGCACCCAGGCGCCGAGCGAAGGGTGCCCCCCTTGCGTCATCAGCAGGATGCCATCGTCGCGCCGCAGGGCGATGGCGCCGGCCTCGCGCCCTCCCCCCGGCCAAACCGCCTTGCCGGCCGGCGTCCAGTCGATGAGATTCTCGCTCCAGGCGAGGGCGCAGGGGTGCGTGTAGTACATCCAGTACTTACCGTTGATTTTGGCGGCGATCAGGCGATCACCCTCGCGGCGCGAAACCACCACGCCGGTCCGCGATCCCGGAACCTTGTCCGGCGCGGCCTTGCGAAAAGCCGGCCAGTGCTTGGTCCAGTGAACGAGGTCGCGGGAGGTGGCGACGGACATCGTGTCCCCCTTGCCGCTCCAGGTCGTGTAGTTCATATAGTAGACGCCGTCCTCGCCCTCAACGATGTGGAGGTCTTCGCAGCCGCCCTCCCACTCGTACTTCTTCCACTCGTCGTTGTCGGGATACAGGACCGGCGTCGGGTGTCGCGTGAAGTGGATGCCATCGTCGCTCGTCGCCATGCCGATGCGGCAGGTGCGGCCCCACTTGAGATCCGGGCTCTTGTCGTCCGCCCGGTAGAGCAGATACACTTTGCCCTCTCGCACGATGGCCGCCGGGTTGTAGACGTTCTGCTCTTCCCACCGGATGTCCCTGCCTCGGACGGGGCATTGGAACCTGGAATCCGGCGTGGGCGACAGGACGGGTTGGGGGAGTTTCACAAACGGCCCCATCTGCCAATCGGGCGCCGCGTCCGCCGCGAGGGTGGCTGCCGGCAACACGAGCCAACAAGCCATGAGCCATCTCATGTTCATTCCCCGAATGCCATCTTCCACACGACGGTTTTCGGCTTGACCAGAACGAACTTCAGCCGCTGCTCCACCTTTTCGCCGGGGGTCACTGTGGGTTCGAGTTTGACCTCGACTCCCGCCGCGGCGCGTCCCGACGCATCCTCCGCGCCGACGGTCGCCTCCAGGATCGCGCCGCCGTGATAACGGAGGCTCAGGCGCCCCTCCCCCGCATTCCACTCGACCGTGCCAGGGGCGTTGGGTGGTGGCTCAGTCGTCTCCGGTGCCGCAGCCAAGGCGGCGCCGCCCAGCACAGCCAGGACGAGAACACGATACGCTTGTTTCTGCAATGTTCTCATAAACAGATACAGAGAATCGACATTCATCTGGACCAGGCCCTCACTCAATCCTCATCTTCTTGACCGCATCGGTGTCATAGAGCATGGCCGAGAACTCCGCCAGCAGCGCGCGGTCTTCCAACGTGTAAATGGTATCGCCGGCGAGAACCTTGAGGTTGGCATCCAGTTCTTCCTTCACGCGCATGCCAATGGTTAACACGACAACCCGCTGGTCCTGTAGCACGTGGCGAATGGCGGCGGCGGGCAGCTGCCAGAGGCGCTGCTTGTCGAATCCCGGCACAATGTACCCCGACCAGGCGCCCAGCATCCCGGCGCCAATCACCTTCATGGCAACGATGCCCATGCCAAGTTCATGGGCTTTCGCCACGCACGCATTGCGCAACTCAATCATCCGAGCGGAATGGACCTGGTCGTAACCTCGCGGGAGGTAGC
>JAPLNP010000151.1 GCA_026401055.1 Planctomycetia bacterium
AGAAGAAGTAAATCGTCAGACCGAAGACCAGCCAGACGAGTAGCCGCAGCAAGTTCTGCCAGCCCAGGGAAATCATCATCGTCAGGCAGAAGATGATTCCGGCCGGAGCGACGACGTTCATCAGCGGCGTTCGGAAGGGTCGCGGAGTCTCCGGGCTGATCCGCCGCATCATCCACACCGCGCCGCACACGACCACGAAGGCGAAGAGCGTCCCGATGCTGACCATGTGCCCCAACGCCTCCAGCGGGAACAGCGACGAGGCCACCATGCAGAACGCCCCGGTGGCAATCGTCGATTTGTGCGGCGTTCGGAAACGCTCGTGAACGGCGCCGAAGAAGCCTTCGGGCAGCAGCCCGTCACGCGCCATGGCCAGCAACACGCGAGGCTGGCTCAGCAGCATGACCAACAGCACGCTGGTAATGCCGGTCAGCGCCCCGATCGTAATGACCACCGAGGCGGTCTGCAAACCGAACTTCTCGAAGACTCCGGAGATCGGCGCGCCCAGCGGTATCTCCGGATACGGAACCATGCCCGTCACCACCGCCGCCACCAGAACGTAAAGCACCGTGCAAACGATCAGCGAGCTGATGATCCCGATGGGTACGTCGGTCTTCGGATTGCGGGCCTCCTCGGCATGGGTCGAAACCGAATCGAAACCGATATAGGCGAAGAAGATCACGCCGGCGGCGCTGAGCCGCGTCGACGTAGCCGACGCCCGCCACGATCACGAAGATCACGGCCGCGATCTTGATCAGGACCATCACTGCGTTGAAGCTGACGCTCTCCCGGATTCCGATCACCAGAATCGTGGTAATGAGCACGGTGATTCCGACCGCCACCATGTTGACCGTCAGATGAAGACCGCCGAGAACCAGCGGCGTCCGCTCGAAGGCATCGTAGCCGCCGTGCTCGTCGTTGTGGATCGCTTCGAGCTTCGTGGCCGGGGCCACCTGCGGATCGTACTCGAGGCTGCTCTCCAGAGCGCGCTCGATCCGTTGGATCGAGGCGGCCGCGTCGCCGCCCCAAAGGCGTTGGAGCCCGTCGATCGACTCCGGCGTGAACGTCACGTCGACGCTCTTGACGCGGTGAATCTCGCTCTCGGGGGTCGCGGGCAAGGTCAGACTCTTGCCATCGTCGTCCAACGGAACGGCGACCGCCGACGCCACGACCAGGGTCCCCGAGGTTATGTAATCGGTGTGCTGCGTCGAGGCGGTGAAGGGGTCCATCGTCAGCCAGAGCGGAATGCTCACCAGAGCCTGGCCGGCCGGCGTCTTGAACAGCCCGAGGAACTTCATGAAGTAGCTCGACCAACCGACCGCCACGGTCGCCGACGCCATGGCATACTCGAGAACCAGATCCCAGCCGATGATCCAGGCCACCAGTTCGCCGAGCGAGATGTAGGCATAGGTATAGGCGCTGCCGGCCACGGGCGCCATCGAGGCGAACTCGGCGTAGCAAAGGGCCGCGAACGCGCAGGCGATGCCGGCGAAGATGAACGAGACGATCAGACCCGGTCCGGCGTAATTTCGGGCGGCCAGCCCGGTGAGAACGAAGATGCCGGTGCCGATGATCGCTCCGATCCCCAACGAAGACAAGGCGACCGGCCCGAGCACCCGTCGCAGCCGGTGCTCGCCGGCCATTTCTTCCATGAGCAGTTCGAGAGATTTCTTGGCGAAGAGCTGTCGCTTCTGCATGGCGAGTCACCGTGTCGGTGTGGATTGAGCAGTCATCGCCGGGTCGCGATCCAGCCGACCTGGCCCGACGATCCGAGACACCCGAGTTTACCAGCTTCGCGCGGGGGAGCCAAGGGGCCCGTGACAGCCGGGCGTGCCGTGTCACGACCGGGAATTGCCCCCGTGGGATTGTCCCCGGCCGTGACACACGGAAACGTCATCTGACGTCTATCGCCTCGGGCAACGAACCGCCCACGGCTCGCTCGAGTTCGGCCAGGCGACGATGATACTCGGCAATCGCCTGATAGTACATCTCTCGCTGCGCATAAACCTGACGCTCGGAGTCGATCAGTCGCAAGAAGTCGAGCGTCCCGCTCGTGTAATTAGCCAGCGCCGATTCGACACTTCGTTGGGTTGCCGGGAGAATCTTCTCCTCGTACAGACGAATGACCTCTTGGCTCTGGGCTGCACGATCGCGTGCCGACTGGACCTCAAACCGCACTTGATCCAAGCGGTCTTCGTATTCGGCACATCGTTGATGATATTGCTCCGACGCCTCGCGCACCGCCGCCGATCGCCGAGCACGTTGTAGCGGCACGTTGAGTTCCATGCCCACTTGGGGCCGCATCTCCTCGGGCATGAAACCGTCGTATTTGGCGACTAGGCTCAAGTCGGGATAGTATTCCTTGCACGCCAAAGCCACGTTCGCCTGTTCGGCGCGGATGCGAGCCTGCATGGCAAACAGATCGGGGCGCGACTCGGCGGCGGCCTGCCGGAGTGCCTCGGCCGCCGGCAGCGAATCGGGAAGCGGCGTCTTGGCGGGCGGTGGTGGCAATGGATGATCGGGGGCACGATGCAGCAGCGTATTGATTCTCGCCATCGCCACTTGCTCGTCGCGCGTCAATTCCGTCCGACGGCTTTCGAGGGTAGCCAACTCGACGTCGGCCTGGAGCACGTCTTGCTGCGTCGTCTGGTTCACCTGGTACTTGTTCCAGGCGGTCTCTCGGAACTGCGTCACCAGTCGGCGGATTGAGGCATTTACCTCTGCCTCCCGTCGAGCCAAATAATAGTCGTAGAACGCCGTCCTGGCCGCTTCCGACAGCCGCAGCCGGACGTCGCCGATGTCTCCCTTCATCGCGTCGGCCTCGGCCGAGGCCGCGGCGCCGCGTAAAGCCCGCTTGCCCGCCCACGGAATCTTTTGCGAGGCTTCCACCATCCAGCCGCCGCCGTTGTCCATGCCGACGCCCCTGGGGCCAATCATGGAGGTGAACATCGGGTCATCCAGCGAAACCGCTTGCGGGTATCGCTCCGCTGCTGCCCGCCATGCGGCCGAGGCTGCCTGAAGCGACGGATTGCGGGCCTGCACCTCTGCCACCAGTTGCTCCACGGACAATTCCATCGAGCCGCTGAACGGGTCGCACGGATCGTCCGAGCGGTAGGCCGACTGCGGAAATGCGACAGGTGGCCCGGCGGTTCCCTGTGTGGCCTGGGCGGGTGTTGGGGCCGGTTTTGCTGGACCAGGAGAAATTCCTTCAGGAAGACGGGCTGGGCCATCTGTAGTCCTCGGCGGCTCGGCAGCCGTCTCGGCTGGGGCTTGGTAGGACACCTGCGAAGTGGCGAGGATCGCCTGAGAACCTGGTCGAGACTCCGTGACGCCGGCACGAGACGGTTGACTCGGATTGGCTGCCGTGACAGTCGAGGGCGGCCTGGCAGCCACGGCCCCGCTGTCGCGCCCGCCGGGCGGCAGTGCGCAACCCGTCAAGATGGCCAGCACGGCAAGCACCGCATATCGCGTGGTTTGCGTGATCTGTACCATTTGTTCTTGTCTCCAAGACCCGAACTGCCGCGGCACCAGCGATTCCGGCCCAAGCGCCATCTTCGTCGCAGGATGCCGTGTCATCTGGTTGAATCGTCTTGCTAAAATCCAAATATCCAGAACCTCCCTTGCTCTCGTTACAATTGACGTGGATGGTACAGCTTACCCACATTGGCCGGTCTGTTCATGCATCGCCGGTATGGCCGCGAAAGGGTAATAGTCAACCGTGGCAGACTCTGGCTCTGAGAGGGAATTGTCAAGACTCAGCAACGGCATATAGTTACTAGGGACAATCCACCTTTATGGAGTAGGAGACAAAAAATGGTTCAGTCGCATCATATCGCATCGTGGGTGGTTGCCCTGGGACTGACGGCAATGATGAGCGGCTGTAGCTCTCAGGCTCCACAAGAGAAACAGAAAGCGATAACGCCGGCAGAGAAGAGTGTTCAAGCAACGCCGGCCGGGCAGGGTGAACAGGCCGGCGATGTCTCGCATGAAGGCCGCGAGCAAGCTGGGGCCGCCCCCGCGAGTGTTCCCAAGGGTCTGGCTGGGCTTATGAAGGCCGGCGCGTCGGAGTAGCCGGTGGAGGATGGGGATGGTCCATGATCGGCCAACGTCTGGGCCGGAAGAGTCTCTTCCGTCCGTCTCCGCTTTGTCCAGAGGTACAGCGATGAGATACACTCGCGCCATTTCCATCTACGCCGCTTTCCTTTCATTGATGGCGTTTGGAGTCGTGTTGTGGACAAGCGGGTGCGGCTCACCAAAGGAAGTGGCGCCGGCAAATCCCACTACTTGGACTTGCGCCATGCACCCGCAGGTCCGCCAGGACGGTCCTGGCAAGTGTCCGATCTGTGGGATGAATCTTACCGCGATACGGTCGGAGGAGACGAACAAAGCGGGCAAGGGTTCAACGTCCACCGAGCCGATGGACACCTCGTCCGATGTTCCGGGCCATGCCACCGTGATGATTCCCGGCGAGCTTCAGCAGCGGATTGGCGTGCGCGTTGGCCGCGTGGAACGAGGACCGCTCAAGATGAGCGTCAACGCCCTGGGCATCGTCCAACCCGACGAGACCCGGGTGGCACGCATCAACATCAAGACCGAAGGTTGGGTCGACAAGTTGTTCGTCAACTTCGTCGGTCAGGCGGTCCACAAGGGCGATCCGCTGCTGTCGATCTACAGCCCGCAGTTCCTCTCGACGCAGCAGGAATTGCTCAATTCGCTACGGGCGGAGCGAACCCTGGGTGGCGGGCAACAACCGCTCTCGGAGGCCGCCCGGCGGCGGCTGGAACTCTGGGACGTGCCGCCGGACGAGATCGACCAGTTGGTTCGGACCGGTCAGCCTCACAAAGAGCTGGTCCTAAAAAGTCCGATCAATGGAACGGTTTTGGAGAGAAACGTCTTTGAACGGCAGTACGTTACGCCGGAGAAGGAACTGTACGTCATCGGCGATCTTGCGACTGTTTGGGTGCAGGCGAATGTCTACGAATACGAGATTCCACACGTCGAACTCGGCCAGCCGGCCACGGTGACGATCCCCTCGCTGCCGGATCGGCAGTTTACGGGGAAGGTCGTGTTCGTCCGGCCGACCGTGGAGGAGGTCACGCGGACGGTGCAGGTGCGGATCGAACTGCCCAATCAGGAAGGTATCTTCAAGCCGGGGATGTTCGCCCAGATTTCGATCAGGCATCCGATGGGTGACGGCCTGCTGGTGCCGACCTCAGCCGTGCTGCAAACGGGTGAGCGGAACATTGCCTATCGCGTCGAGCCGGGAGACCATTTCGTGCCCGTGGCGGTGAAGATCAGTCCGATTCAGTTCGGCGACTGCTACCAGATTTTGGAGGGACTCAAGGAGGGGGAACAGATCGTCACGTCGGCCAATTTCCTGGTTGATTCCGAGAGCCGCATCCGGCTCGGAGGAGGCGGCATGGCGGGAATGAACCACGGCGAGCATGGCGGAAACAAGACGCCGGCCAAGGACAATGCCGGCCACGAAGGGCAACAAAAGCCGGCCACGGACCGCTCGGGGAACGAAGGAACGGATATGCCCGGCATGGACGACTCCAAGACGCAGCCCTAGGGGGGGCAATTTGGAGTGCGGCGATTCATCGCCGCTTTGTGAAACGCTGGAAACGCCGTGAGACGCTTGTCAGGTGCGGGCGACGTGGTTCGCCCGCTCTAAGATCCCAAGAAAGCGGCGATGAATCGCCGCACTCCAAAAAGCTTCATGATCGACCGCGTCATTGAGTTCAGCGCCCGCAACAAGTACCTGGTGATCATCTTCACTCTGGTAGCCATCGCCGGCGCGGTCCACTGGATGCGCCAGGTGCCGTTGGACGCGATTCCAGACCTCTCGGACACGCAGGTCATCATCTACTCCCGCTGGGACCGCAGCCCTGACATCATCGAGGATCAGGTCACGTATCCCATCGTCACCGCGATGCTGGGAGCGCCCAAGGTCAAGGACATTCGCGGCTTCTCGGACTTCGGCTTCTCCTACGTCTACGTGATTTTTCAGGACGGCACCGACCTTTACTGGGCGCGCAGCCGCACGCTTGAATACCTCTCGAAAATCCTTCCTCGACTGCCCGAAGGGGTCCGAACGGAATTGGGCCCGGACGCAACGAGCGTCGGCTGGGTCTATCAGTACGCTTTGGTGGACAAGACCGGCCAGAACGACTTGGCCCAGTTGCGGAGTTTCCAGGATTGGAACCTGCGTTACCAAATCCAGTCGGTGCAAGGCGTGGCTGAAGTCGCTTCGATCGGCGGATTTCAGAAGCAGTACCAGGTCAACATTGATCCCACCAAGCTGCTGGCCTTCAACATTCCGATCTCCACCGTGGTCCAGGCGATTCGGGACGGGAACAACGACGTGGGCGGACGGCTGGTCGAGTTCACCGGCGCGGAGTACATGGTCCGTGGGCGGGGCTATGTGAAAAACGTCCAAGATATCGAGAAGATCGTCGTCGGAACGGACAAACAGGGGACGCCCATTCTCGTGAAGAACCTCGGTTCCGTCGCCCTGGGACCGGATATCCGCCGTGGCATCGCCGACCTCGACGGCGAGGGAGACACGGTGGGCGGCATCGTCATCATGCGGGCAGGCGAAAACGCCCTGAACGTCATCGAACGCGTCAAGCAGAAGCTGGAGGAAATGAAGCCGTCGCTTCCCAAGGGAGTCGAGATCGTCACCACCTACGACCGCTCGACGCTGATCGAACGGTCCATCGACACTCTCAAAGAAGAACTGATCCTCGAAGTCATCATTGTCAGCCTGGTCATCCTCGTTTTCCTCTGGCACATTCCTTCGGCGATCATCCCCATCCTGACGATTCCCGTTTCCGTGGTGCTCGTGTTCATCCCGCTTTACTTCATGGGGCTGACCTCGAACATCATGTCGCTCACGGGAATTGCCATTTCCATCGGCGTGCTCGTGGATGGCGCGATTGTCGAGGTGGAAAACGCTTATAAGCGACTGGAAGAGTGGATTGCCGGAGGCCGAAAAGGCGACTTTCACGAAGTTCGCCTCCAGGCGCTGAAGGAGGTCGGGCCTTCGGTGTTCTTCTCGCTTCTGGTGATCGCCGTCGCCTTCCTGCCGGTCTTCGCGCTGGAGGACCAGGAAGGACGGTTGTTCAAACCGTTAGCGTACACGAAGAACCTGGCGATGGCGATTGCGGCCATCCTGGCCATTACGCTGGACCCGGCCCTACGCATGATGTTCACACGGATGGATTATCACACGTTTCGGCCCCATTGGCTCTCGGGCGTGTGGAACACGGTGGCGGTGGGCCGCTACTTTCCGGAGGAGCAGCACCCGATCAGCAAGCGGCTCTTCCGTGTCTACGAGCCGGCGTGCAACTTCGTGCTTCGGCACAAGGCACTCACGCTGGTCGTGGCGTTGATTCTGGTGCTGACGACCATTCCGGTCTACCGCCAGTTGGGATGGGAGTTCATGCCGCCGCTGTACGAGGGCTCGCTGCTCTACATGCCCACGACCGTGCCGGGCATCTCGGTGGCGGAGGCCCAGCAACTCCTGCAAACGACGGACAAGCAGTTGCGACAGTTTCCCGAGGTGGAGCGGGTGTTCGGCAAGGCGGGCCGAGCGGACACGGCCACCGACCCCGCGCCGTTTTCCATGATAGAAACGACCATCGTGCTCAAGCCCACCGACGAATGGCGGAAGGTGGATCGGTGGTATTCCAGGTTCCCCGAGTTCCTCCAATCGCCCTTGCGGCACATCTGGCACGACCGCATTAGCCCCGACGATCTGGTCGCGGAAATGGACCAGGCCATGCAATTCCCCGGCTTGACCAACGCCTGGACGATGCCCATCAAGGCCCGCATCGACATGCTCCAAACCGGTGTGCGGACCCCGGTCGGCATCAAGATTCAGGGGGCCGATGTCAAGGAGATCGAGAAGATCGGCGCCCGGCTGGAGTCGATCTTGAGGGAAGTCCCCGGCACCCGAAACGCCTTTGCCGAGCGCACGGCGGGCGGCTATTTCTTGGACTTCACGCTGAAGCGGGACAACCTCGCCCGTTACGGCCTCTCGATCAAGGAAGCGGAAATGGTGGTCGAGTCGGCCGTGGGCGGAGAACCGATTTCCACGACCGTGGAAGGACGGGAACGTTACTCCATCAACGTCCGCTACGCCCGCGACTTCCGCGAAGACCTCACCAAGCTCCGCCGCGTGCTCGTGCCCACGATGTCCGGGGCGCAAGTCCCACTCGCCGAATTGGCGGACATCGAGTTTGTCGCCGGCCCCGCCATGCTCCGCGACGAAAACGGGATGCTCTCGGGCTACGTGTACGTGGACCTGGCCGGACGCGACGTTGGCGGCTACGTGGAAGACGCCAAGAAGGCCGTCGGGCAGAACCTCGAACTGCCGACCGGCTACACGATGGCTTGGAGCGGCCAGTACGAGAACATGGAGCGGGGGTGGGAGCGGATGAAGATCGTGTTGCCAGTAACCCTCTTCCTGATCTTCATTTTGCTCTATATGAATACCAAATCGGCCGTCAAGACAATCATTGTGATGTTCGCCGTGCCGTTCTCCCTAGTTGGGGCGTTCTGGTATCTGTGGCTCCTCGGCTATCACATGTCCATCGCGGTCTTGGTCGGCATGATCGCGCTGATGGGGTTGGACGCCGAAACCGGCGTCTTCATGCTCCTGTTCCTGGACCTCTCCTACAATGACGCGGTTCGCAAGGGCAAGATGCGCAGCTACGAAGACCTCCGCGAAGCGATCATCCACGGAGCGGTCAAGCGAGTGCGGCCCAAGGCGATGACGGTCATGGCCGCAATGATGGGCCTGCTGCCCATCATGTGGTCGATGGGCACGGGAGCCGACATGATGAAACGCATCGCCGCGCCGATGATCGCCGGACTCGTCACGAGCTTCATCATGGAACTACTCGTCTACCCCGTGATCTACGCCCTCTGGAAATCGCGGGGCGAACTGCGGCCAGGACGGCATCAAGGCGTCCCCGAGGGCGCCAGTCCGGCTTGACAACGAGGGGTCGCAACGGCAGCGCCGCCGGGCGCCGTGTCCACGCTTGCCGTGGATATGCTCTCGGGCCTGTGAAAAAGAGGCGGTTCCCTGCGCCGTTGTCCGGGGAGTACGCTGCTATGGTTTCTTCCGATAAGTGATGATCGTCGCGCCCGGCTGGTCTTTGATGACAATGGGGAGGCCGGTGTCCTGGAGTTCGCGCCCGGTCATTTCCGTCGTGCCCGCGACGTCGAGGTTGGTCAGGGTGTAGACGGCGTCTTGCTCCAGCCCCCGAAGTCGGAGGCGAGCCGACTCCTGGACGCTTTCCGCGCGACGAAACGCTTGCACGACGCCGTCCGCCAATTCGGCACGGTTGAACTGCCAGGCAATCCAATCCTTGCTGCCGAGGCTGTAGGGAGTCAGCGGCCAGTAATCACCCCAGAAGTACGGAGCGACCGTCCGCCATTCTTCGAGCCGTCGCGGCAGTTCCTTGCGGAAGTGATCGTGGTTGCGGATATCCAGACACGCGCCGACCACGTGAGCCATTCGGCTGCGGCAAGAATAGGCGTCCTCGCGAGTGTCCCAGGTTGCCGCGAAATAGGGCAGCCAAAGGGAGATGCCATAGGTCTCTCCCTGTACGCCGACGACGTCCGTCGCGTAATCGCTCTTGCAGTACGGCACGCCCCTGCGCATCGACTCCAGATCGTCGCGGCGGCCTCCGCTGGCGCAGTTGTCGAACAACAAGCTCGGATGGCGGCGGAGCAATTCATCCCAATAGGCCAGCAAGCCCGTCACGTAGCGAATCTCCGTGATGCCCTGCCGATCCTCCGCGTCGTTGGCTCGCCAGTATCCGAGTGGGTCGATGTTGAAATCCTGCCGATAGATGTCGATCCCCGACTCGGTAATCATCTTGTCGATATGATTGACCAGCCAAGTCCACGCGGCGGGATCACCCAGGTTCAACAGTTTGTTTTCCTCTGGGCGGTTTTGGTTCCCCTTCTCCAGGGCGAGCATCCACTCGGGATGATTCTCCGCGAGCCACGAGCCGGGCGTTACGCGTTCGGGCTCGAACCAGAGAATGCTTCGAATCCCCTTGGCCCGCAAGTAGTCGGTGACGGGACGCAGGCCGTTCGGAAACCGAGTCTTGTCCGGCTCCCAGGTGCCCGTTTGCCACCAGTTGCCGTTGCACGGATACCATCCCGCGTCCATCCACCAGAAATCGGGCTTCAGCCCGCGCTCGAGGTAGGCGTCAACGAATTGTTTTTGGTTTTCCTCGGTGGCCCCCGTCATCAAAGTCGTGGCCGTCTCACTTGTGCCGCACCACTGGATAGGCGGCAATTGGCCGCCGGGCCTCCTAATGTTGTGGGCGATGAACCATCGGCGCCAGACGTTCTGGGCACGAAGCCAGTCTTCCCCCTTCCAGAACTGAAGCACGACGAGTGGCGACCGAACCTCTTCACCCGGCAACAGCTTGAAGTGCGTCAGTTCCTGCCCCGCCCGAATACGCAAGCCGTTTTCCTTGTCCCGTGAAAAGTGCGAATCCCACTGCCCCGGCCATCCCACGGATAGGATCACGCCCTCGCCGGTGGCCAATTCCAGGTTGAAGTACGATAGATCGCTGTTGGTCGGTCGGCCGCCGGCCGCCGAAATGCGAGTTTCCGTTTCTGGATTCAGCGTCGTTTCGCGCGGCCCGTAGTCGCCGGGCGTCGTGGGGCTTCCAGTATTGTGATGAAGGAGGAACTCCGCCCTAGGCGGACTCACGCCGGTTTCGCGCTCCAACTGAATGTCCAATGCCTCGATGCCGGCCAGGATCGGCGTGTCGCGATCGCTCGTGTTCTTGAAGTACAAAGTCCATTCGACGGTGGGAAAATCGCGATACTCGATGCCCACGCAGCGGACTACCAGTCCCGTCGTCGCATCCGCATGGGTGAGCGTGTGTTCGACGCGCTGGGCGTCCAATTGCCGACTCGCCCGTTTCAAATCCCACGTTTTCAGCAACTCGGCCGACGGTTTCCCATCGTAGGTGAACGAGAAGAAGGGCATCGCCGCGGGACTGCCCTCGAAAGCGGCCGCCGCCCACCGTCGAGCCTCGGCCATTTCGACGGGAGTAGGCGCCACCGCGCCCGCCAAGCGAGGCCAGGCAATCCCCAGGACCATCAAGGCGGCGAGCGGGAATCCGGTCTTCACGGACAATACTCCTTGTTACGGCATGGCGCTAAACATGGGTGTCATGTCCGCGGCGAGCGCGGACCGGGCGAAACGGTGGCTGACGGTGTGTTCTCTAGGGCGCGGCGTCGCTCCACTGTTTTTGCGTGCCTTCGAAGCGAAGCGGCCCCGCGATCGGTTTCCCATCGCGCAAGACAATGTAGGAGTCCGCGCCGGCGACGCTGTCCCACTGGAGTACGGCGCGCCCGTTGGCTTTGGCGGGGGGCGAGGCAGCGGTGTGACGACCTTGCGGACCCACGGCAATGATCGCGTACTCGAGCCCGCCCGAGTGGTCGTCCTTGACCACCGTCGGCGCGGCCGGGGTGGGAATGGGCATCTGCTCGATTCGGCCGCCCCAGAGTTGCAGGACCTCGGCGGGATAAGGCAATCCGCCGCCGCCAAAACCTCCTCCGCCGATCGACATCATGCCCTGGCCAATCAAGGCGTCGGTCAGCGGCTCGCCGTGGCCCGGCCGAAAGGTCTGGAAGCGGAGCCGGCCGGGATGGGTCGAGCCGTTCCACTGCTCCCGCGGCACTTCGGAGAGTTCCACTCCCTCGCCCTGAATGATTGCCATTTGCCGCCACGCGCCATCCAGCCACATATTCCATGAGATGTGTCCCGGCGCGCGGCGCAAGCTGCCGTCGCTTTCCAGCGCGTGGAACCGGTCGTCGAATGGATCGTCGATTTCGCCCTTGATCAGCCGGCTCCGGACCCACAGCCCCCCCGGCCCGTCGCCCAAGGAACGCGCGTAGACGCCGCGCGGGATTTGCTGGGCTTCGTAGCCCTTTTCCCAAGGCATTCCGGTGTCTGAGACGATCAACTCTTTCCTCACGACCAGCCGGTCGACCTCAAGTTCCTTGACCCGTTCGGGCTCGGCTTTCATCAGTCCGAACGTGGCGGCGACGGACAGCACGATCGTAACGAGGCGGTCTTTCATCGGGAATCTCCCTGGCGCGAGCGGCGAAATGTCGGGTGAAATAGGATTGCTGCTATTCAGACCGTCTGGCAAAGAAACAGTTTCTGAGACCGTTTTCGTTTCCTCGGAGATAGGGATTCTCCCATATCGCGCCTTCTCGGTATACAAACGTCCCGGCGCGTGTGCCCTGCACGATGAAGTCCCGGTCTACCCCGTATTCCTTCGTCGCCGTCACATCGCTGAGTGTCGCCCCTTTGCGATTCCACTCGCCTTGTTCCGCCATGGTTCATCTCCGTGACCGAACGGGTACGCTCAGTGGCCGGAGCATCGCGAGCGCTCCAGCCACTGGAGCGTGAAGTCAGGGTCCATCGCTGGATGCGAATGGCTCGCAAAGCTCAAACTCCGGCCACGCCCGGCCAATCTTGCAGAACGTCACGTGAAACTGTCGATCGCCCGTTCCGAGAAAGGCTCGGACCTGATCAAGGAAGTCGTAGGCAATCGCGCGCCAACGCATGCTACTGACGTTCATCGCTTCTTGGACGACCATGCTCTGCACAAGGATCGAGTTCCTTACGACGGTTGCGTCTGGGAGCTTCACGGTACCCGGCGGGGAAATCAGAGTCGTGAAGTCAGCCTCGCCGTCACCGGCCATCGGATGGACGTGCGTCGAGGCGTAGTCGTAGCCAAATCGGTACAGAAACCCGAGGTTCATCCTTTTCGCGACCTCCTCCGCTTTTGGTCGGCGCCATCTCGATCGCTTCTGAGAAATCGACTCATATCTCGATCGATCCTTCTTCTGCAGCTCCTTCAAGCTCGGAGGCACCTTCCCTCTCATGTCAGGATCCGAAAGTAGCTGGTGTCTGGCTTCGTACGTCGACAGGAAAGAGTGCTCCTCGAAGTCCGAGAACGCGTCGGTCTCGCCAAGGTGGTGAAGATGAAGAAGGCGATCCACCAATGAGCGATGGAGAATCCAAGCATCCTGCTCGCTTCCCGCCTTCCAGACCGCGTAAATGCTCTGCGTGCAGGTCATGCCTCGCGCAATGAAGTTCCGAGCAACCGTATCGCGCAGC
The DNA here is from genome assembly GCA_026401055.1 of Planctomycetia bacterium. Classification (GTDB taxonomy): domain Bacteria; phylum Planctomycetota; class Planctomycetia; order Pirellulales; family Thermoguttaceae; genus JAPLNP01. Next base: position 13,169 of record JAPLNP010000151.1, read on the forward strand.
CCCTGGCCGTGCTTGGCAAAGGATAGAAGCACGACGCCAGAATAGACGCGAAAGGTCTCGATGGCCTCGTGGAAAACGTCGGGCTCTTCTGCGGACGCGGTGTGTGATTCTGTCATCACGATCGGCTCAAAGACGAAACGAGGACGCAACTAGTGCTTTGTCACAGCTTAATCTTGGGATGAAGGGCTTGAAATGCTGCGGTAATTGCCGAGTCAATCCGCATCCTCGATCCCAGTTTTTAGGTGTGACAAAGCACTAGTATTGAGTATGATCGGCTTTCTAGTTCGTTCTTACATCGCCACTTCTCGGGTTGAATTTCATCTCCACCTCGTGTGGGTAGTCCTCGGACGCCTCTAGAAAAAGAGATTCAATTGCGGAAATGGGAACACGCCAAATACAGTCATTTCTGTCGAAATCAGACACAAGCAGCACGTCGCTCCAATTCCTTGACTCATCGCGTAGGACGAAACTCGTATACGTATGAATGAACTGGTTTGAAACGTAAAGAGGTTTCTTGGTTTTAGCGACCTCGTTCTCCATGTCGTAGAGTTCCGAAATGCGGTGTCCATTCAACAACGTGACCGCTTTGCCGCGCGCCTTATAGGAGAAGACACGAAGCCGCCGGTCTCTTGTGGCTGACGAAACCTTGTTCAACTCAATCAGCCTTCGGAGCAAGAAGAAGCCTATCATCAGGTCGCGTTCGACAACGCAATGCGCCCGCTCCGACCATCGCGGCGGCTTCGCGACGCGTCGAATAGACACCGCGATTCTCCGCAATTCTTCCTTCCAGTAGCAGGATTCAATCATTCGTTGACGCCGAATAGAGATTCGACCTTTGAGGCGTAGTAGACATATACCGCATTTTCGTAGCGGCGCACTGTTTTGTCAACCTTGACGCGCCGCACCCTGCCCCCATCTGTTTCCATCCGCGTTCATCCGCGGCTACTTCCCCTCGATCCCAGCGTCCCGTGGCCCAAACGCGATTGACGTCTGGATCGAGAACGGGCAGGTGCAGCCGGAACTGGACTCGGGAATGAGCACCAGGCCGCCGGCCGGGATGACGTTGATCCAGCAGCCGATCCGCGTGACGGCGGTTAGTTGGGCTGGGCCGCCGCCGGGGCCGAGGTCGTACATCCACGGGTTGGCGCCCCGCCAAAAAAGACACTGGGCCGACGCAGACACCTCGCCGCAGCCGTTGCCCCGCCGGTCCATCTTCCAGCCCTCCACCCGCTTGCCCGAGCGAAGTTCGTAGGCGTAGGGCCAGGCATAAACCGTTTGGCCAACGATCGTCGGGTGGCGGTTCTGCTCGCCGTGCGTGCCTTGGGAGTCCAACTCCGTGTCGTGGTTGGCGTTCCAAAGCGGCTCGCCGGTGGCGGCCTCGAAACCCTGGACGTACGCGTGCAGCGGACCGCCGACCGCTTTCGAGCCGGCCAGCACGAGCGTGTCCTGGGCGTGGTTGAGAAAGACGATCTCCTCGAGATTGCTCGCGTCCAACGGCCGGCGGTACAGGAGCTTGCCCGTGTTCTGGTCCAGGGCCACGAGGAATGCCTCGCCGCCGTCGAACAGATCGGGCGTTTTCATGCGGCCGAGCTTGTTGGCCATGGCTTTGGGACTGGTGGTTTCGACGCAGTAGACGCGCCCGCCGCCGGCGGCGATCGTGGTGTTGAGGATGAGCCCCGAGCGATACGTCCAGAGCACTTTGCCCGAGGCGCGGTCCATGCCGAAGAGGTAGTCGCTGGTGACCGTCTGCTGGCCGCGGCCCCAGAGGGAGTCGTCGACGGCATAGCTGGTCTCGGTGAAGGCGGCGCCCGGCTTCGTGCCGCTTCCCAAGAGGACGTCGCCGCCGTAGGCGACGTATCCCCAGTGGTGCGGCTGCCGGTCGTCGAGTTGCGGCACCGCGCGGGTCCGCCGCGTGACGCCGGTCTTCACGTCGAGGCCCAGGCACTTGTCTTCCGCCACGACGTAGAGCAGTTCCGCGTCGACGGCCATGCTGCCGCAGTCGTGCGACATCGCCAGGCGGCGCGAGCGGGGAACGTCGACCTGCCAAAGGATCGTGCCGTTGTAGGCGTCGACGGCGTAGATCGTGCAATCGCCGGGCACGAAGAGCCGGCCGTCCTTGTAGAGCGACGAGATGTTCATGTGATGGCGGTCGATCATCCGTCGCGGGCCGGGCCGTCCGAACCACTGCATGTCCACCGGTCCGGCGAGCACGCGATCGCCGCTGCACGCCGTATTGCCCGGCTCGGCGTAGGCGTGCGTCCACTCGGCGCTGCCGTCCAGCGGCCCGCGGACGGCCGTGCCCAGAAGCAGCTTGCCGACCGGTTGGGTCTTCCAGCCGGGCAACTTGCCTTCGCCCCAGCGGGCCAGCGCCGCGGCGTCGGCCTTCTCGGCCGGCAGGGCCATCGCGACAACGCCGCCGCAGGGCGGCAGCACCCGGGCGATCGGCTCCGGCGGGGGCAACGCGCCGCCGCCGAGCGCCGCGTCGGAGACGATCAGGTTGATCGACTGTTTCCGGTACGCGAGATCCTCCGCCTTGCCCTGGTGCATGACCACGCGGACGCCCTGGAGTCCTTCGGCACTGAGCCGTTTCCGCGCCTCGGCGATCTTCGCCGCGTCCTCCTCGACGCCGATCACCTGAAGGTCGCTTCGCAGGGCCAGTTCCCGGGCCAATCCGCCCGTGCCGGCGCCGAGCACCAGGCAGTAGCCCTGCCGGACGTTTGTAGTGTTGAGGATCGCCTCGGCGGCGTCGCGATACGTGGCCGTTTGCTCGTCGGCAATGGGCGCCGCCGGTTTGGGCTTGTCGCCGGCAGTGGCGGTCTCCTGCTTCGCCACCGGGGCGTGCTGAAAACAATGGATCGCGCCGCTGTCGGTACTCACCAGCAAGCGGCCGTCGGCGATCGCAAGACCGTACGCCTTGCCGTCGACCTTGCCGGTCCAGAGGGACTTGCCGTCAACAGCGCTAAGGGCAACGACCTCGTTCTCGCCACCGGCCAGAAGCACGTCGCCGGCCATGATGAGCTCGTAAGGGGCCTGGCACGCGACCCTCCATCGCCGGCAACCCTCGCGCTGCTTCAGAAGCGCGGCCATCTGGGTCTTCTGTTCGCGGGTCGGCTCCTTGATCTCTTCGATCGCGTGGATCTGTTTGCTCAGGTCGAGATACGTCTGGCGATCGAGGGCCGAAAGGCTGTCTTGGTTGAGGATGTAGACCATGGGCCCCTTGGCCGCGAGCCGCAGCCCCGGCGTCGAGACGATGCCTTCGCCGGTGGTCGGTTCGTTGATGTGCAGCCGGCCGTCTTCGCTCGTGCCGTGGACGAGCATGTCGCTGGCGACCAGGGCGAAGCAACCGCCGACGCGGCGGTAGTCTCCCAGCGGCTTGCCCGAGGCGCGATCGAACACCTGGGGCGACGTTCTGCCGGTGGGAACGAAGAGCCGGTCGGAGGCGGCCAGCAGGTACCCTTGGGCGGAGACGTCGATGGGTTTCCTCCAAAGCTCCTTGCCGTCGGCCGCGGCCACCGCGCAGAGTTCGACGCCCTGCAACGGGAACAGCCCCGAGGTGAAGTAGACCGTGTCGGCGTCCACCGCGATGCCGCAGCGAACCGGCCACCGGGAGATCATGCGCCCGTTGCCGGGCAGGCGATCGTTTTCGGCACGGGGCTTGTATCGCCACAAGAGCGAGCCGTCCGCGGCGCTGAGGCAGTAGAGCCGGCCGTCGTCGGAACCAACGTAGAGCCGCCCGCCGGCCACCGTGGGCGCGAGCCGGACCGGTCCCTCGGTGACGAAGGACCACCGCGTCGCGCCCGAAGCGAGGTCCACGCAGTACACGGCGTCGTCCGCCGAGGAGCCGTAGTAGAGGTTCTGCCCGGCGGTGATGACCTGGTACGCCCGATCGTACGTGTGCGTGGGGCTCAAGCCACTCAAGTGATGCCAGTAGTCTTGCGGGGCGCCCGGACAATCGTGGCAAAGACAAACGACAGAAGCAAAACGGCAGGCAAGCACGCATGAAATCGTCTGATCATTTCTTTATCATCCGCGAAAAAGGTTTCCCGTCACTTGATCACCGCCCCGGGCGAACACTGGCGATCGGGTCGCAGCAGGATCACCTGGTCGCCGTCGCCGGCGGCCAGCAACATGCCGTTGGACTCTTCGCCGCGGAGCACGGCCTCTTCGAGGTTGTTGAGGACGACGATTTGGGTGCCGACCAGCGACTCGGGCGGGTAGTGGCCCCGGATGCCGGCGACAATCTGTTTCTCGACGTCGCCGACCTTGATCCTGAGCAACAGTAGTTTGTCCGCGTTGGGATGCTCTCGGGCCTCGAGGACCGTCGCGACGCGCAGGTCGAGCTTCGAGAACACGTCGTAGGAGATTTCCGGTTTCATGGAGAATGGCGTTGGGGATTGGGGGCTAGGGGTCAGGGATTGGAGATTGGCGGTTCAAACGCCCCCCGACTGCGTCGGGGGGGTGGGATTGGCTCGCACATCCGGCATGGTATCTGGCGCCGCGGCGGTTGTCAAACCCTCCGACCACGCCGGATCGACGGATCTGTAGCTGTCGCATTGTCGCCTTTCGCTCCGCGAAAGTGGCGTTCTTTCGCGGAGCGAAAGGCGACACTTGTTTCCGCGCCCATCCCTATCCGGTATCATGGGTGGCAGACGCGACGGACCAACCCATCCCACACTTGGATCACAAGGACCCCACTCATGCAAGCCTGCCTTCGTCTCTTCTTGCTCGGATTGGCAATCGTCGCCGCGGCGCCGACCGGCCGGGCCGAGCCGCCCGAGGTCGTCCGCGAGTCGATCGAGTGGTGCAACATCTGGATTCCGGACGCCGACGGCACGAAGCTGCCGCGAGTCTTGCTGATCGGCGACTCGATCACACAGGGCTATTATCCCCGCGTCGCCGATCTGCTTCAGGGCAAGGCGTCCGTCGCCCGACTGACCACGTCCAAGTCGCTCGGCGACCCCGTACTCTTGGCCGAGATCGAGTTGGTCGTCAAGCAGTATCCGTTCGCGGTGATCCATTTCAACAACGGGCTGCACGGCTTCGGCTACAGCGAGGAGACCTACCGGAAGGATTTCCCCGTCTTGCTCGACCTCTTCAAGAAGCACGCCAAGGACGCCAAGCTGATCTGGGCCGCGTCGACGCCGATCCGCGTTGCCGGAAACCTCGACACACTGGCCCCCGACACCCAGCGGGTAGTTCGCCGCAACGAGATCGCCCGGGAGATCGTCTCCAAGAGCGGCATCCCGATCGACGATCTGTTCGGCCTGGTCAAGGACCATCCGGAGTACCACGGCGGCGACGGCGTCCACTTCAACGAGAAGGGAATCGTCGCCGAGGCCGAGCAGGTCTCGCGGATGATTCTCGAGCAACTCAAGTAGTGCTGCAGCGCTACTTGGCCGTCAACCCGCCGTCGACCGGGATGTTGGTCCCGGTGATGTACGCCGAGGCGTCGGACGCCAACAGGACGATGATGCCCTTGAGGTCCTCCTCGTTGGCCATCCGGCCGAGGAAGGTGCGGGGGCAATAGCGTCTGAGGAAGGCTTCGGGCTGGTTGTCGAAGAATCCGCCCGGGCTGATGCAGTTGACGCGGACGCCCGAGGGTCCCAGCGTGGCGGCCGCGTGGCGGGTGAGTTGAATCATCCCGCCTTTTTGGAAGAAGTAGTCGGCCGGCGCGCCCATCGCGGTGCCTTCGTAAAGCGTGAAATCGGGCCCGACCATCCCGTAGATCGAGCCGATGTTGATGATGCTGCCGCCGCCGCGCTCGGCCATGTGCCGGCCGAAAACCTCGGTCATCATGTAGATGCCCGTGGCGTTGACCTCCATGCTTTGCGCGAACGCCTCGAACGGCGGCACGTCTTTTCCGGCGGGCCGCGAGACGGCGTTGTTCACCAGCACGTCGCAGCGGCCGGCCAGACGGAGGATCTCTTCCAAGAGCGTCCGAATCGACGCTTCTTGGCTCTGGTCCAACGGCAGGGCGGTGACGTCGAGTCCGGCCTGGCGGAAGATTTCGGCTTGCCGCTCGAGGGCCTCGATGCCGCGACTGGCGATGAAGGTTTTCGCCCCGGCCTCGGCGAGCGCTTCGGCGATTTGCCGCCCGTAAAGCCCCGCTCCGCCGGTCACCAGGGCGACTTTGCCGTCGAGTTTGAACCGTTCAAGGACGTTTGGCACCGTGGATGCCTTCGTTGAAAGTGGTCAGTGGTCAGGAGCCGCAAAAGAGTAACTTGTACACCTCGCCGTAGGGCGGACTTTAGTCCGCCCGGAAGTGACGGTGCGGACTAAAGTCCGCCCTACAGACGATCACCCATTGCCCGCATGATCTCGACGTTCACCGCCACCGCCCGAGGGCTCCGCAACACGCTGGAGAGCATCGCCACGCCCTGTTCGGTGAAGGCGTAGGGTTTCCTACGCAGTCCCATCTTGGCCGCCGGATTGGAGGTCACAATCTGTGACCTCCAAATCTCGAACTCCTCGTCGGAAAGCTGAAACATGAAATCATCGGGAAAGCGGTCAAGATTGCGCTTAACCGCCTGATTCAGCGTCTTGGTTTCCACGCCGTAGAGCGACGCCAAGTCGCCGTCCAGCATGACCTTATGGCCGCGAACGAGCAGGATGGCCCGCTCGATCCGCTCGGCCGGGATCAGGGACGTTCTCGCTTTGCCCATTTCCGCGTTCTTGCGATGGCTTGTCTGTTCAAGGTCACAATCTGCGACCTCCAACCTCTTCCGCGCCGACGTGACAACCGACAACTACTTCCCGTAGAACCAGTCGATTCCGATCCGGGCGACGTGGAGTCCGTCCCGGGCGTGGAAGCCGACCAGCGCCATGTCCTTGCCCACAAAGTCGAGACACTGGTAGCCGTAATCGTCTTCCGGGTCCTCGGCGATGTTCCGCTGGTGCATGAACGTGCGGCCTTCGTCCTTCGAGATGGCCGACGACAGCGGCGTGCGCCGCTTGCCGGTCGAGTCCTTGATGTCCGATTGGCCGGTGATCCAAAGGAACAGCAGGTCGCCCGTCGACGGAATCCGCGCCACGGTGGGCAACCCGGCGTAGGGCATCGACATCTCCTTGACCATCTCGCCCTTCGACCACGTCTCGCCGCCGTCCGTGGAATACGCCCGGGCGGGATAACCGCTGTAGGTCCGCGCGAACAGCATGACCCGCTTATCTTTGAGTTCGACCGCGTGGGCCTCCTGAAACTCGACGGGCATCATGTCGACCGTGTTCTTGCTCACCTGCCAACTGAAGCCGCCGTCGTCGGAGAAGAACGCGCTGCCGACGTAGCCGCTGTGATCCCGGTCGCTGGGGAAATGGGCCTTGTACTCGGCCGGGGCAAGGATCCGACCGGTGGACAACAGCACGAGCCGGTCGTTGTGCACGATGTAGTAGCCCGGGTGCGGCGTCATGCAGAATTGCTCGGTCCACGTCTTCCCTTCGTCGGAACTCCGGCGGTAGTAATTGTGCCCGTAGTAGGGCGTCGTGGGAAACGTGGCGTAGATGTACGAGACCATGATGTCGCCGCCGGGCAGGCGGAGGAAGCCCGGCAACACGTAGTAGCCCTTGGCCGGCGGCTTGGGGTTGGGAAACATCGGTGCCGGCTCGCTCCAGGTCTTGCCGCCGTCGGTCGATGTCACGGCGGCGATGCCCTGGTCCGGAGGGCTGCAAGCAAAGAGCAACGAGCCGTCCTTCAATTCGATGATATCTCCCATTCCGCCGCGATAGCCGTAGACGCCCTTGGGCAGCTTGACGGCGTGGACAATTTCAAAGGGCGCCTCCGCCACGGCCCGCCCCGCGGCAAGGCACAAAATGCCCAAGACCAAAACCGTAATCGACCGTCTCATGTCCGTGCTCCTTGTCGTGAGAAACGAAATCCTCTCCCGCCACAGTCTAGTCGGCGAAAACGCCGGCCGCAATGCCCGAGCGATCGACCGCGAGCGGCCCGGACCCACCCGGGGTCACTCGCCCACGAGTTCGACGGGCTTCCCCTCGCGAGCCGAATTCTTGACATTCGCCGCGGTTTCCCTATATTGACAGAGCACGGGTCCCTTTGCACCGACTGCGCAAGAATGGGAGGTAGGTATGCTCGGCCGCGTTGCGTTTGGGGTGGTTGTCCTGCTGGCGATTTCGGCGGTGAACGCCGGAGAGACGCCGGCTCAATTCGGGCGATCGACGATCGCGTCCGGCGCCGACGGAAAGTCCAACGCCTATCCGTGCCTGGCCCGGCTCGACGACGGCCGACTGCTGCTGGTCTGGTCGCCCCGCGAGAAAGAAGGCCCGACGGGCCATTACGTCGTCGGGGCCTTCTCCGACGACCATGCCCGGACCTGGTCCAAGCCCATCACGCTCATCCAATCGCCCCAGGGACAGAACGCCGACCCCAGCATTCTCGTTTCGGGCAATCGCATCTTCGTGACGGCGACGACGCTCCCTGCCAGCTCGGGAATCCGCGTGTCGACGACCACGTGTACGCGAAGCGACGACAACGGCCGAACGTGGAGCCCGGTCTACACGATCCCGATGAATCGCCGCTACACCTGCGGCAAGACCCACCACGGCTTGCGGCTGAAGTCGGGAACACTCCTGCTGGGATACTCGTGGGACGTGCTCTGCGAACGGGGTGAGACGCTCACGAGCGAAGGGCAAATGCATCTTCGGGCGGGCGTGATGATCTCGACCGACGACGGCCAGACCTGGCAAAACGGCGGCGACACCGACGCGGACTACCCGAAAACCTCCGACGGCGCCGTCCTAGGCACCGACGAGCCCGCGATCGTCGAACTCGACGACGGAAGCGTCCTGATGCTGGCGCGGACGGGCTCGACGCATCTTTACGAGGCGCGGAGCACCGACGAGGGCAGGACGTGGACGGACGTGAAGCCGAGCCCCCTGTTGGGTAGCAACGCTCCGGCGGCGTTGTGCCGATTTGACGTCGCCGGGCGGCGCGGGATCCTGTGCGTGTGGGACAACGCCGTCGCGCGGTATCCGCTATGCGCGGCCGCCTCGTTCGACGGCGGCAAGACCTGGAGCGAGCCCAAAGACGTCGCCGGCCCAACCGACGGACACCAGGCTTCCTACCCGAGTTGCGAGCAGGCGGCCGACGGCGCGCTCGTGGAGGTCTGGCAACAGGACACGCCCGGCGGCCGTGACGTCCGCTGCGCGCGATTCGACCTCGCGTGGCTGCTCGGTGATCGGACCAACGCGCAGCAAGGCCAGGGCAAGGGCAAGGGGGACAGTCCCATTTTCGCGGCGGTAGCGCAATCGGACGACGCACCGTCCTCCGCGCCGCGAAAATTGGGACAGTCCCCTACGGGTGGCATCGAGATCCCCTGGACCGGACGAGGGTCGGCGCGGATCCTGGTGGAAGTCCCGCCGCGCGACCTTGGCGGCCGACCGAGCGATGAAATGCCCGCGCGGCTGAAAATCGATCTGGCCGACGTGTTCCAAAAACTCGGCATCCAGGGCCAACCCGATCTCGGGCGAATCCAGGTGATTCGCTACGAGGCCGGCGAGGGCAAGACCCCGGCGGATCAGCCGCCGCGCGAGGCGCCCTACCGTTTCGACGACTTCGACCGTCGCGAGTACAGCTTCTGGTACAACGTGCCTGGCAACGGGCACGAGGGACAACTCGTGTGGTCGCATCGGCAGGAGGGGCCCTCGCCGACCCGATACGCCGTCTATCTTTCGGCGTCACGAGGGGGACAGTCCCATTTTCGCGGCGAAAATGCCAGGAGGCGGGGCAACGTCGTCCTCGCCGCGAAAATCGGGACAGTCCCCGGCGAACCCGGCGAGTCGCCCATCCCGTTGTTGGGCGATTGCGACGCCCTGTGGACCGACCAAAGCGACGGCTATCTGATCACCGCCTTGCACTGCAAGCCGACAATGGCCGACTTCAACGGCGACGGACTTCTGGACCTATTGGTCGGCGAGATCCAGGGACACATCTTCTACTTCGAGAACCGCGGCACCCGCCAGCAGCCGAAGTTCGCCCGCGGCCGGTTCTTGATGCTCGACGACAAGCCGCTGAGAATGACGCACTACACGACGCCCCGGGCGGTCGATTGGGACGATGACGGCGACCTCGATCTCTTGGTCGGCCGGGCCAACGACGGCCAGATCTGGTTCGTCGAAAACGTCGGCAGCCGCGCTCAGTACAAGCTGGCGCTTCGAGGCCGGGTCGAAGCCGACGGCCGGCCGATCGCCATTCCGCCGCAACTCCAGCCGGGCGAGACCATCCTCACCAGCGAATACATGTGCATGCCCGAGGTCGTCGACTTCGACGGCGACGGCGACAAGGACCTGTTGGTCGGCGGCTACGTCAGCGGCGCAATCTTCTACTTCGAGAACGTCAAGAACGCCAAGGGGCTGCCGACGCTGGCCGCGCGCGGACCGATCACCGCGGACGGCAAGACTCTCCGCGTCGGCTCGGCGGCGTCGCCGTGCGTGGCCGACTTCGACGGCGACGGCGACCTGGATCTGATCACGGCGCTGGGCAACGCGGTGACCGGCCACGGCGATCCGGTAGGAATCACGTACTTCGAGAACGTCGGGACGCGGACGAAGCCGGACCTGCGGCAGCGGGAATTCCCGTTCGTTAAGAAGCACCACGTCGGCGCGATCGCGGTGCCCTCGGCCGCCGATTGGGACGCCGACGGCGACCTGGATCTGGTGATCGGCGACGTGTCCCGCGTCCGGCTCTACCGCAACGTCGGCAGCGCGCGAGAGCCGCGTTTTGAACAAGCCGAAACGCTTGCGAACCGCTGGGGGCCGGTCCAGACGGGCGCGTTCGCCACCGCGCCGGGCGACTGGGACGGCGACGGCGATCCGGACCTGATCTCCAGCGTCGGCGGCCGGTTCGAGTTGAAGCTCAACCAGGGCTCGGGCAATCCGCCGCGATGGACCAACGCCGGCATGTTGCTCTCCGCCGGCAAGGAGATCCAATACGTGTTTCCGCCCGGCGACCCCGAGACGTTCCCGGTGATCGTCGATCTCAACCGCGACGGGCTGCCCGATCTGTTGCAGGGCGTTGCCTCGGGGTTCGTGTGGTACTACAAGAACGTGGGCAGCCGGACCGAGCCGAAGCTGGCGGAAGGGGTCCAGTTGCGGCGACAAAACGGCCAGCCGGTGAAGATCGGCTTCTACAAGCCCGGCGACAAAGCGACCGATTTTGCCACCCACAGCGGCGATCGCTCGGATCCGAAGCCGGCCGACTTCGACGGCGACGGCGACCTCGATCTGATGGTCTCCGACGCCTACGGTTACGTCACCTATTTCGAGAACGTCGGCGGCAACGCCGATCCCGTCTTTGCCGAGGGGGTCCAAGTGCTCCATGAGAGCAACGACCGGGCACTGATCGACGTGACCGACTGGGACGGCGACGGCCGGGTCGATATCCTGCTGGCCCAGGGCAGCATCTGGCTGTACCGTAACGTCGGCACGGCGAAAGAGCCCAAGTTCCAGCGCGATCGGGCAATCCCGCACCAGTACATTCCCTATCCTCATCCGTACGTCGTCGATTGGAACGCCGACGGGGACCAAGACCTGTTGATATCGAGTTCCTACGGCGTCGCGTATCTCTTGGAGCGTTCCTACGCGGAGGCGGGCTACGCGGAGGCGAAGTTGACCGGAATTCAACATCGCCCCGATGCCGCGGCCAGACGCGGCGAAGGCCGTTGAGGACGCCGAGACAAAAGCGACTGTTCCCTTCGAGCGGCGCCGGGTGCCACGACCTGAGCAGCAAAGGGCATAAGGTCGCCGAGAACCACGCCCTTCGCCGCGATTGGGGACGTGCCACCCGTTCGATGTCGGGGCGACGGAGCCAGTCGCCTTTTCCGGCCCGCGCGGGTCTGACCGCCAGAGGGAGAGTATACGTATGTGAACCGGATGCCATGTGTTTCCGGAGGCAACCACGCCGGCGTCGACGGCGCCATCGCTGTGGCTACATACTAAATTTGAAGCGAAAGTGCGCCAAATCGCGCCCCGCGGGAAGAAGAGCTGGAGAAAAAACGCCGAATACGATATAGTATGGACTACGCAGTCCAGGGAAACTGCCCCGCTCCGCGGAGGGTGAACCCGATGCACGACCGGCACGAAAGTCAAGAGCAGCTTGCCCTTGAAGTGCGGGAACTGCGCGGGCGACTGGCCGTTTTGGAGGCTTCCCGGGCCGACATGAAGGAGCAGGCCCGGGCCCTCGATCTGGCGCGGCAGCAACTGCTGTCGATCTTCGACAGCATCGACGAACCCATCTACGTCGCCGATCCCGAGAGTTGCGAACTCCTCTACGTCAACGAGGGCTTCAAGCGGCTCTGGGGAGAGGGCGTCGGACGGAAATGCCACGAAGTCTTGCAGAGCGAGGACGCGCCTTGCGTCTTCTGCACGAATGACAAGATCTTGGGCGAGAACGTCGGGCGGACGTATATCTGGGAGTTTCAGAATCAGACCACCGGCCGCTGGTTCCGGTGCATCGACAAGGCCATTCCGTGGCCGGACGGACGCCTCGTTCGCTACGAAATGGCCATCGACATCACCGAGCGCAAACAGAACGAGCAGTTGCTGCGAGAATCACACGACGCGATGGAAGAGCGCGTGTCCCGGCGGACCGCCGAACTCGCCGCCGCCAACGCCGCGCTCGTGAAGGAAGTCGCCGAGCGCAAGCAAACGGCCGAAGCACTGAGGGAAAGCGAAGCGACCACCCGCGCCATGATTGACGCCGTCACCGAGACCGCGATTCTCGTCGAAGCGGATGGAACCATCGTGACCCTGAACGAGACGGCGGCGCGGCGACTGGGCATCCGCGTCGACGAGGCCCTTGGCGTCCGTGCCTCTCGTTTTCTCTCCCCGGAAATAGTCGCGGCCCGGAGGCGCTACCACGAGCAGGTCCTCGCCTCGGGCAAGTCGGTCGAGTACGAGGACGTTCGCGACGGCAGGTGCTTTCATACCAGCGTCTACCCCATCTTCGACGCCGAGGGCAAGGTCGCGCGGCAGGTCGTTTTCGCTCGCGACGTTACCGAGGCGAAGAAAGCCGACGAGGAACTGCGACGCAAGCAGCGCCTCCTCCGGCAGTTGCTCGACCTGCAGGAGCAGGAACGGCGCCTGGTGGCCTACGAGATCCACGACGGGCTCGCCCAGGAACTCACCGGAGCCTTGCTGCGATTGCAGGCCTTTCGCGAGATCCTCAAGCGGGATCCCGACGATGCCTGGAGAGTTTTTGACGTCGGAGTGAACCTGCTCGGCCAGAGCGTCTCGGAAGCCCGGCGACTGATCACCGGACTGCGGCCGATGATCCTCGACGAGTCGGGCATCGCCGCCGCGATCGACTACCTCGTGTGCGAGAACACCCAGCGCGGCGGACCGCGGATCGAATTCCACGACGGCCTCGGAGACGACCGCCTGGCCGCCGCCCTGGAAGTCGCCGTGTTCCGAATCGTCCAGGAGGCGCTGACCAACGCCCGGCAACACAGTCGCGGCGATCGGGTCCGCGTGGACTTGTCCCGGCGCGACGGCACGGTCCGCGTCGAGGTCCGGGATTGGGGCGTCGGCTTCGACGCCGCGACGGTCACCGAAAACCAATTCGGCCTGGAAAGCATCCGCGAACGCGCCCGACTTCTCGGCGGCCACGCCACCGTCGACGCCGCCCCAGGCAAGGGAACCCGTATCCTCGTCGAATTGCCCGTCGTGAAGGACCTGCCCGGCGATGGCTCGTAACGTCGGGCCCGCTGGGGCTGTGAGGCAGGGGACCATCAGGCATTGTTCGATAGGCCAAACGCGCTGTGGCCGAGTCGCGTTCCTCGAAGACGCCCCGGCCGCGTCTTTTCTGGGCACGCCATCCGAGTGCCCCTGCTGGCGGGGGCGCCGAGCGGAATTCTTCGGAATGATCTCTCCCCCCGGGGTTGCCCGGCGAGGTTACGATGCGGAGCAGGTGGCGTGAAATCGGGTGCCGGTCTCGTACAAATCGGCGGAGCGCGCGTCTTAATAGGTGAGGCTTGATGGACGTTCGGACGGGTGACACCTTGGCGACCGGAGCCCATGTGGCACAATCCGTGAGCGACGAACCCAGTTCAGCAGACCAAGCGAAACTCGTCCAACAGTTTTGCCTGGGTGATCGTTCGGCGTTTGCCGCGCTGGTGCGGATTTGGGAGCATCGACTGTTGACGATCGCCTATCGGGTCGTCGGCAACGTGCATGACGCGGAGGACGTGCGGCAGATCGTTTTTCTGAAGCTGGCCCAATCACCGAGTCAGCTCCGCGATCCGACTCGCTTTGCCGGTTGGCTGCGACGCTGCATTGTCAACGAGGCCCTCACGTGGCTCCGTCGGCGAGACGCCGAGGCCAAGGCAAAAGGATGTCTGGATGAAGCCGTCGCATCGACATCACCGTCTCCCTCGGAGCAGGCTGTCGCGAACGAGCAGTCGCGGCGGCTACTGCACGCGATGAGACAACTTGATCCTGAGTCCCGCGCGCTGCTTTCGCTGCGGTTTGACGAGTGTCTGACCATTCGCGAAATCGGGGAAGTGGTGGAAAAACCGCCGATGACGGTTCATTCGCAAATCACGCGAGCGCTCGAGCGACTTCGGCGACTGCTCGCATCCGAGCACGAGTAGGGCATGGTTGTGAACAAAGAGCCGTTACGACCCGCGGATTCCGGCGACTTCGACGGTCCGCCGGAGCAAGAGATGGCGACCTTGTTCGCCGCGTCCGGGCCGCCCGCTCGGCCCGTGGACGCCGCCAAGCTGCTTTCCACGGCGGGAGTCCTCCCGGCCTCCCGCGTCCCGATTTCCCCTTGGAGCAGTCCCATGTTTCGACGCATCGCCGCACTGGTGTCCCTCGCGGCCGGAGTTGCCGTAGTCGTGACCTTGTTGCTGCTGTTCGGCTCGAGCGCCACCGTGTCCTTTGCCGAGGTGATCGAGCAGATCGCCAAGACGCGGTCGATGGCCTACAAGCAGACCACAACGATCCCCGGCATGCCCGCCCAGACCTTTCGCATCGCCGCGCTAGCCGACGGGCTCATCCGAGTCGACTTTCCTGACGGCAACTACACGGTGATGGACACGAAGACCGGCAAGGCGCTGTGCGTCTCGCCAAATGAGAAGAAGGCGACGCTCATGATCGGTCTTCCCGTGTCACCGGGGCTCAACGTCTACGAGATCATCCGCAACGCGGTCAACGAGAAGAGCGCGCGTCTGCCCGACGAAATGATCGATGGGCGGAAAGCACACGTGTTCCGCGTCGAGCCGCCCGAGGCGGTCCGCACACAGGGCCCTTTTCCGGCGCCGCCGATGGAGGTTTGGGTGGACCCGGAAACGAAGCTGCCGATTCGCATGGAACCGATCGGCAAGGAAGGCGAGGGGCAGGTGGTGATGGACGATTTCGTCTTCGACAAGCCGTTGGACCCGTCGCTTTTCAGCCTCGATCCGCCCGAAGGCTACGCCGTCAGGACCGAGGGCCTGGCGAGCTTGCTGCCGGCGCCCAAGGAGCCGGACCTGCTCGCGCCGCAGGTGATGCCGGGCGTGGGCCTTGGGCCGGTGAAGTTCGGCATGTCGAAGGAAGAGGTCGTCAAGATTCTCGGCAAGCCCGACTTGGACGAGAAAGAGGGCGTCGCATACCCATCGCGAGGCTATGAATTCATCATCAGTCCCCGGCGGGGCGTCGTCGCGATCACGTGTTTTTCGCAACAGACCCATGCCTTCAAGGTCCGCGACTTCGCCGGCAAGACCAAGGAAGGAATCGGCATCGGCTCAAGCCGCGAGGATCTCGAAAAGGCATTCGGCAAGCCGAACTCGGTGGAGAACTACGGTCCCGAAGCGGCCCACGCCGCCCACATTATTTACAGCAAGCTCGGGCTGGAATTCACGCTGTATAGCGGCAAGGTCGTGGGTTTCATGATGAGCGCCGCGCCGTGAGGAGCCGTGAAGGAACAGGTGCGCGACGTCCAGAATCGTGGGACGCGACTCCGTCGTCGCAAAGTACCTGATCCCAGGGCCGTCGGCGACGGGGTCGCCTCCCACAGTGTTTCGATTTCGTCCCGTTGTTCCTTCGCGAATCCCCGCCGCTACTTCGCCGTGGTCCCGCGATCGGCCTCGACCGTCACCGTCGTCGCCCCGGCCAGAGAAAGTGCAAACTCCAGCGTCGCGTCATTGCCGGCCGTGACGCGCTGGGGCGTGCCGGCCGTCACGCGATACGCCGCGCCGGGCGTGACGGCAAACGTGCCCGCCGCCACCCGTAGCTTCGCTTCCCCGCCGCCGTTCATGGCGATCTCGATCCCGCCGGCGTCGTAGCGACGCACGTTCACGTTGACCGCTTGGGGCGACTCGATCGTCACCGGGATTTTCACCACCGCCGCCGACTCGTTCTGGGCGAGCCGGACCTCCGTGCATACGCCCTTCGGGTCAACGGTGCTCAGGAAGTCGTTGCCAGCGAGATTACCGCGGGCATCGTAGCGATAGACGACGTGCAGGGCCCGGTCGCCCGGCCAGCCGTACGTGCCGGAGTTCTTCGTCACGATGCGATCCCGGCCGCGAATCGTGCCGGCGTGGATCGATTCGATCTCGATCGGGTACATGTGCTCGACGAGCGTCTTATGGTCCATGCTGTGCGAGTACCAGTAGTACAGCGACCCGCGGTCGAGCTTCGCGAGGATGTCGAGATAGCTGGCCTCCGCCGTCGTGGCCGCGCTGCTGAGCGAGCACGGTGCACGGCTGAGTTGCAGCCCGACGACGGAGTCAGGGCTGCCCTCGCAACTGGCGATGACGTCTTCCTTCCAGAAAGCCCGCGACATCGGGTAGTCGGGCCCCTCGTTCGTGATGGTGACTCCGCCCTTGGCGGCGATGATCTGGACCACTTTTTTCAGCACCGGCAGCGACGCCCAGGCCACGCACGTCTTCTTGCGGGTCACGAGCTTGGTTTGCGGGTCGATGTCGACGCTGTGCCCGTCCCAGCGGTCGTAGCTGTAGCCGTCGGCGCCGTCGACGTAGGCGTATCCGCTGAGGAAGCCGTCGGCCCACATGCCCGTCGCCCCCAGCTCGTCGACCATGTACTCCATCGCCCGGATCATCGCCTTGCCGAATCGGTTTTCCAGGGTCGGGTAGAAGATGTACCAGCGCCAGCCCGCGTCCACCCGCTCCTTGCTGAAGTACGGCTCGTAGTATTTGACATCGTTCCCGCCGTACATGATCTGCTTGCCATCGGCCCGGAGCACCCGCGAGTCGGGAAAACGCTCCTCGGGATTGTTGCAGGCGTACAGACCGTGGGCGACGTGGAACATGACCCGAACGCCGGGATAACGCTTCTTCGTCTCGGCGAACGTCTGCTTGATGAGCCGGCACTCCTGGGGGTACTCGGCGAACTCGAACCCTTCGAGCGAGACGGCCGGGTCGTCCGGCGGCTTGCCCAGGCAGCCAAGACTCGTGTACTTGAGGTTCAACAGGTCCATGGTCTCCGGGCTGGGCGGGTCTCGCCGGGGCACGAACGCAAACGCGCCCTCCACGCGGCGATTGAGGCCCTCGTCCTTGCGGACCTGGTTGATGAAGTCGTAGTAATCCGCCGTGGCCGTCGGATAGACCGCCCACTCGACGGTGTACGACGCTCCCTTGTCCAGTCCGAAGTTTTGGGTGCGAAGCGAGGCCAGACCGTCCGAGAAACTGCTCCGCTCTTGAATCTGATAGAGATCGTCCAACGCGAGGATGCCGACGCCGCCGCGCTCGTCGTGGACGAAGGCCGTCAGCTTGTTCAACATCGTCGGCGTCACGCCCTCGGCGCCGCGGGTGTTGATGTGATTCGAGAGAATGATCCCTACGACGTCGTCAGACGTGTTGCGGATCGTGTCGCGGACCATGATCCGCGTCGGCTGCAATTCGAGCCGCCGGTCGACGGCGTAGAACTGTCCCTGGGCTTGGACGCGATGGGTCTTCTCGTCGAGCTTCTCGGTCGCTGCCCGCCACGACGCTTCGCCGCCGGTCTCCGGCTTGCCGGCAACCAGTCGGTTCTCGCCGCCGTGGGGATACGAGTAGCTCGACTCGATCCGATACGCCCGGCCCTTCACGCGGACAGTGAAGCCGCCGCCCTCGTTCACGTCGACCTCATACGCCAGCGGCGCGACCGGCGCCGGCAAGGCGACGGTCCTCTCGCTCGGCGCAACGACCGGGACCGGCGGCTCGGCGCCCGCAGCGATCGAACATGCTAACAAGCCCAGACACACGAACACGTCCGCAACCGGGGCAACACTCCGCAGTCCGGTCTTTCGGCGGGGAGTCATGGGTTCTCCTTCTGGGTGGTTCGTCCTCTGCTATCTTCGCGCCCTTCGCGTGCTTCGTGGTCTGAGCGGCGAGCAAGGGGACAGGTCCATGTTTTCGGCCGACGCTTCTCTCGCAAAACTCGTCTTCCCGCCGAAAAATGGACCAGTCCCCAGCCCACGGGCGCTCACTTCTTCCGCTCCTTCCCCAGCCGCTTGAGTTCCCCGTAGTAGTGCTTGTCGAAGAAATCGAGATGGCCGTCGTCCGGTTCCCACGCGAGATTCAACTCGTAGCCGATCTCGGTCCGCGGGAGCCGAACCTCGTGCTTCAGCGCGGCGTCGATGTGCTCCTGGGTAGGGGCCTGCCGCACGTAGCCCGGCTTGCCCGTCGAGCCCGTGTAAACCCAGTACCCCACGGCGTTGCTGATGTTGTACCCGCTCACCGTCCAGCGCAGAAAATCGTCGAGTTCCAGATCGGCTCTGCCCGCCTCGCCGCGGTAAATGTAGTCGCAATAGGTGTCGATGAACGGGCAGTAGACGCGGGCGCTCGACAGCGGGTCGGTCGTGCAATGCCGAAAGAGGATGCGGTCGTCGCCGAGCATCTCGCGAGTCTTGCGGACAATCTCGTACGACGTGCGAAAATCCATGGTGACGCCGTCGAAGTAGAGTCCGTCCACCTTGTAGTCGTCCAGCGCCCGCTTCACCTCGCCGAAGAAGTCGTCGCCCGAGTAATAGAAGGGGCTGAAATAGGGGACCAACTTCATCCCGTTGCGATGGATTTCGTCCCTCATGCGGCAAAACTCGTCCATGTTGTCCGGCACGAATCGCGGAATCCGCCAGGGCTCGCGATCGCCGCCCGGCCAATACCACGAATGAACCACCATCACCTTGCAGAACCGCGCCGACGACTGGATCAGCCGGTTGCTCGGGTAGCGGTACTGTTTCTCATTGCCTTCGTGCGCCGCCAGGTCCTCATACGCACGATGCCAGTTGTACGGACGCGGCGGAAACACCGAAAGCCATATCTCCTCGCCCGCGGGCAACTCGTAGTCGATTGTCCAGGGGCTCTGGGCGAAGTCGGGCCGGGCGGTTTCCCTTTGGCTCGTCGGGTAAACGCCGAAGCCGCCTTGGCCGTCGATCAGGAGCCACTTCCCCGCGGTGTCCGCCTTGTACTCCGGCCGAAAAAGCCCCACGAAGCGCAGCTTGACCGCCCGCTTCGCCCTCAGGATCATCAGTGAATCGCCCTGCAACGAGAGCGTCAGCGCCGGCGAGGAGACGACACAGGCAAACTCGTTCTTGCGATCGAGCGACAAGGGAAGCACATCCGGCGGAAGCTCCACCCGGGCGACCTCCCGGCGTTCGGGGATCCGCTGGAAGCATCGTATGGACCCGGCGTTGTCCATGACGAACTCGGCGCCCGTCGTGACCGCGGAGAGTCCGGCGTCCTGTTGCTGGACGTTCTCCAACCGCATTCCCATGAACACGCCCGAGCGCGGCTCCGGCGGCGCCGGCTGTTCCTGGCCCCGAACCGCGGAAGGAGGCAACAAGGCCAACATCGCAACCGGTATCCACGTCCATCGCATCATGATGCTCCTCGTGCTGAGACGCCGCGTCACGGTAGGGTGACGATCCCGCGGTGGTCGTTTCCGGCGACCCTGCCGCCGGCCACCCACGCCAATATCGCACGGCCAAACCGCCGTGGGAAGACCTTCATGGAAGTCCGCTGTCGATTTACGACCGCGCCGCCTCCGTGTAGACTGAGCTACTCGGGGCGTCATTTCCGACACAAGAGCAGAGCCCGCGCCGGACGTCGCCGGTCATGTCGCGTCCGGTTGGTGTTCGTTCGCCGGTGACGTAACCTTTTATTTGCCAACACCTTAGCGTCTGTAGCTCAGGGGATAGAGCAACGGTTTCCTAATGCAAGCCCGGGCTTTTCGCAACACCACGAAAAACCCTTGTTTTCTAGGGTTTTTCTTGGTTTCAAGCTTTGCTGCCAAAAAATCTCTGTGCCTAATAAGGCGGTTCTAAAAGGGGGGAAACGGCTGGCCGACCCCCACTCCCCCACCTATTCGTAGGGTGGTGAGTTGTCGAACAGGACCCCACGAAAGCGGGCTGCCGTGTGCGTGTCGCTCACCTGCCCCAGGCCGTCATCGCGTTCCCACGGCGACTCGGCGTCCGGGTCGATCGGATGGTGACCATCTGCATTGCCACTCACAACCAAGGCCAGCAGGTGATCCGCGAGGCGGTGGTACGCCCGTGTGTTGACCGGCTCGGCACGCCGCATCGCCTCGCCGTTGGCTCGGCAGAACTGCGTCCACGACCAGCCGTTGCGGTGGGCGTCGAGTGCCAGCCGTTCGAGGTCGGTATATTTGGTCATCGCGGTTTGCCTCCCCGTCGTGCCCCAGGGTTCCGCGTGCTCGCGTCCCAGATCACCGCGAGGATTGCCCGACGATCGGCGTTGTCGAGGTGGGGCCAAGCGTCGATCGCGACCGCCAAGCCGGGGTCACTCGGCGCGGAATGTGCGCCAACTGTGCCGGATTCTGTGCCAAGAGAAACGGGCGATTGCCCTAACGTGTTGGCAGATAAGGCGGTTACGGAAACCGGTTCGATTCCCGCCGCCTCCACTTCACAGCCGCTTGCGCAAATCGCCGCAAGTGGCTGTTCTTATGGATAAAGGTACTTGCCGTGCGCGGCGTCGAACTTGATTGCCGGGACGTTGGCGGGGAAATAGGCTTCAAGAAGTTCCTTCATCGGTCCGGCGTACCTGGCGACGCGGATCGTGCCCCAGGTCGCCTGGTCGCCCGTCCCGTAATAGACGTAGGTATTGCCTTCAAACTCGAACAGGTCGGCGTCGGTATTGTTGATCCCTTCCCCGGTGACCGGATCGAGCATGGGATGTCGCGTCGGGCTCAACTCCCACAGCGCCAGGTCTCGTGACCGGGCAATCGCCGTGACGTATTTCGTCTCCGGCAGCAGGTACTGATAACGGAGTCCCGGCCCTTTCTCTCGTTGGATGCCGTAAATGACGTAGTAGTACGGGGCGACGTGGCGGATGGCAGGGCAGGCGCAGAAGGACTGCTCGGCGAGGTCGGCGAACTGAATGCCCGGCACCGGCTCCCAGCGAGCCAGGTCTTTTGACCGCGCGAAGCGGAAACTCCACTGCACCGGCTTGTTCGATTCGTACGCCATGAGGTAGCCCCGATCGTCGCGGCACACCGACGTGTTGAACAAGTGCTCGTCCCCTTCCCGGCGGATCGCCAATTCCTGCTTCCACGACTTGAGGTCGCTCGACCAAAACCGGTAGACGTCCTTCGTCCACTCTTCGTTCGTGTTCACCGTGCCGAAGATGTTTAGTTCCTCGCCGTCGACCAGGGCGCTGACAAAGGAGAACCCCGTGCCAAGCCTCGCCACCTCTTGGCCGGTGACCATGTCCTGGACGAACAGCGACGCTTTCTCCTGCTCGTCACGTTTGGTCGAGCGATCGTTCTGAACGAGCAACACGCGGCCTCGAAAGACCACGGGCGTGTTCTCCATTCCGCGAGGGAAGCTGAACGGGAGCTTGACCAGATTGGGGTTCGGGGGAGCCTCCTGGTTCGCCGCGGGGCCGGCCGAGGCCGATTGCCCTTTCGGCGGCTCCGCGGAAAGTGCCGTCGCACACAGAGACATCAGCATCAGGAGGGCTGCTCGACATCGCATGGCTTCGTCCCGTGGGTTGACCGGGGGTCTCCAGGCAGGTTGAGCCGGACGCCGGTTCCGACTCATGGTGTCAACTATCTTACCATGGCAGCCGCCGACAAGTAATGGACTCGCCAGATCAAAATCGCGCCCGCCGACCAGAAAAAGGCGGCGAAACCGAACAGCGTCCAGAGCAGCCCTTCCCACGAGCGAATGCCGCGTCGAAATCGGTTGGCGGCGGGCAGGGCGAGCGGCCAGGAGGGGATGAACCCCAAGAGGAAGGTCCATTCCGTGGCTAGGCTCAAGCGGCGGCAGACCAGGAAATAGGCCAGGCACGTGCCAACCAGCAGCAGCGTGGCCGCCATGGCCGCCCATGATTGCCCGCGGCGAGGCGAGTCGCCGTCCGATCGTCGGTCGGAGCGGACGATCGTGTTCAACGCGACCTGATGCGCAACGAATAGGCAGACGGGCCACGTGAAGATAAAAGAACCGGTCACGCGATTGAAGACGGGTGTTCCCGCGACACCCAGAACGAACGCGGCCCCCCAGAACACGCCCCAAGCCACGCGCGGTGAAGCGAAAGACGTTGTCTGGCGAGAATGCTTATCGGCCACATAGCCGGCAGCCATGGCCAACACCGCCGCCGGAGCGAAAACGCCCAATAGCGAGAACGCGAACCATTGGCCCAACTCCCTCGCGTCGGCCGGGTCGAAGGCGTAAGGCCGTTCGCCACCGACGAGTCTCGTCAGGTCGATCCGACTGGGCGGCACGGTCGCCGAGGCCGGACGAGCCGACCGGCGCTGCCCGGCGTCGAGTCCTTCCGGGTCCCCGATATAGACGCACGCGGCCCTGGTCGGACTTCGCAAATAAAGACGGCCTCGGTGCAAGGCGGGGGCCGTCCAGCAGATCTCGCCGTTGAAGACGGCGGTTCGAGCCAACTCCGCGTATCGATCCGGCGTTGCCCGAGCGAGAATCAACTCGCCCCGGTCGTTGAACAAGATCAGCTTGCCGTCGGCGACAACAACCGTCGCGTGACCGACTTCATCCGTTTCCCAGAGCACCTTGCCCGTGGCGAAGTCGAGGCATTTGAACGTACCGCGCGAAGGCCGATGCGACTTGGCCTGCGCGTCGCGAATGTCGAAGCCGTACACGTGCCCTTCAAACAGCACGCTGGAGGCCGTGTCGTTCGAGAGCTTACGCGTATCCCAGGCCGGCTCCAACGACAGTCCCGACGCGGCGGCGGCGTCTTTGCCGTCCTTGCGTAATGCATCGACGTCGGGCTGCTTGACCGTCAGCCGGTAGCACTCCGCGCCGCTCTGGAACGGTCGGGCAATCATCAGGAACGGCTCGTCGTAAAGCGGCGAGGCGGCGTGTTCATCGTATCCCGACGAGCAGACTGTCTGACAAAGCAGTCGGCCGGTCTTTGGGTCGAACACGCCCAAGACGTTCTCCAGAAAGGCGACGACGCATCGCCTGCCGCGAAACGTGATCGGCAGAACTGAGCAATAGCTGGCCGGTTCGCTGCCCGAGGTCCAGACGGTCGAGCCGTCGAGGGCGTCGAGGGCCACAACGCTGGCTCCCTCGCCGCCGACGGGCAGAATGACCTTGCCGTCTTCGATCACCGGCGAGCACGCATATCCGAAATCCGTTCCCCGCCCGGCGAACTGCTCATTGACGTCGACCTGCCAGAGCGGCTGTCCGTCGTAGGCTCGCAGACATCCGACCAATCCGGACGGCCCGGCGAAATAGACTCGTCCCGCATTCCATGCCGGCGTGGCCCGAGGCCCGGGATACATACCGCCCGGCTCGTAGGGCCAACCGTAGCGATGTTCCCAAAGGGGTTCGCCCGTATCGGCATCGAGACAAACGACGTTTTGGGCGGTGAGCGTCTGCGTTTGGGTGTAAACTCGGCTGCCGACGGCCGTGAAGCCCGAGTAGCCACACCCGATCTCCCGAGCCCAAAGCACGGGCGGGCCTTCGTCGGGCCAACGCTCGGCCACGCCGCGCTCGTTGGAGATCGCGTCCTGGTTCGGCCCACGCCGATTCGGCCAGCCCGGGCCCGTGTTGGTGGATGATTCCGGCGGGGCAACGTCAACGCTCCCATCGCCACGAGGCCAAATCGGCAACCGGAAGCCGACGTCTCCCAGGGCAAGGCAAAACAGCAGTATCACGATGGCCAAGGCGACCAGCCGCGTCATAACCGCCCGCAACAGCCTCCGGCCTCGTCGTCCGTGGTCGGCGGTTGATCTGAAGGGTGACGCCATACGACCGGGCCCAATGACGTGGTTGAGATGAGTCACACCTTCTTCCCAGACACGCGGCGACCTGAAATCGGCAATGGTCTTCTTGCCACGGTGTCGGCCGAGACGGGTCTATCCAGCACGGAACGGCGAGGCAACTTCGGCGGCTATTTCACCATGTCCCGGAGCAGTCTCGTTCAGTAGCTCACCGTCACCGCCGCCTTGCCGGTGAAGTTGCTCAGCCGCACCAGCTCGCGCGCGGCGTCGAACTCCTTCGACTCCTTGCCATTGATGGTGACGTTCTTGATCGGCGCGGCTTTGGGGTGACGCAGCCGCAGCAGGACATCCTTGGGCGCTTTGCGCGACGGCATCTCCACCGTGGCGTTGATCTTGCCGTTGTCAACGTCCGAGACGATCTCGTAGGCTACCGTGCCGAAATGCGTCGGCGAGTTGCTCACGGTGATCTTCTTGCCCTGCTCCAGCCACGCCCGCGGCGTCGCGCGCGCCAGCCATAGACTGTCGCCGATTTCCATCACCAGCATGTTGCGAAAGTTCTCCATGAACCAGCCCGCGGTGCCGTTATCCGGGGCGCTACAGTCCGCATAGTTGCCCAAATGCCAATGTTCCCACAGCTTGCCATCGGCGCCGACCATCGACGCATAGGAGTTCATCCAGAATCGCAGGAAATTCGGCACGTCGTCTTGAAGCAGGTAGACGTTGGCATTATGCGAGGCCTTGGGCAGAATCACATAGCAATTCCAGAACCAGGCGTCGTCCGTGGAAAGACCCTTCTGCCGCCGGGCGTCTTCCTTTCCCCGCACGGCGCTGGCGGACGTTCCCAGCTCCTCCATCACGTTGAGGGTATCGACCATTCGGACGTCGCCGGCATCCAGCACGGCGAAGGGTTCGGCCAACGGCAATGCCCCCATGAAGAAATCGCACTCCGGAAACTGGGGAGCACCCAACTCCGGACCCGTCAGACCCCGGGCGTACGCCATCCTCGGGATGTAGCCGCGGTAGGCGCCGTCACGCCCCAGCCGCACCGGCGCGAGCGCCGCCTCCCGCTCCACCGCCCGGCGGATGTCCTTGCGAAACGCATCGGCCTGGTCGCGGTACTTCCGGCCTGCTTCCGGATCGAAGTCCGTCAAGGCGTCGGCGAAACGCTGGAGGCCCTGGAGTGACAGGGCATTGTCGACATAGTACCAATGCCAGTCACAACTCGGTATCGCCCGTCAGGAAATAGCGGTCGGCCATGGCAAACAGGAGTCTGCCGGTCGAGGCGTGCGTGCCGTCGTGGCTGTATCCCATGTCGTGCCGCATGGCCGTCGCCCACTCCAGGGCGCCGTCCCCATCCGTATAATCGCCGTCCGACTTCGCGCCCGGGGCCTTCAGAAAATGCTCGTATACCTTGTCGGCCTCGTCGTGCAGGCCCACCAGATCCATATCATGGGCGACTCGGCCCACCTCGAACGCAAGTCCGCCCCACATGTGCTTGCCTCTCAACTGGAACGACGCCGCGCGCCAGGCATCGGTCCAGCGAGCGTCCGGCAGTTGCACTTGCATGGGAGGGTCCTCGACTTTGGGGAACGGCGCAAGAACCGTCCCCGCCGGACACGTCCACAGCCTGACCTCCCCCATGACTTCCTCCCAGGAGGCAGCCTCGCGATGTTCGCGGGTCATCTGTCGAATACTTCTGAGGTTTTTGGCCGCCAATTCCTCGGCGAATTGCCGAGCGGTTTTCCCGCCGCCGACCTTCGTCACGAAGATGCCATGTTCCGGAATCAGGATCGGTCCGTCGTCCAGGTCGCGAAGGCGAACCGTGAAACCCGTCGTCTTGGTCCAAACGGTAACCCGGCTATCCAAGCCCGGGCGACTGTCGGGGGCGTACAGCGCCGGGACGACGATGCCTCGTCTCGCATCGCCCGCGGCCCGCGATTGCCAGGCGTTCGGACCTGTCACCGTAGTGCCCTTGTCGTCCGTCAATGGCGACACGGGACCCAGGACGGCCACATGGGACTCCAGGCGGCCGTCGAAGTCGGTCTTCTCCG
>JAPLNP010000413.1 GCA_026401055.1 Planctomycetia bacterium
GACGGCAAGATCCCGCCAGAACGCCGGCGACGGCGGCAACGGCCCATCGAATCGCTCGGTCGCCAGCAGGAAGAGTCCCGCGGCCTGGCTGGCCGCGAACGTCTTGGCCGCCTTCTTGAGCCGTCCATCGGCGGACGCCTCCATGGAACCGTCAAGACGGAGCGTCTCCTCCGCCGAGTCCTCGACGGCAATCACGCGACCGGACGGAGTAAACGCCAGATCGAGACTCATCCTGAGCTTTCCGGTCTTCCATTGTCACAAGATGACGCGTTCTGTCCCAGCAGACAATCGCTGGCCAGAGCATCATTCTGCCAACCTCGCCCATCGGCGCCAATAGCATCCCCTTCGCCGTCCACTGCTCGCCTCTGGCCACTGACCACTGACAACCGAACCGTCACTCCTTTGCCGGGGGCATCGGCGCCTTGAGCCAGGCGACGTTGAACGCGTAATGCTGCTTGCTGCTGATGAGGTGGATCACGCCGTCGGGCGATTGGATGCCGGCCATGTAACCGCCGGGTTCCGAGGTGGTGGGGCTCATCGTGAACACGCCCGTGTTGCCGCCGCCGTCGACGCGCCGCGCCGGGCCGTCGTCGGTGATGAGCCTTCGCGCCGGCCAGGTTTTCCCTTCGTCAAAACTCAGCGCGCCGAAAAGTCCCGACACCTCGCGGTCCTTTCCCTCGGCGTCCTTGAGCGTCATCTTCTCGGCGAAGGAAGCCAGCAGCAAGGGCCCTTCGGCGAGCCGTCGCAGGACCAGGCGTTGTCCGCCGCCGATCGGAGGCAGGCCGCTGGACTCGTAGGTCCAGTTCTCGCCCAGGTCGGCGGAGAGGCTCTTGGGCATGTGTCCGTCGATCGCATCGCCGCGTCCCAGCGACATCAGCCGTCCGTCGGCAAGCTGCGCCGTGCTGGCGTGGATGCCGGCGATCCAGGCCCTGCTCGCGCCGGCGACAAACTTCGGTTGCGGTCGGCCCTTGCCCGGATCGACCCACGTCCGCCCGCCGTCGCGGCTGACGTGAATCGTCGAGCCGCCGTTGCCGCCGGGCACGGCGTCGCAATTCACGAGGATTGCCCCTTCCCGCGTGCGAAACACGTTGGCGATGACCTGGTTGTGCAGACCGTGCTCCGGCTCGATCAGCCGGGCTTTGGACCACGTGGCCCCGTTGTCGGTGCTCGTGCGCAGCACCAGGGCGAGCTTCGCCCACGTGCCGTCCGTGCTGAGGCCGTTGAAGTGGTAGATGGTGTCTTTGCCGTCCCACCAGAGGGCGCTTCCGTGGTCGTTGCGGTCCGGGGCGTCCCAGAACGGGGCGGCCGGTTCCCACTCGTCGCTGCCGTGGCGCAGCCGCGAGGCCACCACGGCCAACTCGCGACCCGGCTCATCGTTGGTCGAGTACCAGATGGCCAGCAGATCGCCGTTGGCGCACGCTGTGATCGCCGGCTGATGGTTGTGCTCGGAGAACATCGGCCCGTTCGAGCCCGCCGGAATCTCGACGTAGTCCCGCGGCCCGCGGAAGTACGGCTTGGCCGCGTCGGGTCCGTCGGAGAAGTCGTGCCGCGATTGCTTCACGTCGCGTGCCCAACGCTCGGCCGGCAACGGCTCGATCGGTTTCGTGCCGGGCATCTCACCCAGGACCACCCGAAAACCGATCAGGTAGCTCGCGTCTTCCGGAAGCGTGCCCAGCCGGTTCGCCGAGCGGAGAAACTCGACCGGGGTGGAATGGCTGCCGCCGCGGGTGACCTTGAAGTCGCCGTCCGCCCGGCCGACCGGGTCGGCTTGTTCCTCGGGCACGTAGGGGCCGTACCAGTCGAGACACCACTCCTCGACGTTGCCGTGCATGTCATGCAGGCCCCAAGCGTTGGCCGGCGTCTGCCCCGTTTCCAGCCCGACGGGGATGAACGTCCACTCGGTCTTCTGGTGCTTGTGGTATTCCGGGGGCAGCGTGTCGCCGGTCGAATAGGCGGTCGTCGTGCCCGCCCGGGCGGCGTATTCCCATTCGGCTTCGGTCGGCAGACGATATGGTTTCTTCTCCTTGTCGGCAAGCCAGCGGCAGAACCGCTCGGCGTCGTGCCAACTGACGAAGATCACGGCCTCGTCGTCCTTGGTCGAGAAGCCCAGCCGCCCACGCAGCTTGCGATGCTCGGGGTCGAACTGCTCGTACTGGGCATTGGTCACCTCAGTCGCGCCCATAAAAAACGGCCGGGTGATCCGCGCGGGATGGACGGGCAGCTCGTCGAAATCGCCCCCGGAGGGGCTGCCCATCGTGAACTGCCCGGGCTCAATGCGAACGAGTCTCATCCCGATCGAATTGACCATCGTCTTGCCGTCCTCCGCCGCTCGGACGGCACTCATCAGCGAGCAACACACGATGACGGCAAGCGAGAGGGAGACAAACCGGGGGGACATTCCGACCATGAGTCTTCTCCTCGGTGGGTGCTGACCAGGACAACGAGCGTGGCCAAGCGAGTCCTCGATAGAAACTGGGCAAGGGGATCCTCTTCTTGTATACCAGAACGCGGG
>JAPLNP010000367.1 GCA_026401055.1 Planctomycetia bacterium
GCGGCTGTCGGAGCGAGCCGACGCGATTGTCTGGTTTCCCGACGATTTCGAGCCGCCCACGCCCGAGGTACGACGCTGGCTGGAAGATTGGCTCATCGAAGAGCCCGGCCGAACGCTCATCTACGTCGGGCGCGATTTTGACGCCGCGCGATGGTACTGGAAGAAGATCCAGCCCGACGTGCCCGACGACCAGCAGCCGGAACTCCAGCGGCGGCTCGGCGAGGCCGGAGGCGATTTCAAGACCGCCCGGATGAAGATCCCCGCGTCGGAGGACTGCCAATGGTTCACGGTCAAGGGACCCTACCGGAACCGCGACGTCCGCACGCTTTCGGGCGACCCGGAGTGGCGCCGCGGGATCGATCCGGCGAAGCTCGAGATCGAGCTGAACGGGCGTATGGCGCCCTCCACGTATGCCGAGGTCCTGTTGCACTCCGAAGGCGACATGCTCGTCAGCCGCGAATGGTTTGACGAGAGCCAATTGATCACGGTGGCCAACGGCTCGTTCCTGTTGAATCTGCCGCTGGTGAACCACGAGCACCGGAAGCTGGCGGGCAAGCTGATCGAGGCCGTCGGGCCGCCGGGGCAAACGGTCGTGTTCCTGGAGAGTTTCGCGGGCGGACCGCCCATTGCGGACGACCCGAGCGGCGGCATGCCGACCGGGGCGGAAATCTTCAACCTTTGGCCGACCAACTGGATCCTGCTTCACCTGGTGGTCGTCGGCATCCTGTTCTGCTTCTGGCGGTACCCGATCTTCGGACGCCCCAAAACGCCCGAGCCGCAAGGCCGCTCCGACTTCGGCCGCCACATCGCCGCCATGGCCGAGTTGCTGGAGCTGACCGGCGACCGGGTTTACGCCAAGACCCGGTTGGCGCAGTACCGGCAACAGGTGAAGATGAAGGAGAAGGACGCAAGGAAAGACCAATGACCGAAGGCAAAAGCGGAAAGCGGGGATAATGAATGACCAGTGACCAAGCACCAATGACCAATAGTCAATAATCCGCCGCTGACCACCGACCACTCGCCACCGACAACCGACAACTGACAACCGAGTCTCCCATGCACGAACAAGAATCCGAACGAATGCCCGACGTGTCTTCCCTCGCTCAACCACCGGAGCAGCCGGCGCCGCGCACGCCGGCGCAACTGCTGTTCGACCGGATGGCCGGCGAGATCGGCAAGATATTCGTCGGCCAGCATGAACTGGTGCTGGGGACGCTCGTGGCGTTGTTCTCCGGCGGGCACGTGCTGATCGAAAGCGTGCCGGGGTTGGGAAAGACGCTTTTCGTGCGGACCCTCGGCCGAGTGCTCGGCTGCAAGTTCGGCCGGATCCAGTTCACCGCCGACCTGATGCCCTCGGATATCACCGGCTCGCCGATCTTCGACATGAAGACGCAGGAGTTCCGTTTCCTGCCCGGCCCGGTCTTCACCCAGTTGTTGCTGGCCGACGAGATCAACCGCTCGCCGGCCAAGACCCACGCGGCGCTCTTGGAGATCATGCAGGAGTATCGCGTGACGGTCGAGCGGACCAGCCACAAGATCGGGCAGCCGTTTCTGGTTCTGGCCACGCAGAATCCGATCGAGTCCGAGGGAACGTACAACCTGCCCGAGGCACAACTCGACCGGTTCATGTTCAAACTCGTCCTCGACTATCCGTCGGCCGACGAGGAAGCCGACATCCTGGCGATGCACAGCGTTCGCGTCGACCTGGACGAGCGGCTCGACGCCCTGGCGCAAGTCACCTCGCCCGAGGAAATCGTCGCCGGCGGCCGAGAGTTCGGCAACGTCCGGATCGACCCCAAGCTCCTCGACTTCATCAACCAGATTGTCCGGCTGACGCGCCAGTGGCCGCAGTTTCACATGGGGGCGTCGCCCCGGGCAGGCATCGCCCTGATGCTGGGGGCCCGAACACTCGCCGCCTTCCGCGGACGCGACTACGCCGTGCCCGACGACGTCGTCGAACTCGTGCTGCCGGTGCTTCGCCACCGGGTGATTCTTTCGGCCGAGGCGGAGGTCGAGGGCCAGAACGTGGACCAACTGCTGCGCACGCTGAGGGCCTCGGTGGAGGTGCCCCGACTTTGAGTCCCCTGGCCCTGGTACTGCTGAAAGTGGCGGCCGTCTGTGCGCCTC
>JAPLNP010000521.1 GCA_026401055.1 Planctomycetia bacterium
TCCCCATTTGCTTCGGATCCATCACGTCGGGCAGACCGAAGCGTTTCTGTTCTACGTGATGGAGCCGGCCGACGACGTCGCCGGAGGCCCCGCTTCGTCGGCCGCAACCTACCGGCCCGCCACGCTCCAGAGCCGGCTTCAAAATGGACCTCTGCCGCCGGAGCCATGTCTGCGGTTCGGCCGGCAGCTTCTCGAGGGCCTCGCGTCGCTTCACTCCGCGGGCATGGTCCACCGTGACGTGAAGCCGGCCAATTGCCTCTTCGTCGATGGCCCGTTGAAGCTCGCCGATTTCGGACTGTTGACCGCCGCCGGAGAGCAAGTCTCCCGGGTGGGAACCCGAGGGTACATGCCGCCCGACGGCCGGATGGACGCCCGGGCCGACGTCTACGCGACGGGGCTGGTGCTCTACGAGATGCTCACCGGCCTGCCGCCCGAGGAGTTCCCCAGCTTGGGCGAGCGTGCCCGCGAGATTGCCGCCAGTCCGACGTTGGCCATGCTCAACCGGCTGATCCTGCGGGCGTGCGAGCCGGAGCCGGAGCGGCGTTTCGCCGATGCCCGGGCGATGCTGGCCGCGATTCGGGCCCCCGCCGTGCCCCGCGCGGCCTGGCCCGTCGCGTCGCGCCGGTGGGCGATCGCCGCGCTGGCGTGCTTGCTCGTAGCCGCCGTGGCGGCGACGACGGCGTTGTGGCCGACGGCCGAGCAGCCGGTGCCCGAGCCGGCAGACCCCGCGCGGATGGCTGCCTCGACCGGGGGTGTCGAGGTCAACTTCATCTCGGAACCCGCCGAAGCGACGATCTACGTCGATGGCGAGCTGCTCGTGGACGCCGATGGCAAGGCATTTCAAACGCCCTGCACCGTCCCGGGTTTGACGCCGGGCGTCCATCACGTCGTCCTGAAACACGTCGGGCGGGGGGATCAGGACGGTGCCACTGCCGGCTTGTCCAGCAGTGTGGTTGCACGGTTGGACAAGCCAACCGTGGCACCCGTCAAAATGGTGTTTGGCGACCCACTAGCCTTTGACCACCGGATCGTCGGAAGAGGCTGAGCAGCGCGGCCGCGTTCGTGGCCGCTTGTGACCCTTGATTCTTGTCATCGAGAGGAGGGTGTGATGACTCAGTTCACGTCGGTCGTCCGGCGACGCTCGCCGCGCGGCTTTACGCTGGTCGAGTTGCTGGTGGTCATCGCCATCATCGGCATTCTGATCGCGCTGTTGTTGCCGGCGGTTCAAGCCGCTCGGGAGGCCGCCCGGCGGTCGCAGTGCAGCAACAATCTCAAGCAACTGGGATTGGCGCTGATGACCTACAACAGCACCTACGGCGTTTTCCCCTCCGCCACGCGGTCGCACGCCACGACCGGATGGACCTGGGGTTTCGCCTGGGGCGTGCCGATCATGCCCTTCTGCGAACAGGGAGCCCTTTACGATCAAATGGACAAGGTGGGCACCGGCAGCAAGCGAGCTGAGCCGCATACGGGCCTGATCTATACTACTTTCAACGAGTTCAACGGCAACCTTCTCAGCGGAGTCACCCTGCCTTACATGTTCTGCCCGTCCTCGCCGTTGTCGCAGTTCGGGCTCCTCGGCCAGACGATTCCCGCGGCCGGCGTGGCCTCGCCCACCTACACGGCAATCACCGGGGCCGTCGACCACTCCTCGGCTGTCAACAAGGACAGCCACACGTACGAACACAACGCCCGGGGCATCCAGTCCCAAGGCGGCATCCTGCTGCCGCGGAAGTTCACCAACTTCCGCGACATCACCGACGGGTCGAGCAACACGCTGATGGTCGGCGAGCAGTCGGGCTGGTGCTACGCCGAAGACGGCACGAAAGTCGACTGCCGGAGCGACTACGGTCACTGTTTCACCATGGGCGCCACGCCCGCCGACTCCATCGACGACCGCTGGTTCAACTCGACGACGATTCGCTATCCGATCAACTATCGGGCGTGGAACACGACCGGCATCGGGGACCAGTACTACGCCTGCAATCGTCCCATCCAGTCGGCCCATGCCGGCGGCGCGCAGGTGGCCCTGGGCGACGGCTCCGTCCGGTTTCTGGATGCGGAGTTGGACCTCAAAACGTTGTTCAACCTGGCCAACCGCGACGACGGCAACGCGCTGGGGAACTTCTAACCGCGAAGCGAGCCGCGTTTTGGAGTGCGGTGATTCATCACCGCTTTTTTGAGCGGTCCGGAACGCCATGGTAGTTATCGTGCGAGCATCCGTGCGGCTTGCTCGCGACAAATCGAGTGCCAAAGCGGCGATGAATCGCCGCACTCCAAAAGACGGAGTCACGATCATGAAGTTCTCAGCCCGTCTGCCCCGGTTGCTGGCGTCTCTGCCGGCCGTTCTCGCCGTGCTGCTGCTGGCCGCCGGCTGTTCCAATGAGAAACTCGGCCAGGTCAACGGGGTAGTCGCCGTCGACGGCAAGCCCCTGAACACCGGCTCGATCGTCTTCCAGAACGCCGCCGCCGGAGTGTCGATCAACGCCAACATTGCCGAGGACGGCACGTTCGTCATCAAGACGTTCGACAAGAACGGCATCCCGCCGGGCATCTACAAGGTGGCGGTTCGTGTGGACACCTTCGGCGACCCCGAAACGCCCTTGGTGGGCCAGCCCATCAAGCGCAAACCAAAACCTGCCGTTCTCGTGCCCGAAAAGTATCGCACCCTCGAAACCAGCGATCTGACCGCCACGGTCAACCCGGGCGTCAACCCGCCGCTGAAGTTCGACCTGAAGCCATGAGCAGACTGACTCGTCGGCGGTTCGTCGGCCGTCTGGCCGGCGGCGGCGCACTCGGCGCACTCGGCCTGGGCGGCACAAGGGTACTGGGCCAGGCGCCCGGCGCCAACGACGCGATCGGCGTCGCCGTCGTCGGACTTCACGGCCGCGGCCAGACCCACCTTGAAATGATCGCGGCCACCAAGGGGCTCCGGCTGGTGGGGCTTTGCGACGTCGATCCCGCGGTCCTGGCAGCGAACGTTCGCAAAGCGGCCGACCGCGGCGACCGCGTCTTCGCCGAATCCGACGTCCGCCGGCTCTTGGATCGCAAGGACGTCGACGCCGTCACCATCGCCACGCCCAACCACTGGCACTCGCTCATCGGCATTTGGGCCTGTCAGGCGGGCAAGGACGTCTATATCGAGAAGCCGGTCTCGCACCATCTGTGGGAAGGCCGCCAGTTGGTCCACGCCGCTCGAAAGCATCAGCGGATCGTCCAGACCGGAACGCAGGCTCGGGCGAATCCGGACATCCTGGATGCCCTGGCCTGGCTCCGCGCGGGCAACCTCGGCGCGATTCGCCACGCGCACGGCATGTGCTACAAGCCGCGGATGTCGATCGGCAAGTTCGGCCGCGGCGAGATCCCGCCCGGGCTCGACTACGATCTTTGGACGGGCCCGGCGCCCAGCAAGCCGCTGGCTCGCAAAAACCTCCATTACGACTGGCACTGGATCTACGACTACGGCAACGGCGATCTGGGCAACCAAGGTATCCACGAGATGGACCTGGCTCGCTGGTTCCTCGGCCACGCGGGACTCGCGCGGCGCGTGATGAGCGTCGGGGGACGCTTGGGCTACGACGACGACGGCGAGACGCCCAATACACAGTTGGTCTGGCTCGCGTACGACGGCCCGCCGCTGGTGTTCGAGGTACGCGGCCTGCCGAAATCGCGCGAGTACCAGGCGAACGCGTCGCTCTGGGGGCAGAACATGGATGCCCCCGTCGGCTTCCGCGGCGGCCGAACCATCGGCGTGACCGTTTTTTGCGAGGGGGGGCGTCTGGTCATCGACGACGGCGGCGAGGCCCTTCTGGCGATGGATGCTCAGGACAAGGTCATCCGGCGATTCGAGAAGACGGATCCCCAGCGCGGCATCGGCTGGTCCAAGGGCGACCGCTACATCTTCGAGAACTGGCTGGGGGCCATGCGCTCGCGCCGATGGGAAGACCTGGCCGCCGACGTCCTCGAGGGACACACGTCCAGCGCGCTATGCCACCTGGGCATGATCTCCCATCGGCTTGGCCGCGGCACGCCCGCCGAGCAGATCCTCGAACAAGTCCAATCCGACGCTCTCGCCGCCGCACAGTTCGCGTCGATGAAGGAACACCTGGGGCGCAACGGGGTCGACCTCTCCCGGGGAAGTCTTGCGCTCGGGCCGAGCCTGGCCTTTGATCCGGATCGCGAACAGTTTGTCGACAACGCCGCGGCCAACGCCCTGCTCCGCCGCCCCGACCGCAAGCCGTTCGCCGTGCCGGAAGTCGGTTGACTACCGCGCGGAAACGAGTGTCGCCGTTCGCTCCGCGAAACTGGCGGGGGAGGAATGCTACTTTCGCGGAGCGAAAGGCGACAGTCAGGCCTCTCACCGCACCGGCACGAACACCACGGCGTCGGCGATGACGTGTCCGCGGGTGCCCTCGGTCGAGACGGTGACCGTGGCCGGACGGTCCGCCGTGAACGAGAACGCGCCCAGCGAAATGAACGTCGCGGTGATCGGCGGCGGGGTCTTCTGGTTGACGGTCACGCGTTGGACGCCCCCGGCGTGCTCGACGGCGACCGGCACGGCCTCGGCTCGATTGCCCGACGCCGTGTACGCCAGCCGCACTTCGTAGCGGCCCGACCGCGGCAGCCGGGCGGTGAACCGGACGCTCTTCTTGCCTTTGTCCGCGTCGCCGTCGTGCAGGTACGACGACCCGATGAACCGCGGCAGCGACGTGCTGGGCGTCCACTCGCCCTCGATCTTCGCGTCGCGGTCATCGACCACGACGCCGGGCAACGTCTTCGGATCGATCCCCGCCCGATCGCGTGCCGGCCCGGTCCACTGGAGAACCTGCCCATCCTCGACGAGACGTTTGCCCAGCGCCGCATAGTCGACCTTCTGCACCGAGGTGTTGCCGTCCAGGGCCATTGCGGCGGCGGTGGCGGCGGACTGGCCGAGCACCATGAACACCGGCTCCATTCGGACCGAGCCGTACGCGATATGCGACGCCGAAACGCACACCGGCACCACCAGGTTGTCGCACTGGCCGGCCTTGGGCACGATCGACCGGTAGCTGATCGGGTAGGGCGAGACGCCGACCTGCACGTCGCCCTCGTTCCGCGCGTGGCCGTCCGCGTCGGCGTAACGCTGGACGTGGTGCGAGTCCATGTTGTACGCGCCCATGCCCACCGGGTCCGACGCCTTCCGCCGGCCGAAACAGTCGTTCTCGGTCATCACGTAGTCGGCAACCATTCGCCGGGCTTCGCGGATGTAAAGCTGGTGCGGCCAGTTGCCGGTGTCGGTGAACTCGTCCTTGGCCAGGCCCCAGGTCTGGAACACCCGGCGAACCTCCTCCGGCACCCGGGGCGAGTTGGCCAGCGTCCACATGAGGCCCTGCTGGTACGTCTCGTGCTCGCGGAAGATCCGCTCGCGCGTGGCGTAGTCGCCGTCGGGATAGTCGTAGTTCATGCCGAGGTTGTCGGTCGAGACGGCGAAGTTGTTGTTCGTGTCCGTCTTGCGGTTGGGCATGTCCGTCGGGCTCCACGGCACGCGCACGTCGCCTGCCTCGAAGTTGCGAAGCAGCAACTCATACCGCGCGGGGTCGTAGTCCTTGGGCTTGGGCCAGGGGAGCCGGTTCTCCGGCGCGTCGGTCGTACACATGCGGAAGCAGTAGGCCTGTACGCGGCAGTCGCCCTGGCCGTCCTCGCCCGGCGGCTCGGCTTGCACCCCCGGCAGAAGCCCGCTCGCGCGGTCGCCCGGCACGACGTAGGGATCGACCGGTTTGACGAACTGGTGGTACTTGTCCCAACGCCTGGCCACGCCGTTGTACTGCTCGCCGTATTGGCTGGACGGCTCGCGGCCGACGGCGTAGCTCACGCCCGCCTTGGCCATCAGATCGCCTTCGTAGGTCGCGTCGATGAACATCCGCCCGGCGAAGACGCGGCCCGAGAGCATCACGATCGCCGTGATCCGCTCGCCGTCCTTGCGAACGCCGCGGTCGAGGTTGAGACGTTCTTCGAGCACCACCGGCACGTTCGCCTCGCGGAGCATGTCGCGGAACACCGCTTCGGCCACGCGGGGCTCGAAGCCCCACATCGTGTCTTCGTCGATCGAGCGTCCTTGTTTGCGGGTAGCGTACTCGTCGCGGGTTTCCTGTTTCCAGGCGTCGGCGTTTTGATAGTAGCGATGGATGCGGCGGTAGAACTCGCGCGACAGCCCGCCGATGACCTGTTTGTTGCCGATGTCGGTGGCGCCCAGCCCGCCGGAAGTCAGTCCGCCGAGGTGCCGTCCCGGTTCGACGAGGATGACGCTTTTGCCCATTTTCGCGGCCTGCACGGCGGCGATGACGCCGCCGGAAGTGCCGCCGTAGACGACGACGTCATGGATCGGCTCCGCCGCGGCGGCCATGGAGGCAAGACCCGCGAGCGTGAAGAGGACAAGCGTGCGTTTCATGGTG
>JAPLNP010000620.1 GCA_026401055.1 Planctomycetia bacterium
TGGGGCATGCAACCGTGCGTCAATGGGGCCGCGGCTTTTCAGCCGCGGAAAGTTCTTCGTGTTGCCGTAGCACTTCGACGCAGAGGCCAAGCTTCAATGGGGCCGCGGCTTTTCAGCCGCGGAAAGGTGAATACCGAGAGCGACATAAGGTGACGCAAAATGCGCTTCAATGGGGCCGCGGCTTTTCAGCCGCGGAAAGCGCGTATTGCGGCCGACCCTCGCATGAGCAACGGCAGCTTCAATGGGGCCGCGGCTTTTCAGCCGCGGAAAGTCGCGGATAGTCACAGTAAGGTAGAACCGGAACCCGCGTCAATGGGGCCGCGGCTTTTCAGCCGCGGAAAGCTACCTGGTCGGCCATGCACCGGCGACGACCAATTCCGCTTCAATGGGGCCGCGGCTTTTCAGCCGCGGAAAGGCGGCGAGCATTTCCGACGTACCCCGACACAACTCCGCGCTTCAATGGGGCCGCGGCTTTTCAGCCGCGGAAAGGCTGCCTCCGCTTCATCAACCACATCGGCATGGTCGCGCTTCAATGGGGCCGCGGCTTTTCAGCCGCGGAAAGGGCGATCGACTTCTTCGCCGAGTGCCTCTCCCACATCGCTTCAATGGGGCCGCGGCTTTTCAGCCGCGGAAAGCTCCACCTGGGCCAGGCTTGGCGGCGCCCCAAAGTCGCTTCAATGGGGCCGCGGCTTTTCAGCCGCGGAAAGGGATCGGCTGGACGCCGCTACAGACCATGAACATGAGCTTCAATGGGGCCGCGGCTTTTCAGCCGCGGAAAGAGGCCCGCCGCCGAGACATAGCCAGGTATCAATGGGCAGCTTCAATGGGGCCGCGGCTTTTCAGCCGCGGAAAGCCCCCCAGGGCGACAGCGGCTTCATCCCTTGTTCCGCAGCTTCAATGGGGCCGCGGCTTTTCAGCCGCGGAAAGAAGGCCAGCATCAACGACATGGCCGACATGGCGAATAGCTTCAATGGGGCCGCGGCTTTTCAGCCGCGGAAAGTGCTCGCCTCGCAAGTCCTGTTGCGATTGCGGTTTAGGATAGCAGTTTCGAGCGGTCGGTGTCCAGTGGGGGGAAAGTTGGGCATTGTGCGAGGCTCCTTTGTGTAAGTTGCAGTGACCACGAAGGTTACGACCGCGAGAGGTCGCGGGGGTTTTTGCGTCACCGGACCTCTCGCGGGCGTTTTTCAGACGATGACCGCCGTCCGGTTGGGCACTTGGACCAAGGGGTCGCCCCAGAACTCGATGCACTGGTCGCCCCGCGCGCCCGCCGGACCGAGGTCAACGAGCATCACGCGGTCATGGTCCCAATTCAGAATTGCCCACAGCGATTCCCTCAATCGCTGCTTCTCCGTCGGCGACAGTTCACACCGGAAAACGGAATACTGCATCGGATCGCCGAAGCCGCACATCTTCTTGTACGCGAGCCGAAGCCGCTTGGGGTCGGCCACGTCGTAGCAAACCAGGTAGACGCTTCGCATGAGGGCCTCCATCGATGGTGAATCTCGCTGGTCATCGCGTGCAGAAACTCGGATAGCGCTCAATTTCGCCCAGGACGGTCCGGGCCAAGAGACGCGACTGGACTTCGAGGATCCGCCGGTAGCTGATCCGGTAGCCGAACACGGGGTGAGTGACCAGGGTATCCATACGTCGCTCGAAAGCGGCGATCACCGCGCGTCGGCCGGCCGTTGTCAGGGCGATTGCGCCTGCCCGACGAACGAAGCTCGACGGCGTCACCTCACCGTTGTTGACAAGCATCAGGACGACCGAATCACCGATCAGGGGCCGGAACTCTTCGGCCAGGTCGAGTGCCAGCGACGGACGCCCGTAGCGCGGCCGGTGGTAGAAGCCCAGCATCGGATCGAAACCGACGGCAAACAGCGTGACGGTCAGTTCCTTCACCAAGAGCGCGTAGACGAACGACAGCAGCGCGTTGACGGGATCACGCGGCGGGCGTCGGTTGCGGCCGTCGAGGTGGAAGTCGACGTCGCCTTTGAACAGGCTGGCCAGCCCGGCGAAGTAGGTCACCGCCGCCGTGCCCTCCAGGCCCAAAAGGGTCAAGGCGTCCGCGGCGCTGTCGGCCTTGGCGGCAAGCTCGGCCAGCCGCGCCAGCGCTCGGTCCGAGTCGCCGTCGAGGTGCCGTCGCAGCAGCGTCCGCGCGTTCTTGATCTTGCCCACGACGAACGCCCGGGCCAGCGCCAGCGCCGCCCCCGGGTCGGCCGCCGTGGCGAACTGACGGATCCGAAGCTCGACGTTCTTGTGCGTCATGCCCACCGTCGCCGCGTGGAACCAGCCACCGTAGGAGAAGTGGCACACGGGAATGCTCCGGGCCGCGATCTCGCGAAGCGCCTGGGCCGTGATCTGCACGTTGCCAAACACGCACACTTGCGACACGTCCAACAGCTTGACCTTCTGGAGCACTTCCTGGCGCCGCTTCACGGTAAGCTCGTCGCCGCTCTTGCCCAGCGTGGTCCCCTGCTCCTGGAGATACAGCGGCAGGGCGTCATCGCGGGCGGGCATCAACCGCCGCACGCCGGGCGCCTCCGCCGCCGCCTTCTCGGTCAGCAAGCACGTCTCGTCTGGCAGGCAAATGCCCACCAACGAACACCGCGGGCATTTCGGGCTGTCCGCAAGCGGCGCGGGCAGAACGCCGACGACGGCCATCTCGCGCATCTGGCGGATCAGTTCGCGGGTGCGGTCCACCAGTTCGTCGTCAAACGGGATCGACACGCGGCGTCGCGACTCGATGAAATACAGAATGCCGCCCTCGCAGTGATACCCGTTCTCGCGGAGGATCAGCCCTTGGGCACAAAGCTGCACCCGCTCGGGCTCCCAGGCGTTCTCCGACACTTCGGGCACGCGACCCCGCTTGTAATCGACCGGGATCGCCGTCGCCGCGTTGATGTCGACCAGGTCCATCTTGGCGATCAGCCCTTCGCCCGGGGCCGAAAGCATCAGCGACCGCGAGTGGATCGCCTCGACCGCGCCAGCCGTCGGGCCGCCGTCGCTCGCCTCGTCGTCGGTCCCTTCGCCATTCGCGCCACTGGCTTCGTCGCCACTGGCTCCACTCTGGGCCGGCCCGGGCACGTCGCCGCGCGTCGGCCGATCGACCCGGCGGTGCCCAAAACGCCCTTCGAGCGTTTCGAGATTGTCGGTGAACTCGCCCTGGACCCATTCGAGGTAGGCCAATCTCGGGCAATACGCAAACTCGTTGAGCATCCGTGCGGGGATCAATTCGGGCACTTCCGTCAAGCTGCCACACTCTGCTGCCATGGTCATGGTAGGGTCCTCTCATGCTGCAAGAACTCAGGTTGCCAAACCGCCTCCCTGCAAACAACATACGATTCCATCCCCCGCAACCCCGCCGCGTCAAATCCGCCACGGCGGGGTGGAAGCCGGGATGAAAGGAAAAAGGTGAATTGTCAAAGAGCGACCGTCGACACTGCTTGCTTACACACCGCAGGCAGGACTGAAACTCCACTTGAAATTTGCGCCCTCTCCGATCTTGATCTTTCTCGATCGGAACACTTCGGCTATCCCGTAGGCGTCTGCAATACGACGGTCAATCTGTTCGTCTTGAAGAAACCTCATCGTCAAGAGTGACCGAAGTATGTCCAAGCTGATTCGCGGACGCCACACGGCCCAAGTGAAGTAGGCACCGCGCCTCCTGGCAAATCCGACCGTCGGACATACCGAAGATGTCGGGACCACTGGAAACAACGAGGAGCCTTCTGCCGCAAGGAGGTTAGCTCCCCACATCGTCAGCGGCGTCTCATCCCCTGGCGAGGTCCATAGGTAGGCGTGCTGCCGAGCATCGGCTGGATCCCAACGCATACTCAGCCTCTCATCACGGTACGACCAGGGGCCAAATATCGCCTCTCGAATATTCTTCTCGCTGACCCTCTGAAGCAGCTTAGCCATTGTGTCAAGGTAGTTCTGATGTCCCGATCCAAAAAGGAAGCAAAGTTCCGTGCAGGCGATCCGGTCCAATTTGTCATGCACAAGAACCTCTGAGCC
This sequence comes from Planctomycetia bacterium, assembly GCA_026401055.1. Classification (GTDB taxonomy): domain Bacteria; phylum Planctomycetota; class Planctomycetia; order Pirellulales; family Thermoguttaceae; genus JAPLNP01. Next base: position 4,015 of record JAPLNP010000620.1, read on the forward strand.
GAATGACGCAAGGAAGTCAACCACACGCCGCTCGAAGGGCGCCGAGGAAACTGCCGCGCGCAACACATGCTTCCGGAAGACTTTTGGGGACACTGATAGATTCGTCCCAACATTCAGGTGAGAGTCTTGGCATCGATCTTCTTGACCAAGCCGGAGGTGATGCGAAATCGCCGTGACGATGGTGTCGGCGTCGCCGAGATCCAGAGCACATAGGACTGGTCGCCAAGCACCGGCACTGATCCGCCACATCATTTGTATCTCGCCGCTAGGCCAGGCTTCTGACAGCGTTCTCAGCGTTCCAAGCGCCGCCAGGAACGCCAAGGGGTTGCTGCCATCCAAGCCGGTGAGTGTCAGCGTGTTCATGCTGTATGGCTCTCCTTTCTGGGGACACCTTCACTGACACGCCAGTCGGCCAGTCGCAAGATTGCTTCGAGGTAGGCGGCTCCCCACCAGCCGTACCGGCGGACGAGGTGCCAGAAACGATCGGCCGCGCCGCTGTCGAGGCGTTCCAGGCCCGTCGCGCTGCTCGCGCTGAGCGTGTTGCCCTCATGCTGAAGAGTAACGTCCATCGGTGTCGGATCGTCGATCACCGACGCAAACGGCCGGCAATGGCCGTGATGGGCGCCGATCAGATGGAGGATGAACTCGCGTCCCGCGCGGTCGTCGGGCAGCACACCGTCGCACTCGGCCAGTCGCACCGAGAGAAATTCATGGCGACCGCCCCTGGGATATCCGCTCTTCTCCCTCGCCGTCGCATACTCCCGCGCAGTTCGCGGCATTCCGACGGACTTCGCCAACAGGGTGCCGGAGGTTTCGGCCTTACGCCGATTCCCGCCGTGTAGCCAGGCTTGGAAACGGGGATCGGCCTTCCCGAGATCGTGGAGCGTTCCGGCAAGCTGTATGTCGTCGCAGACCGCACTAGGCAGGCCAGCCGACTGTGAAAAGAATCGCGCCAGAATGCCCACCGCATGATTGTGCTCGTCAAGTGGGACCGACTGTGAGCCGGCAGAAGAAGTGTCATCTTCGTCAGAAAAGGTCCTGCCTTGTCCTGACTTCGGTTTGGAGCCGGACAACACCATCCCGCTCCAAGAGTCTTGTTCCTCCTCGCCCGGATAGGGAGCGACGGACAGTCGACCTTCGGCCAGCTTGCCTGCCAGTGTCTTCAGCTCGTCCGGCAGATCGACCTCTGCCGCGAGCTCTCGCAGTGCCTCACGAACGAGGCCACGTCTTTCTTCCGGATCGGCAATGGTCGGATCTCTCGCAATGTCGCATAGTCGCTGATAACCGGGCGAACAACGCCACAGCGGTGTCAAGCTCCGATGCACCCGCAGGACCGGATATCGTCGGTCAACTAGCTCCGCGATATCGACAACAGCATGGTCTCCTTCGGATTCGGGGACATGCCCCAGCGTGTTCCATCCCTCCGCGGAAAGGGGGAGCACGAGCGTATCGCCGGGGGACAGTTCACGGGGATTGTCCACATGCCGGCTTTTCTCCAGACCACGCCACAAGAGTCCTCTGATTCTCCTTTCGGGCGAAGGCTCTTGTTTATCTTCCTCCTGAAAGGTCGCGCCCTCGACGTCACCAGCGTCTACCGGCGTTGACCCCGGCTCCCGCCACCACTTGCGGAGCACGTGAAGCTGGACGGGCAGACACTCCTGAACGGTCGGAGGACACAGAGAAACGGTTTCCGCCCATTGGCCTTCTTTCTGGTCGTCGAGGTCTGCCCGCCAGACGACCTGGACCTCCGCGGCCTCTTGACCCGAACCATGAAGAAAGAGCGATACGTCCGGATCGGGACGTGGTATCGGCGCGGTCTGGACCCAGAAATCCACATATGCCGGCAACATGACCGGCGCATTGGGTTGCTCCGAACAGAGCGTCCTCGCGTCCAACTTGCTCTGTTTGATGAGTTCATCGACCGCCACGACCCCCATGTCGATGCTATTCTCGACCGCGTTGGTCTTCAACCATTTCCAGGTCTCACTCAACTGCTTGCCATAGATAGGGTCGTCCTCGCTGTTGCCCTCCTGTGCCTCTTGGATGACGATTATCCCGGTGGACGACGACCGTAGCCCAAGCCGATTCAACCGCCCGAAGCGTTGACGCAGCGCATCGAGCGAGGCACATTCGCTGATCATCGCGTCGAAGTCCAGATCCGCGCCTACCTCAAGACACTGCGTGGAGACTATGAAAAGAGGGCGTTCTGGCGTCTCACGTTCCGGTGTGGCCTCGATGTACTTCTTCCAGCGCGCAAACGCGCGATCCTTGTCGTAGGGCCGCATCCTCCCGGTCAACAGTCCGACATCGTAATCGAACTCTTTCGGTGCCGCCTTCAGTTTTCGGTAGATCAGCGTCGCCGTAGCGACCCGATTGACGATAATGCCGACGGCTTTAACGTCGTCCCGGACCAGTGTCTTGGCCTTCGCCGCGATGAAGCTGGCAAGCCCCTCCAGGGCCGGCTTTCCCTTAGCCTTGTCCGCCACCACAAGCGTGGTTGGCTTCATTGCTTCGAGACGCGGTTTCAGCACGACGTGTTTGCGATCCGCGTCGTCGAGCGTCACAAGTTCGCCAGCCGTATCCCCCTGCCCAGGCGTGGCTGACATCACCACGAAATGGAAAGGCGACTTCAACGGCTCTTCCGCCCAGTCGCGATAACGGCGGATCGACTCGACTGTTTGGCGGAAGGGATTCGAGCAATGGGCCTCGTCCAAAACAATCAGGCTGTCATTGCCAACCATCGCGGCGTGAATGGGGGCGACCTGAGGCGATATTCCGTATCCACGAAACAGGAGCCGCGAGCCGATCTGATCCACGGTGCTACATACCACCGTGGGTTGAAGCGGCGTGCGGACCCAGGCGTTGTCGCGATATACCCCGCCACGCAACTCGAAACACTCTAGTGGATTGCCGCCTTCGTTGCCGGCCAGTGAGCGCAATTGATTCGCAACCTGCTTCAACACCCCATCGTCGGCTGTCTTGAGTTTGCAGGCAAGATACTTCGCCCGCTTAAACGCTTGGTCAACAATGACCCGGCGGTCCACCACAAAGAATATCCGTCGTGGTGCCGTGCGTCGTTCCCCCGCGCTCGCCTGCACGGCCAGCGCAAACACGGCGATGTCAATACATGCCGTCTTGCCACCGGCCGTGGGCACGGCGATACACGCGGGCCAGTCGCCCTCGCAAACCCGCTTGGCGAGCCGCTCCTGCCAGGGGAACGGTTCAAACGGCCTTTCCTCTTCGTCTTTGTAGAGTTCGCCGAAAAACGTCCGGAAATCGTCGGGCCGTAGTGGCATCAGCGGTCCTCCTTATCGTGGAGTGGTCGGCACAGTCCGTAACCGCGATAACGGCCCGCTCCCAGAAGCACCGGACCGAGCACGGGTTCCTCGAACGTGATGACGGCATGGGTATGGTGGAGGTTGCCGCCGGCTCTTCGCTGGAGGAGGGGCATTTGCCGCGCGTGCGGCGCGCCGATGAAAGACGATACCGGCTGTGCCACGACATCCACCGGGCGAGGCAACCCGACCCGCTCGACCGCTGCGGACATCATTTGCTCCACTTCAAGCCAATAGGCAGCCTGCCGTTCCGCCTGGACCCGAGGTGAATCCTGCTGGCTCCAACGCTCCTTCGGATGAACATCAAACACGATGGGCGTCACCGTCGCCCAGCGTGTTGCCGGTCTCGTCCAGAGGGATTCCCGCAAGGCCACTGGCCGGCCGTCGTCTTCCTCGACCCGTAACACGCATTCCCCCAAGGAACCGAGCGCGAGCGTGATCGGGGCGGCGTTTCCTTCGTCGTCATAGGCGAACAAGGGAGCGAGAGACCTCATTTCCTTGGAAGGAACGATCCGTGGAACAATCACGGCCATGCCCATCAGACGGCCGTCGGAACGCTCGAATCCCACGTTGGGCAACGGAACGCACGCCAGATGGGGTGCTTCGCTTCGACTGCCATCGGGCTTGTGTCCGCTAATCCACTCCGGTGGCGGCTGCACGGGACACTTGCTCATCAACGTGTCTCGCAGGGCCTTGGTTAGTTGGAGCGTGGATTCCAGCCCGAATTGGCTGCCGCCGGTGCGGCGCAGGATGATAAGAGCGTCGTCGAAGACCGATCGCGACACATCGGGCTTGAACTCTTGGGTCTTCTTGTGGGTGTACGCCTGCCAGAGCGATGGCGTTGGGCGGAGAGTGGCACCATACCGTGACTCCAAGTGCTCCAATCGCCCCAGACCGGGAACTCGCATTCTCCGCGCAGAAGTCCCCTCAGCCGGAATCCAGTTCGCTTCGAGTGGTTCGTCCTCAACCCATACTTGGACCAACGACGCAGAATGGCCAACATACGTAACCTTGGAACACAGGTTGGCCAACGCGGACCGAGCCTCGGGGGGCAACTGTGCGTCGGGCCAACAAAAGCAGACTAAGGGATCGTCGAGGATCGCCGTCGGGAAGACACGCGCTTGACGACCACGTGATTCGGGCAAGAGTGCGAGCCCAGCTTCTCTGACCTGTCTCATCGTCTGGAGACCGTCATACCGTGCCAATCGCTTCTCCAGAGAACCTGTGGTCGTGATGCCGGTATCGTTTACTGGCACATACGAGGTGACGACCTCCCTCTGCTGGCAGCCACCCGCGTAGATCTCGGGCGGATTCTGCCCCTCCAGCCACTCCAAGGCGGCCCTTTCAGCCGGTGGGCCGTCCGTTTCAAAATGGGCCGCCGCCAAGGCCATGAAAACCCGGTCCGGGTGCGGCGGCCACTCGGCCTGGTCGCGATTGGCGGGGTGCGTTGCGCGCGCCACGCCGCAAAGGTATCGAATGCCAATGGCCAACATCACTCGTCCCCCTCCTCGGCACCAATCTTGGCAGCCAACTCCTGGCTCTTCTTCACCAATGCGACAAGCTCCGGCGAGGGCGTGAGATTCAACGCTTCTTCCATCCAAGGAAGTCCGACTTTCTGCGCCGCTGCCACGGCCTCCTCATAGACTTTGATGGCCGTCTCCGCGGAGATCGTTAACGGTTTCGGGGGATCACCCGGCTTGCCGACCAGTTCCCACTGATAAGCGTTCACGGGCACCAGTTGACACCGGGAGCGAAGATCGCAGCCCTGCTCTTGGAACGCCGCCGCCGCAACCAGCCCCAAGGCGGCCAACACCGTCCTTGCCGCGTCGTCCACCTTCGGATCGGTCTTCCCATTGATGGGAAACCGCAACCGCCGCAGAGCGGGGAGAGAGAGCACGGTCGTTTGCTGGGCCTTGTCAATCGTGATGCCGCCTGCACCAATCGTCGGAAGTACATTTGAATGGTTGGCTTTGGAAGGATTACCTGGCTCTCCCTGTGCGCTTCCACTGCGATTATATGGCAAGGGCTGTCCCTTTCTATCTTTAACGACGATTGGATCATCCGGATCTGACGTCCAGTCCATTCCACCGCCCGGGTCATTTCGATGATAGATTGTCACGCGAGAAGAGATTTGTGCTGGGTCAATCCGGCTGCTGGTCTTAACTCCGGATACAGCCTGGATGCCGACAATCTCCGACACCATTGCCCGGGCAAATTTCGCTCCCAGCCCACCGCGAGGTCCTGTCGAGTCCCACATGCCGAAGACCAACGCGGTGGGGCACAACTCGAACAACGCGGTTGCATTACGGTTATCCACGTGATCGAGGCGTTCTCCAGTCTTCGATTCGCGAAATCTCTCGCCCTCCAGCAGGCTATCGCGAAGAAGTGCATCGGCGATGCGATGGGGTGCGTCAAGACTTGTAATCCGCAATGTCTTTGGGAGATCATTGCCCGCGAAATCGACAATCAGGACTGGCAACTTAATACGTCCCTGTTCCCATGCGTCCAACAAGGCCATTTCCATTCGGTTGGCCTGCGACTGCACGGAGTCCAGCAATACGCAGGGCACGTCCTTGCCATTAATGCGCCGACTCTCATTGGCATACGTGGTATTCTTCCCGTCCTTGTAGGTTGGTGGAAACACTTTGTCGCCCGGCCCGCCCGCCGGTTGATACTCTGTTACGCACCGAACCGCCGCTGCCTGGCCCGATACGGCCTCTCGCAGTTGCTGATAGTCCAATGTCTTTGTCTCTGACATGCTACATTTCTCCTATCTCAAGGCACTGTTTGTGGAAGGTTTCCGCGAACACGGTTTGTCTATTGTCCTGCGCGGGACAAGCCCCAAAGCCGGTCTGGAGGAGTGTTGTTGCCAGCCTCTTCAAAGCGCGTTTTCGCCGCGTACGAATTGTCTCCACCGATTCTTGCTGCGCCAGCGCTATCTCTCGATCCGATCGTTCCTCAAAGTATCGTGCATGCACAACGTCGCGGAGCCTTGGTTCAAGTTGGGCGATCTTCAAACGGACACGGGCACTGTCCTCTCGTCTTGTCATCTCAGTACTCGGCTCGTCAAACGCGACTGCCTTCTCATCATCGATATCGGGCGTCAACCGCTCCCTCGCCCGGCGCCGACCCCAGCGTCGTCCTTGGTCAAGTAGTTGACAGCGAGCGATCCTCCGGATCAGTGGTAATTGAAAGCATGTCCAGTCGACGCGCCGACGCGACTTCAGGCACTGGACAGCAACATCCTGGACAAAGTCGTCGGCGTCCGCATCCGCAAGTCCGCGTTTCTTCGCGATCGCGCGGATGTACTGCGACTGGCTCGTCAATTGGCTTTCGAGGTCCACGTTCGTCTCCACGGGCTTGGCGATGCCACCGTGGCATCCGGTCTACCATCATTACCGTTCGGGGAGCGTGACTTGGTTCAAAAATTCTTTTGTTTGCTGTGGAAGTTGATGTTGACAGTTCCTCCCGCGTCGAGTATACTCAGTTCCGACGCAAGCACAATCCCCCGCGGCTGAGTAGCCGCGGCCCCATTGAAGAGTTTGTTGTGGCAGTTGCTTGCTCGCGCATTTATGCCCTTCCACGGCCGAAAGGCCGTGGCCCCTTTGACCACTCGGGAAACCTGGGGGCCACACATTTGTGTGGCTCCCAGGCCCGGGTTTTCATGCTCTTGCCTCATCGCCGCTACCGGAACCTTCTGCCGGCAATTGCCGGCCGCCGTCCCAATACAATGTCAACGCGGACGCAATTTCCCTCTGTAGTTCCCCCCTCAATTCCTCCGGCTCGATCACTTCGGCGTGCCGGCCGAAGCTCAGGATCCAGCGTTTGATCTCTTCCGTGTCGCCCAGGCGGAACTCGGCCAGTAGGCTGCCGTCTTTTTGCGGGCGGAGTTGTTGGGTCTCGTGCCAGGTGGATTCCTGGACGTAGCGGGCGACGGTGGGCGAAAAGCGGATCTTGACGCCGATGTCGCCATCGCCGTGGAAGATGCCGAACGATGTGGCCAGGTGCTTTTTGACGTCGAACCCGTCGGGCCGCTGGAAGGGGACTTGCGTCACCTCGGCGTCGGTGATCCGGTCGACCTTCCAGTGGCGGATCGCGTTGTCCTTGTTGGACCAACCGACCAGGTACAGCGAGCCGTGATGGTAGGCGAGCCCGTAGGGCAGAATGTCGTAGCTGACCGGCTCGGTGGCCTGGAGCGACTGGTAGGTGATGAAGACGGCGCGGTGATCTTCGGCGCCGACGCAAAGCTGGTCGATCAGGTCGGCCTTCTTCGAGTAGTCGCTGGCGCCGACGGTGGTCTGGTGGAACAACGGGCCGAAACGCTCGATGTAGTCGAGTGCCTTGGGGCCGAGCGTGGCGCGGATTTTTTTGAACGCCCGGCCGGCCGCCTCCCAGAAGAGCGTGCCGGCCAGCGGCTCCAGGAACCGGCGACTGAGGTACAGGGCGATGGCTTCGTCGAACGTGAAGGTCAGGCCCGGCTGCGAGTTGCCTTCCAGCCGCCAGGTCTTGCGGCCGAACTCGCCGATCTGCTCCAGAAGCGGGAAGCCCGCCTGCTCGAAGGTCTCTAGGTCCCGCCGGATGGTCTTGTCGCTGACGCCCATCTCCTGGGCCATCTCTTTGATGGTGACCCCGAATCGCCGGCCCGAGAGCAGCCGGAGCAGGACCCATTGGCGTACCAGAGGCGGTTCTTCAGACATACGAGACACGGCCCCCCTGAAGTAGCACTGGACTAGTAAGCGATGATACCCAATCCGGGAGTCATTGCAAGCTGTTGACACGCCATCCCCCCCCAAAGAATTGCCGTTTGCCGGACACAACGGTCGTGTGGGGCGAATTGTCGGGTCGATCAGGATTGCCCCACCGCGCCACGACTGAGCCGGCCTTGGCGCGGCCCCTCGTTTCCCGATCTGCCCGGAATCAGCATAGCCGAGGGAGAC
>JAPLNP010000050.1 GCA_026401055.1 Planctomycetia bacterium
CGGGGATCGGCGCCTCGGGGCTGATCCGCCCGACATCGCCCCAGAGATAGCGGTCGAGCATCACGTCGCCCAGGACAAGAATCCTCGGGCGTCGCGATTGGGTCAACAGATCAGTCAAAAGAGCTGGCACGGGGACACTCCAGCGGTCGGCGGAAACTGGCCGGATTGTAGCAACCCGGGCCGCCCGCGTCGACGCCGATTTCCCGCCCTTAGTGCCTGTCCAGGAATAAGTTGTGGTGCAGGCGTCTCGCCTGCCCAGGCAGCCGGGACGGCTGCACCACAATACCGCGGAGTTGATCTTGGACAGGCACTTAGAACTTCCAGAGCAACACGAGCGAGTAGTCGACGTCGTTGAGTTTGCCGCCGGGGTTGGGGCGTTTGAAGCGGTCCGACGCGCTGAGCTTCAGGCTGAGGTTCATCTCCTCGTCCAGCAGCACCTCCCAGTCGGCCTTGCTCACCAGGCGGAAGTCGCCAATCTTCTGACGCTTCGAGAGTTTGTGCTCGCCGTCGAGACCAAGGTTCAACTCCGGGATGAAGTATTTCTCGGGGCCGCCGATCTCTCGCGACGAGCCGCCGCCCATCCGAGCCTGCAACGTCGTCGTTTCGTTCTTGACGAGGTGGTAGCCCATGCCCGTCGAGCCCGTCAGCCGCACGTGCCACGGCTGAAACTCGTCATAGGTCGTGGTGCCCTGGACGAACCAGGTCCAGAGGGTGCCTTTTTGCGGGCGTTCGTAACGCCAGTCGAAGTAGAGCCGGTTGGCGGTCTCGACCGAGTCGTTGGTGTTCTTGTGGTAGTCCAGGTCGAGTGTGAGAATCTGCTCGTCGGTCTTCCGCTTGGCGTCAAATCCGAGGCGGATATTGAAGGTGTTGCTATTGCCACCGGAGCCATCCGCCCCCAACTCGAAACTGCCCGACCACGGCCTGCGCCACCGACGCCAGGACTCCGGCGGCACGGGCACGAACTCCAACAGCCAAGGATCCATCATCGGGGGGTTGGTGATTGCATTGACGGAGGGATCTTTGACGGCTTTCTTCTCCTTATCCTCGGCGGATTTCCCTCCGGCGACTTGCTCGCCCGGGGCGATGGGCTCGACGGCCGGCAGCCGCTCAATCGCCGGCGCCGACGGGGATGCGACCTGCTGGGCGGATGCCTCCGGCGCCCCAGTCGAAAGCAAGAGGCCGAGCAATCCAAGAAGAGCGAGCCAAGGCAAGGCGACATTCCTCCACAAGGGGGGTCGATGTGTGGAGAAATGCTATCAGATCGCCCGGCACGGAACAAGGGCAAGTGACGCCCCCGACGCGTGTGGCACGGCATTGCACAGAACGAGGGGAGAGGCTTGCTCGAAACCTCACGCCCCGGCCTTCCGCTCTCCGCTTTCCGCTTGCCGCCTCCCTTCAGCCATCTCCCGCGCGTGATAGCTGCTGCGGACCAGCGGCCCGGCGGCGACCTGGGCGAAACCGAGCCGCTCGGCCGCGCGGCCCAGGGCGTCGAACTCCTCGGGCGGAACGTAGCGGGCGACTGGCGTTTGGGCCGGCGAGGGTTGAAGATACTGGCCCAGCGTGACGAACTCGCAACCGGCGTCCGAGAGGTCGGCCAGGGTGTCGAGCACCTCCTCGCAGGTCTCGCCCAGCCCGAGCATCATCCCCGTCTTCGTCCTGATCGCCGGGTTCGCCCGTTTGATCCGGCGGAACATTGCGAGCGTCCATCGGTAGTCGGGCTTGGGCCCTCGCACTTCGCGAAAGAGCCGGGGAACCGTCTCGACGTTGTGGTTGTAGACGTCAGGCGCGGCCTCGATCAGCCGATCGAGCGCGTCGCGATTGCCGCCCAAGTCCGACGGAAGCACTTCGACCGTTGCCCCACACGCCCGGCGAACCGCCGCCACCGTTTGGCAAAAATGCTCCGCGCCGCCGTCGGGCAGGTCGTCGCGGGTCACACAGGTGATGACGATGTGGCGAAGGCCAAGTTCTCTCGCCGCCTCGGCCACGCGGCGCGGCTCGTCCGGGTCAACCGGCCTGGGTTTGCCCTTCGCAACGCCGCAGAACTGGCACGAGCGGGTGCAAATGTCGCCCAAGATCATGAACGTCGCCGTCTTGCCGGCATAGCATTCCATGCGGTTGGGGCACCGGGCGTGGTCGCAGACCGTCGCCAGCCCAAGCCGCCGAATCACCCCGGCCGTGAACTGCCCGCCCCCGCCCTTGGGCACCGTCCGCTTCAGCCACCGCGGCAGTTGTTGTGGACGATTCGGCATGGGAGTCTCTGTTGACGCGCGGCGCGACGGAAGTCGTGACATTGAAGAGGAACCCGCGAAGTGAATGGAAGATGGCGAGTGTCGCCGTCCTCCGAGGGCCTGTAAATCTTTTTGTGTCAGGCTGAGAGTGTGGGATTAGGGAATTTGCATTGGCAAACGGCCTTCAAAGAGGATGGCGAAGTGGTTCAGTGCGGCTTTCCAGTTCCTGATCGGCATTGTCCACTTCTTCGAGGCTT
>JAPLNP010000033.1 GCA_026401055.1 Planctomycetia bacterium
AATCAAGCCGGCGGTCGTCCATGACACCGGAAAAGGAGACAGGCACCATTTGCCCACAGGGCCCGCAGGGTGCTTCGCACAAAAGGTGCCTGTCACCTTTTCCGGTGTCATGGACGACCGCCGGCTTGATTTTCACGGGCGAGGAAGTGAATGGATGCCTCCGATCGCAAGAATGGTCGGTCTGGTCTTGATTGGGATCAGCCCCGTCACACTCCGCCCCCAGACGTTTCCGGCCGGGCGTTCGCCGTCGGACTGTCGATCGATTGTGGCCCGGCCGTCGTTCGCGCGACCGGCGGCCCAGCCCGTCCCGGCCGAATCGGTCGTGCCCGCCGGATATGAGGCGCCCTCGGCCGCTTCCGGCGGCGTCACTGTCCAGTGGGCGGCCAAGATCGCCGCGTCCGCCGCTGACCGTCGTGGTGTCGTTTCGAGCACGCAGCAAGTCTGCCCGTCATTCAAGCCACCGATGCTTTTCGCACCGCCGTAACTGTAGACGATCCGCCTGCCGCGTAGCCTCGCCCCCTTTCCCGTTTTCGGCCTGCCATTCTACAATACGGCCATGTCTTATGCGTGCCTGGGCGATTTTCTGGAAGAACTGGGACGCCGCGGCGAGCTGGTCCGCGTCGCCACGGCGGTCGAGGCGGTGCTCGAAGCGGCCGAAGTCTCCCGTCAGGCCGCTCGCCGGACCGGCAACGCCTTTCTATTCATATCGACGAGGGGGTATAGTATACCCTGTGCAACGGAGATTCTAGCCACCGAGCGGCGAATCTGCCTCGCCTTGGGCGTAGCCACCTTGGACGAAACCGCCGCCAAGATCGAGGCGCTCCTGGACCCCGGCGAACCGGAGGGCTGGTTCGAGCGACTCAAAACGGTTCCCACGCGCAACCTGCTGGGACGGCTGCCCCCCCGTCTCGTTAAAACAGGGCGATGCCAGCAAATAGCACTTCTGGGCGGTGACGTTGATCTCGCGCGCCTGCCCGTCTTGCAGAGCTGGCCCGAGGAGTCCGGCAGGACAATTACCGCGGGCCAGTGTTTTATGGCCGACGCCCGTTCGGGCCGGCGCTTCGTCGGCCGGTACGATCTGACCGTCTTGGACGCGAACCGCTTGGCGGCCCATTGGGCGGCGCACGAACCGCCGGCGCGGCTGCTGGAGGAGTACGCTCGCCGACGGGAACCGATGCCGGTGGCAATCGTGCTCGGAGGCGATCCGGCCGGGCTGCTTGCCGCCATGGCCCCGCTGCCCGCGTCGGTCGACGCCTGCGCGGTGGCCGGATTGCTTCGCGATCGGCCCGTCGAACTGGTCGCCTGCCGCAGTGTTGCCCTTCACGTGCCGGCCGAAGCCGAGATCGTCATCGAAGGCACGATCGAGCCCGGGGAGCCGCCGGCCACGTCGGGTCTGCTCTCGACGCCGCTGGGACACTACGCCGCGGCTGGTCCGGCACCGGTGATCCACGTCACCGCGTTGACCCATCGCCCCAACCCCGTGTTCCCCGCCATGGTGCACGGGCCGCCGCCGAACGAATTTACCGCGATCAGCCGGGCGATGCAGCGGGTGTTCCTGCCGATGACGCGACTGGGCATTCCCGAGTTGGTCGACTGCAATCTCCCCGATCATGGCGGTGCCCGGCAGATCGCCTTCGCGTCGATCCGCAAGACCCACGCCGGCCAGGCACACCGGGTCGCCCAGGCGCTCTGGGGCCTGCCCTGGATCACCTTCGCCAAGCTGCTGGTGATCGTCGACGAAGACGTTGACGTTCACGATGCGGCGCGGGTTTGGGCCGCCGTCGCGTCGAACATGGACCCCGGCCGCGACGTTCTGGTCGAGCAAGGACCACCCGACCCTTGGGATCCCGCCACGCCGCCGGGCGCTCTGGGCCGAAGGCTGGGAATCGACGCCACGACGAAGCTGCCCGGGGAATCGTCCACCCGGAGCCGGCCCGTCGTGATGAGCGACGAAATCCACCAGTTGGTCCGCGGCCGCTGGGCCCAGTACGTCGGGGAAAATGACCAATGACCAGGTCCCCATGACCGTCGACAAATCCTCCGACCGGGTCCGCCGGATGTTTGGCGAGATCGCCGGGCGGTACGACCTCTTGAATCGCGTGCTCTCGCTGGGCATGGACCGGCGATGGCGGCGGCGGACCGCGCGGCTGGTGCCGCCGGAGGGCAATTCGCCGATCCTGGACCTGTGTACCGGCACGGCCGACCTTGCTCTGGCCTACTGGCGCGCCAGGGGCGGACGGACTCCGGTCGTCGGCGCCGACTTCTGCCACCCGATGCTCGTCCTCGGACGCGACAAGCTCCGCCGCGCCGGGGCCGAGGGCCAAGTCCGGCTGGTCGAGGCCGACGCCCAGCAACTCCCTTTCCCCAACGACTGCTTTCAGATCGTTTCCGTCGCGTTCGGGCTGCGAAACGTGAGCGACACGGATCGGGGGCTGCGGGAAATGGTCCGGGTGTGCCGACCGGGGGGAAGGGTGGCCGTGCTGGAGTTCTCGATGCCCCGCGCGGGGCCACTCCGGGCAGTGTATCGCTGGTACTTTCATCGGGTTCTCCCTCGCGTGGGGCAATCGCTGGCAAGGAACCGGCAGTCGGCTTACAATTACCTCCCAGCCAGCGTGGGGGAATTCCCACGCGATGAGGCCCTCGCCGAGCGGATGCGAGATGCCGGACTTCACGACGTTCGTTTTCATCGGTTCACGTTCGCAGTCGCCACCTTGCACGTGGGGGTGAAATGAAACGAAATTTTGTTGTCGCCATTACCGGTGCCAGCGGGGTCACGTATGCCATCCGGCTCCTGGAGGTCCTCAGCGCCGCGGGCTGCGACGTCCAACTGTCGATCAGCCCGCCGGCGGCCGCTGTCCTCGAAGAAGAGCTTGACATCACGGTCGACCTGGACCATTTCGACGTGGCCCCGTTGCGGATCGACCCCGAGGCCGCGCGGCAGGACGAGAAGCTCAAGAGGCTCCGCGCGATGGCCGGCATATCGAGCGAGTTGAGCAACGTTCTGTCGGTCGCCTCGGGCGAGTTGGGCAAGATCCATTACCGCGACTACCGCGACCTCTCGGCCCCGATCGCCAGCGGCTCGTTTCCGACCGACGGCATGGTGGTTTGCCCCTGCTCCGGATCGACGCTCGGGGCGATTGCCTCGGGGATCAATACGAACCTGATTCATCGCGCGGCCGAAGTACACTTGAAGGAAGGCCGCCCGCTGGTGCTGGTGCCCCGCGAGACGCCGCTGTCGCCGGTGCAACTGGAGAACATGCGACGCGCGGCCGCGGCCGGCGCGGTGATCCTTCCCGCCTCGCCCGGCTTCTACCACAAGCCCAAGTCGATCCAGGACCTCGTCGACTTCGTGGTCGGCCGGATCTGCGATCGGCTGGGCGTGAAGAACAATCTGATCGAACGGTGGAGCGAGTAGCGGATACTCAAGACATGCTGACAAAACTGACAATCCGCAACTTCAAGCAGTTCGACTCCGTGGAGATCGAATTGGGCAACATGGTCGTCTTCATCGGCCCCAACGACTCGGGCAAGACGACGGCTCTGCAAGCTCTTGCCCTTTGGGACGTTGGCTTGCGTCGATGGAACGAGAAGCGGGCGGGCAAGACGGTTCCGAAGAGACGTTCGGGAGTGACGATCAACCGTCGCGACCTCATCGCCATTCCCATTCCCGATGCCAATCTGCTGTGGCGGGATCTTCATACTCACGATTCTCAGAGCAAGGGCGGAAAGAAGCAGACAACGAACGTACGCATCGACATTACTTTGGAGGGCGTGACGGGGGATCGGCCTTGGCAATGCGGTCTGGAATTCGACTACGCCAACGAGGAAGCCCTCTATTGTCGTCCGCTGCGGCAGTCGGACACAGGAACTCCCGAGCGAATGCCTGTTCCAGGCGAGGCGGCCTCGGTTCAAATCGCTTTCCTTCCGCCAATGTCCGGACTTGCCGCGAACGAGACGCGACTCGACTCCGGGGCTATTAACGTGCGGCTTGGCGAAGGCCGTACCGCGGAGGTGCTGCGGAATCTGTGCTATAGGGTGGCTGAAACCGACGATGTGGCCTGGGTGGGCATCGTGGACGAGATCAAGGGACTGTTTGGCGCTACACTCGACCCACCGGTCTATGTCGCCGAACGCGGCGAGATCACGATGACCTATCGGACGAAATCGGATGTGCGTCTGGACATTTCCGCTTCGGGTCGAGGGCTTCAGCAGACCCTGTTGCTCTTGGCCCACATGGCCATGAACCCGAAATCCGTGTTGCTCCTGGATGAACCCGATGCGCATCTGGAGATCCTCCGGCAGCGGCAAGTCTATGAGGTACTGACGAGAAATGCCCAGGAGAGGGATTGTCAGGTGGTCGCCGCGAGCCATTCGGAGATCGTTCTCAACGAAGCGGCCGGTCGCGACGTCGTCATCGCGTTTCTCGGCCGTCCGCACCGCATCGACGACCGTGGTTCTCAGGTGGTCAAGTCGCTGAGGGAAATCGGCTTCGAGCAGTACTATCAGGCGGAACAGACGGGCTGGGTCCTCTATCTGGAGGGCTCGACGGATCTGGCGATTCTGCGCGCCTTCGCGGAAGCCACGGGCCACCCGGCAAAGAACGCCCTTGAACGGCCGTTCGTGCAGTACGTCGGCAACCTGCCCCGGAAGGCGGAGGGCCATTTCCACGGTTTGAAAGAGGCCAAGCGGGACCTTGTGGGGTTTCTTCTTTGTGACCGCATCGGCGATCCGTTGAAACCCACTGAGGCGCTGGGCGAGTACATGTGGCAAAGACGCGAAATCGAGAATTATCTCTGCCAGCCGGCGACGTTGTTGGCCTATGCCGAGGGATATGCTCGTGAGGCAGTCGGTCCGCTCTTCGAGCCCTCCGAACACACCGCGGCAGAACGACGAAAACAAGCGATGCAGGAGAGTATCCAAGATCATGTGGCTCCCGCCGTGCTGAAGAATCGCGATGACCCCTGGTGGAGCAACGTTAAGGCGAGCGATGACTTCCTCGACCGAGTCTTCGAGGCGTACCTTAGGCGTCTTGACCTTCCTCGCGGCTTGATTAGCAAGAGCGACTACCACGTGCTTGCCCGATTCGTGCCGCGAGAAGCCATTGCCGACGAGGTCGTGAGCGTCCTCGATCAAATCCACCGAGTCAGCCAACTCGCGATGCCGCGACAGGATTAGCGGGTATCATTCGTGGGAATTCTCCGACGCCTGACCGTTCGCCCGCGGCAACTGCTGGAGATGATTCGCTTCAGCCACACGCTCTTTGCGCTGCCGTTTGCGCTGCTGGCGGCGGTGATGGCTTGGGCGGCCAACGCGGCGTCGGGCGAAACGCCTGCTTTTCGGGCAAGAGACCTTGCCGGCATCCTCGTCTCGATGGTCACGGCCCGAAGCGCGGCCATGGCGTTCAACCGGCTGGCCGATCGCCGGCTCGACGCGCTCAATCCGCGAACCCGGTCGCGCCACTTGCCCACGGGGACGCTCGGCGTGGCGACCGTGGCGGTCTTCACGATCGCGTGCTCGCTGGGATTCGTGGCCGGGACGCTGTTGTTCTTGCCCAGAAACCCGCTGCCGCTCTACGCTTCGGCGCCGGTGCTGCTGTTTCTGTTCGGATACAGCTTCGCGAAGCGGTTCACGCTGCTTTCACATTTCTGGCTCGGCGCGGCGTTGATGCTCGCGCCGGTGGCGGCTTGGGTGGCGATTCGGGCGGAGGTGGCGTGGCCGCCGGTCGTGCTCGGCGCGGCGGTGATGCTCTGGGTGGCCGGCTTCGACATCATCTACGCATGCCAGGACGTCGAGTTCGACACGCAAATGCGGCTGCGAAGCATCCCCGCCCGGCTCGGAGTGACCCGGGCGCTGCGCATCGCGGCCACCTGTCACCTGGGAATGGTCGTGCTGTTGGTGGTGCTGGCGGTCGTTTATCCCGGCTTCGGCTGGATCTATCGGGCGGGCGTCGCGGCGATCGGGCTGCTGTTGGTCTACGAGCACGCCCTGGTTCGCCCCGACGATCTGACCCGCGTCAACCGGGCGTTCTTCCACGTCAACGCGGTGGTGAGCCTCGGGCTGTTGGTGATCGGCACCGTGGATTTGGTCGTGTAAG
>JAPLNP010000331.1 GCA_026401055.1 Planctomycetia bacterium
CATGCCGGTCAGCGTCCAGCGCGCCAGCCAGTCAATCTGCCTGGATGTGGTCCCTGTGGGAATCGCCATTAGAGGAAAATCGGCTCTTACACGCCCGGAGTTTAGCGCGGAAGCTTCGCCACCCGGGCTAATGCCGCGTCACACCTCAATTGATGGATCTCGTGCCACACCCAAGCGCTGTTTGCTTGGGGGTGCTTTCCGGGACACCCCCAAGCAAACAGCGCTTGGGTGTGGCACGAATCAATTCATTCGCCGCGACACCCTATCAATCAAATCATCTGTGACAGAGCACTAATGCCGCGTCAACGGTCATTCTGGAGGCCCGCCGAAGCCAAAGGCGAAGGCGGGTGATGGGCGCCGCGGGCTGCGAAACCTGTCCGCCGCAGGCGGATCTCAGCCTTTCAGGCTGGACTATTCAAGCCATTCGGGCTCGGCCGCCGGAGAATCGATTCGCGCCTCTTGGCCCACGGCGCCGCCCCGCCAGAGCGGCCGCGCCGAACATGAGCAACATCACGGAGCCAGGCTCCGGGGCCGCCGGCGCCCCGCCGATGCCGCGGGTGCCGAAGTTCGCCATCAACAACTGCAGGTCGTTCCAGTCCACGTCGCCGTCGAAGTTGAAGTCGACATCCGCCCACGTGGCAGCCGACCCTAGGCCCATGTGGCTCTTCGAACTGCTCCGAGCCGCCGGCATTGCCGCGTATTCGCACGGCTGATCCCGCGATCGGGTCGAACGCCATCTCTATGGTCTGGTAGTAGGAGTTGGGGTCAAGAGCCTCGCTGAACGCCAGGCCGGTCACCGCCCGCCACTGCCCGTCGCGGAAGATCTCGACGGTCAGGTCCGTGAAGAATCCGCCGTAGGGCGGAGACGTCCGCGGATTGGCGTTGATCCCGTTGTAACCGATGTCGCCCTCATAATAGATGACCTTGTTGAACGTCATGTCGCGCGGGAAGCTCAGTGCATACCAGTTCCCGCCCGCCGGCTGGGCGACGATGGTGTCCTTGGTCCAGTAGGGGCGGTAGCCGTTGTAGCTGACGTCGGTGATGCCGTCGATGATGGACTCGATGTTATAGCGGTCATAGGCCGGGTTGCGATAAGTCACGCTGGCTGACACGGTCACCGTCCCGCCCGCGGCGAGCACCCGTCCGACCAGCCCGCCGGGTCCGATGGGGTTGGGCCTCTCGATCGGCGCGGCCAGGACGTCGCCGGGCAGAAGGTAGACCTTGTCGGAGCCCTCGCCGATGATCGAGCCGCCGGCGGCGGTGATCTGCATCTCTGCCGCGGTCGCGAAACGCTGGGCAACCTGCAAGACGGTGGTAATCGAGCCGATGCTCTTGAGGCACCGCACGTCGTAGGAGTTTGACGGGGTGTACAACGTGTTCCCCGTGATAGTCTTCAGTTCGGCCAGAATGCCGGCACCGCTTGTGCCAAGCCCTTCGTAGCCCTTTATCATTCCCAGCAGGCCGGCGGCGGTGGCGGGGTTGCAGTCGTTGTCGTAACCGCCCAGCACGCCGATCTCGACCGTCTTCTTGAAGTCGCCCTCGCCGTAGAGCAGCGCCATCGTCGTCAGCCCGACGTTGACGGTGGACTCGATCCAGTAGATGTATCGACCTTTGCTGCCGGTGTCCGAGCCGTAGTTGTCGTAGAGCATCCTCTGGCAGGCTCGCCAGTCGTTGGGGGTCGTCTGGTGGAATGTCCGCACGGCGTCGATGACCTGGTATGTCCGCGAGCTTTGCGGCACGACGGCAAGGGCATCGTCAATTATGGTCACCACGTTGGACTCTGTCGCGGCGTCGGCGTACATGGCGGCGTAGAACTGCGCCGCGTGGACGCTGAAACCCTCGTTGGACACGCCGGCGAAGGTGCCCGATAGGTCCGCCGCCCGCTGGCGCATGCCCGGAACGAGCGCGCCGAGGCTCTCGGTGGTTATCTGCGAGTCAATGGCGGCGGCGTGCATGTTGTTGCGGAAAGACCCTGTCTCCGGCGGGCTGAGGCTCTCGCCAGTCGGCGGCGCATCCATCAGCCAGCGCGCCTGCCTGTTGGCGATGTAAACCGACCCGGCCGGGATGTTGGCCTTCCAGGCATTGCGGATCTGGGCGGAGTCCGGGCTGGGACTTTGGCCCAACAGGCTGATATACATGTACTCGAAGCTCGTGTCATCGTCGGCGACCCAGGGGTTGGTGGCCAGGACGGTGTTCCAGGCGACGTCGTATACAAGCCCGCCGCGGACAACGGAGCCCTCGCGAGGCCTGCCGGCATAGTTGCCAATCAACTCGCCAAACCACATGCCACGGGCCTTGTCGAGATAGACGTCGGCGGAGATCTGCCGCTGAGCCGAGGTCGGACGCGCCGCCGCCAGCAACACCACCAGCAGCATCGCGGCCTCGCATGTGATGGTTACTCGACTCCGGTCGTGTCGGATCACTTTATATGCCTCCTTTAGCCATAGATTGTACACCCTGGCGGGGAGATCGCCAAGGAGCCTCGGCCGACAGGTTAGCTGCATGTGTGCGAAAAAGTAGTGATGAGTTGATTCGCGCCGCCCCCCAAGCCCGCCTTGGCGGGTTTGCTTGGGTGTGGCGAATGCCCCATGAAATTAATCCCGGAAAGCTATGAAACGGGCGTAGTAGCCCCGTTTATTGAGTCCTGTACAATTAATGTTCACACGCCGCGATTGCCGATTCTATGAAGCATGAGACCACATGGAAGCCCCGAGCAACTTGCGCAACGTCGGCGGGAAGCCGTCTCCCTGAATCAGCAGGGTTACGGTCCTG
>JAPLNP010000612.1 GCA_026401055.1 Planctomycetia bacterium
AGGGGCCAGGGACCAGGGGCCAGGGGGCACGGCTTAAACGAACCGGCCGCCGACAACCGGCAACCGCCTACCGTCTACCGTCTACCACCTACCGACAACCGGCAACCGACAACGGACAACCCACTGTCCCCTGACCCCTGCCCCCTGTCCCCTGGTCCCTCCCGTCTGTCCCTCCGCCTCGGCCTGCGGATGCTCCACGGGCTGGCGCGGCGGGACGCGGATCGGATCGTCGAGGCCCGCTCGGGCTGCGCGTTCGCGTCGATGGACGACCTCGCGCGGCGGACCCGGCTTGCGCGGCCCGTGTTGACAAGGCTGGCCAAGGCCGGGGCGTTCGGCTCGCTGGAGATGAACCATCGCGAGTCGTTTTGGCAGGCGTTGGCCCAGGACCAGCGGGCGATGCCGCTTTTCAACCAACCGGACGAGCCCGAGCCGGAAACGACGCTGCCGAAAATGTCGGCCGCCGAAGAGGTTCTGGCCGACTACCGGACCTCGGGCCTGTCGTTGCGGCGGCACCCGATGTCGTTCCTGCGCGAGGGCTTGCGGCGTGAGAACGTCGCCGCGGCGGAGCAGCTCAAGGTGCTCCCCAACGACCGCCCGGTCCGCGTGGCGGGCATCGTCCTGGTCCGCCAGCGTCCCGGCACGGCCAAGGGCATCACGTTCGTCACCCTCGAGGACGAGACCGGCACGGCCAACCTGATCATCCGCCCAAACGTCTGGAAACGCCACCGCGGGGTCGCCCTCGGCGCCACGGTGCTTCTGGCCCAAGGCCGTCTCCAGCGTCAGGACAACGTCATCCACGTCCTCGTCACCCACCTAGAAAACCTCTCGGGCCGCCTCCAAGACCTCAGCGTCCAGTCGCGGGATTTTTGTTGACAAGTTGTCGACCGACCTGGCTTGCCAGCCTGTGACATAGCCGAGTATCTCAAGGCGGCCATCGAGGACGCCGAAGAACCCCGAGTGCTGTTGGTCGCCCTGCGGCAGATGGCCGAAGCGTAAGGAGGGATCGCCCGGGTGGCCAAGGCGGCGGGGATCAAGCGGGAAAGCCTCTACCGCGCCCTGTCGTCGCGCGGCAACCCGCGACTCTCCACACTCTCTGCCGTGACCAAGGCAATGGGACTGACGCTGACGGTGGAGACTCCCCAGACAGCGCACCGTTGACGGCATCGGCATGTCGGCTCTTCCAATAGCCCACTTCCCGGCGAAAATCGACCCGCAACTCCTCCAACGCCCGCTCCAGACGCTCAACAGCCGGGCAGTTTTCGCGGCAGACCGCGGTCTCCGGCGGCTCCGCTTGGAAGGTTCAGAAGCGTGGCATTCATAGGGCCACGCCATAACCAAATTGACCACCTCAGACCAGATCAATTCCCTCGCCCATCCACCCCAACGGACGGGTTGGATGAAGCTTTACACGGCGAACTGAGCGAAATCGCAACTTGTAAGGATTACTTACAAGTTCGCCCAGAAGGGGGGCGTTAAGTGCAACGCACGCTCCGACACTACAATCTCGACGTGGTTCTCGCCGTTGGCTATCGCGTCCGCTCCGCCCGCGGCACCGCGTTCCGGCAGTGGGCCACGGCCCGGCTTTCCGAGCTTCTGGTCAAGGGCTTCACCCTGGATGACGAACGCATCAAGGCCGGGAGGACTCTCGGCGACGACTATTTCGACGAACTGCTCGCCCGCATCCGGCATATTCGCTCCAGCGAGCGCCTGTTCTATCAGAAAATCACCGACATCTACGCCACCAGCATCGACTACGACGCGAACGCCGAAATGACACGGCAGTTCTTTCAGGTCGTTCAGAACAAGATGCGAAAGAGAGCCAAGTAACGCGTGCTCGCACGCACCAGCGATTCTCGAGCGATCTCAGTCCGTGACAGCACACAGCGTTGCGTGACTCAACGCACCGCCGACGATCCTGGTTGGGGGGATCCGGGCAGAACGCCTCTTCGCGGCTTGCGGGGCAAAAAGCGGGGTTCCCTGCTCACGGATCACCGGGAGTGTGCTTTGTCCAATCCATCGTAATCATTCCAGCGGCCGCAAAGTACGAAACGGTTTGATTGCTGAACATGCAGCGATTTCTTTCTGGATCGGGATGAGGCTTGAATGCCGCATCAAGGAAGCAAGCCAATCCGTAAGCGTACGGAAGGACATCGTCTATGGTGGAAATACTATCCGCAATTGATGGCTTGAGATCGCCGTTTCGCCACGCTACTGTGACAAAATCTGCGTAGGTGGCAAGCTTATCTGCGCGGGATGCCGTCTGCCATTCCAGGCCCGTTTTTTTGTGAAGCGTTCCACCTTCGTACCATTTTCTCGCGAGGTCGACGCTGTTCAGCGATGGCGGTTGCTCCAATGCGACGCGCTCTGCACGCTCCCGTTGCTCTTCCTCGCGACGACGTTGCTCCTCAGCTTCTTGCCTGCTTCTCTCTTTGACTTTTGGGTATAGGGCATTCCGAGATGTCTCGGCGGCCGCCAACCGCTTCTTCAGGTCTTCATCCGTGATTTTGTGCTGTTGGGCTTCTGTTAGAACGTTGTCGTACGTCAGCCATGCTCGGACGAGATCTGCTTCCTGAAGACGATCCGCTTCCTCCAGAGCGCGCATCACGCGGTCTCGATTGTTGATTTCCCAATCGTCTCGATTCCTGGCTTCCGATATCCTACGGGCGCAATAGGGATACGCTATGAAGGTGACAACCAGAGCTGTGACGACGCTCCCGACAATGGCGAAGTTCCTTACAACGTGGTCTCTCGGTTGGTTTTCAACGATGCCGCAGTTCTGTGGCGCGCGAGGACGCGAAGCATCGGCCCGTTTCGTAGCGGGGAGCGGCGGGGGACTGGCAGACACCTGAATTTGCTGCCCGCATGTACGGCACTTTCCATGCTTGCCGGCCAATGAATCGTCGACCAGCAACGGTGTCCCACAACCCGCACAGCGAAACTGAATCATGCGGCGCCTACCTTTTCCGAAGGGTAATCGGACTGTCTGCCCTTTCGGCGGGGGTTCTCCCATTCTGCACCCCATACGCACGAAGTTAAGGTATTTGATCTTCCAATAAAAGCGGGAAGTCCTTAAACCAGCACTGTTTGGAACAAAACACGGCTGGAAGAAGGAGCTTCCCAATGCAGATCGTATCGCAGACGGCGGTGGCAATGCAA